>NZ_NHZE01000020.1:0-88288 GCF_002207995.1 Pantoea sp. VS1
CGGGAAGCTTCGTATTACCCGGCCGTCGTCAGCGGCATTATCCGCGGGCGGTAAAAAAGAAACCGCAGCGTTATCCGCTGCGGCGTCCTTAAAAGCTTAACTGACAAGCATTAGGCTGATGAGCCGCCTTTTTTATTGCCTTAATCGGTCGCGATGCCACTCACTCCAGCAAACGGCACTGGTGATCCTGCAGTTCTTCCGCCGAACCGCGATTCAGCTTTAGCCAGTTGCGCTCCAGCGCCAGCAGCGCCAGGCGTCCATCCGGCAGCTGGGCCAGCGCCAGCCCGTATTTGCCCATCTCACCGCGTGCATGCGGCACCTCCTCAGCCAGCCGGATAAACACGCTCTGCTGCGCCAGTTCGGCGGTGCTCAGCGTGCGAATCAGCCAGGTATGCCGCAGCAGCGTTGCCGTCTGCCACTGCGCATTCAGCTTCGGTGCCAGCGTATCCAGCTGCTGACGCACATCCGGTCGCAGGCAGGAGATATGAATGTGCAGCTGATTCTGCGTACGACCATACTGCGCGTTGATGGCCAGCGACAGCACGCGGTCGTCGACAGGCGCACCGCGCTTCTGTGCCAGCAGGCGGCGCTGCTGCCAGGCGGCAGCAAACAGGTTCGGCGTAGTGGGTTCGAGGAGGATTGGGCTCTCCATGCCGGTGATTTTCGCTATCGGCATCAGCAGATATTGCAGCGGGCCATTCAGATCTTTGAGCGTGACGTAACCCTGCGCCAGATTGACCTGCTGACAGGGGGCAGGATTACCGCGTTGCGTCATGTCCGGTACGCACTTTTCGCTGACAATCTGCCACAGCGCGTCGGCGTTTTTATGCAAATGCACCGCACCGGCGATCAGCCCGGCAATCAGAAGGATGAACGCGATAATCAGCAACGTAACACTACGGCGGCGCGCCTGCATGGCCAGATCCTCAGTGATGAGCTGTCAGCATCCTCACCTGTCGCCAGCGGAAAGTCACGGCTTTTTCCGCGCCGTAAAACAAAACGGCCAGCGCAGGGCTGACCGTTTCGTCATGATGAAAACGCGGTTACGGTTTCATGACCTGATCGTAGCTGCCGCCGTCGGCAAAGTGTGCTTTCTGCGCTTTGCTCCAGCCGCCAAACTTGTCATCGATGGTGAACAGCTTAACCGGCGCGAAGCTGCTGGCAAACTTCTTCGCCACCTCAGGATCGCGCGGGCGATAGAAGTTTTGCGCCGCGATGGTCTGGCCTTCCGGTGAGTAGAGATATTTCAGATACTCTTCCGCCACCTTACGCGTGCCCTGCTCATCCACCACTTTATCGACCACGGAGACCGTCGGTTCGGCGAGGATCGATTCGCTCGGCGTAACGATTTCAAACTTGTCTTTGCCCAGCTTATCAACGGCCAGATAGGCTTCGTTTTCCCATGCAATCAGCACATCACCGATACCGCGCTCAACGAAGGTGTTGGTCGCGCCACGTGCACCGGAATCCTGCACTTCAACGTTTTTGAACAGCGCCCGGACGTAAGCCAGCGCTTTGGCCTGGTCACCGTGGTTCTGGTCCAGCGCCCAGCCCCAGGCCGCCAGATAGTTCCAGCGTGCGCCGCCGGAGGTTTTCGGGTTTGGCGTGATCACGGAAACGCCTGGCTTAATCAGATCCGGCCAGTCATGAATGCCTTTAGGATTGCCTTTGCGTACCAGGAACACGATGGTGGAAGTATAAGGTGCCGAGTTGTCCGGCAGACGCTTGATCCAGTTTTTATCGATACGACCACGGTCAGCAATAGCATCCACGTCGGACTGCAGCGCCAGCGTCACCACATCCGCGCGGATGCCATTGATCACGGACGTCGCCTGCTTACCCGAACCGCCGTGCGACTGGCGGATCACCACGTTATCGCCGGTTTCCTGCTTGTAGTGCGCGCTAAACGCTTTGTTGTACTGCTCGTACAACTCACGGGTTGGATCGTAAGAGACGTTTAATAGCTGAATATCCTTTGCCAGAACACTGGTTGAAGCCAGTAACAGGGTGACACCAATACTCCACTTGTTCATTGCTTGCTCTCCCGAGGTCGTTATAGAACAAGACTGACACAAAGCAATCCATGGATTAAAGAATTAAAAATAAGCTGTTATAACTATGGGGAATATAGCAAGGCATAAAAAAGGGCGCGAAAGCGATCGCGCCCGATTTATCGTTGATTAGTAGAGTTTTTTCGCGGTATCCAGCCAGTCGCGCTTGAACGGACGCTTCATGTTTTCGATAGCGTCGATGATGTCATGATGCACCATCTTCTCGTTCTGAATACCCACGCAGCGACCGCCGTAGCCCTGCAGCAGTAGCTCAATTGAATAAGCGCCCATGCGTGATGCCAGAATGCGGTCGTAAGCGCATGGCGCACCGCCACGCTGGATGTGGCCGAGCACGGTGGCACGGGTTTCACGCTTGGTTTCCGCTTCAATAAAGTGCGCCAGATCGTCGATGTCACAGATGTGTTCAGTGATCGCCACGATGGCGTGTTTTTTACCTTTCGCAATGCCAGCCTGGATTTCTGCCACCAGCTCTTCGCGCGTGTAAGGGATTTCAGGCAGCACGATGAACTCACAGCCACCGGCGATGGCCGCCGCCAAGGTCAGGTCACCGCAGTAGCGGCCCATCACTTCTACGATGGAGATACGCTGATGCGAAGAAGAGGTGTCGCGCAGACGGTCAATCGCTTCAACTACGGTTTCCAGCGCGGTGAAATAACCGATGGTGTAATCGGTACCGGCGACGTCATTGTCGATGGTGCCCGGCAGGCCAATGCACGGGAAACCCATTTCGGTCAGGCGTTTGGCACCCATGTAAGAACCGTCACCGCCGATTACCACCAGCGCATCAATGCCGCGCTTTTTCATGTTTTCGATCGCGACCTGACGCACTTCTTCGTTGCGGAACTCCGGGAAACGCGCCGAGCCGAGGAAGGTGCCGCCGCGGTTAATCATGTCCGACACGCTGTAGCGGTCGAGGTTGATCATGCGGTCTTCGTACAAACCCAGATAGCCGTCATAAATACCAAAAACTTCAAGGCCTTCACTCAGCGCGGAACGGACAACTCCGCGAATGGCTGCGTTCATGCCTGGGGCGTCGCCGCCGCTGGTCAGTACTCCGATTTTTTTGATCATGACAACCTCTGGATTGTTCAAAACTAAGGATTATTCCTGCCTGTCGACCGGTGTGGACCAGCTCGCGATCGCACGGCTTAATAGTTGCAGATAGTATATCAAAGGCTTGATGCTGAATTGATTCAGGTCAGACAAGTTTTCGCTAATTTTTTACAGAGTTGTTAGCGTTACGTCATTTTTTTCACGCAATGCTATGTTTTATAACGGCTAAAACTGAAAAAAACCCTGCTGATTTTGCGGCACGACAGAACAGGGGTCCTGATGAATGATCACATCTGAGCCGGGAAATTTTTGCCGTAATGCCTGCTCAATTTGATCGGCCACCTGATGCGCCTGCACCAGCGGGAGATGATCGTCCATCTCCAGATGAAGCTGAATAAACCGCGTCGGGCCAGACTGCCGCGTACGTAACGCATGGGCACCGCGCACGCCGGGCCAGTGGCTTACCAGCGCGATAATCGCCTGTTTTTCCTGCTCCGGCAGCGCACGATCGAGCAGCGACTGCACCGCTTCATAGCCCATGCGCAGCGCGTTATAGAGGATATATACGCCGATGCCGAGCGCAAACAGCGCATCCGCACGCTTAAAACCATAACTGCTTAAGCCCAGCGCCACCAGAATCGCACCGTTCATGACCACATCCGACTGATAATGCAGCATGTCCGCGCGTATCGCCTGGCTGCGGGTACGCCGCACCACCCAGCGCTGAAAAGCGACCAGCACCAGCGTGGAGCTGAGGGCGATCAGCGTCACGACTACGCCCACCAGCGGCGCGCGCAGCGTTTCCGGTGTGGCCAGATGCTGCAGCCCGGTAAGAAACAGAAACAGCGCCGATCCGGAGATAAACATGCTTTGCGCCAGTGCCGCCAGCGATTCCGCTTTACCATGACCAAAGGTGTGCTCGTCATCGGCAGGCTGCAATGAATAGCGCACCACCAGCAGATTGGTCAGTGACGCGGCGATATCGACCAGCGAATCCACCAGCGCCGCCAGCACGCTGACCGAACCGGTGTACCACCAGGCGAAAATTTTCACGATCAGCAACAGCGTTGCCAGCGTGGTCGCCGCCAGCGCCGCGCGGTTTACCAGTTTTGCGTAGGAAGGTTCCATGCCTTGCCTCGTCAGGCGCTGCAGCACGCCATGCAGTGGAAAATGGCTCAAGTTTATCACCGTCCCGTGCAGACTGCGTGACAGGATAGCGAAACGGATGCAATTTGCCCGCGAATTCAGGGCAAAAAAAACCCCGCCATCATGGCGGGGAAGACAGGGATGGTGTCTATGGCAAGGAAAACAGGGATACTATGTTACTGGTTACTGCTGGTACTACTCACTGCTTGCAGCGGTGATGATGGCTGCAATCCGGAGAGCCGACGCGCTTCATTCAGGCGCCGCTCAAAATTCTTCTGCAATGTCGCTTGCTGTGCAGGCGTTAGCAGGTGATACATCTGATTACGAACCCGGGCCATCTCGATTTGCAGTTCTACCTGCTCGCGGGCCTGTTTCTCTGCCTGCTGGCGGATAGCCGATTCGTTAAATTTGTCTGCAATGACAAGGTCATGCATAGTTTCTATGTCCTGAACGCTTAACACCGGGCGTTCATGGCGCGCTTGCTGCATCAGGTCGCGCATCTGTTGCCGCTGTTGTTCAGTCAGCTCAATGCCATCGAACATGTGGCTTTGCGGATTTTGCGTCATACTGCCTGTCGTCAATCCGCCGTTATGATGCATCTCGTCAATCGTCGTCGTGTCTGCTGCTTCTGCGCTGGCGTGACTGAGAACCATCGCTGAGGCAAAGACGACGGCGGTTAAGTAGCGCATCGTTTACTCCCGGTTCGTTCCGTTTTGCGATTCAACGAGAGCTAGTGTACGGCGACAGCTGCAAACATCCGTCAGGGGGTGTAAAACTACGTAAAGCGTTGGATTGCCACTATAGGAACACGGTATTTTGCCTGCGGAGGGCAACAAAAAATGAATAAAATCCTGTTGGTTGATGACGACCGCGAATTGACTTCGCTGCTTAAAGAACTGCTTGAAATGGAAGGTTTTGAGGTGATTGTCGCCAGCGATGGCGAGCAGGCGCTCAATCTGCTGGACAACACCGTCGACCTGCTTTTGCTCGATGTCATGATGCCGAAGAAGAACGGTATCGACACGTTAAAAGAGCTACGCCAGCAACATCAAACCCCTGTCATCATGCTGACCGCCCGCGGTAGCGAGCTGGACCGCGTTCTGGGCCTGGAACTGGGCGCGGATGACTATCTGCCAAAGCCGTTCAACGATCGCGAACTGGTGGCGCGTATCCGTGCGATTCTGCGCCGTTCCAACTGGAGCGAACAGCAGCAACAGCACGATAACAGCTCACCGACGCTGGAAGTGGATTGCCTGCGCCTGAATCCGGGCCGTCAGGAAGCCAGCTTCGACAGCGAAACGCTGGATCTCACCGGCACCGAGTTCACCCTGCTCTACTTACTGGCGCAGCATCTTGGCCAGGTGGTGTCACGCGAGCATCTCAGCCAGGAAGTGCTGGGCAAGCGCCTGACGCCGTTTGACCGCGCCATCGATATGCACATCTCCAACCTGCGTCGTAAGCTGCCGGAACGTCGTGATGGTCATCCGTGGTTCAAAACTCTGCGCGGACGCGGCTATCTGATGGTTTCGGCATCATGATTGGAAGTTTGACCACCCGCATCTTCGCCATCTTCTGGCTCACCCTGGCGCTGGTGTTGATGCTGGTACTGATGGTGCCCAAACTCGATTCGCGCCAGATGACCTCGCTGATGGAGAGCGAACAGCGCCAGGGCACCATGATTGAGCAACACGTTGAGGCGGAGCTGTCACAGGATCCGCCCAACGACCTGATGTGGTGGCGCCGGCTGTTTCGCGCCATCGACAAATGGGCACCGCCCGGTCAGCGCCTGCTGCTGGTGACCAGCGAAGGACGGGTGATCGGTGCGCAGCACAATGAAATGCAGGTGATCCGCAACTTTATCGGCCAGTCCGATAATGCCGATCATCCGCAGAAGAAAAAGTATGGCCGCGTCGAGATGGTCGGCCCCTTCGCGGTGCGCGACGGCGAAGACAATTACCAGCTCTATCTGATCCGTCCCGCCACCAGTTCCCAGCTCGATTTCGTCAACCTGCTGTTTGACCGTCCTCTGCTGCTGCTCATCGTTACCATGTTAATCAGCTCACCGCTGCTGCTGTGGCTGGCGTGGAGCCTGGCGCGTCCGGCACGCAAACTAAAACATGCCGCGGATGAAGTGGCGAGCGGAAATTTGCGTCAGCATCCGGAACTGGAATCGGGCCCGCAGGAATTTCTCGCTGCCGGCTCCAGTTTCAACCAGATGGTGAGCGCGCTCGAACGCATGATGACGGCACAGCAGCGTCTGCTGTCGGATATCAGCCATGAATTACGCACGCCACTGACGCGCCTGCAGCTGGCGACGGCGCTACTGCGCCGGCGTCATGGCGAAGGCAAAGAGCTGGAGCGTATTGAGACCGAAGCGCAGCGTCTGGACGGCATGATCAACGACTTACTGGTACTGTCGCGCACCCAGCACAAGAACGCGCTGGTGAGCGAAGCGATGAAGGCCAACCAGCTGTGGAACGGCGTGCTGGAAGATGCCAAATTCGAAGCGGAGCAGATGGGTAAAACCATGGACGTGCCGTATCCGCCCGGTCCGTGGCCGCTGTACGGTAACCCGCATGCGCTGGAAAGCGCGCTGGAGAACATTGTGCGTAACGCGCTGCGCTATTCGCACACGCACATCAGCGTTAGCTTTGCGGTGGATATTCAGGGCATCACCGTGCACGTCGACGACGACGGTCCCGGCGTCAGCCCGGAAGATCGCGAGCAGATTTTCCGTCCGTTCTACCGCACCGATGAAGCGCGTGACCGTGAATCCGGCGGCACCGGGCTCGGGCTGGCGATTGTCGAAACCGCCGTGCAACAGCACCGCGGCTGGGTGAAAGCCGATGACAGCCCGTTAGGCGGTCTGCGCCTGACGCTGTGGCTGCCGCTGTACTCCGCCCGGCAATAATTTGCTATGCTGCGGCCCTCGTTTCCGGGGGCCTTATGCTAAACATTGTCTTATTTGAACCTGAAATCCCGCCAAATACCGGCAACATCATCCGCCTGTGCGCCAATACCGGCTTTCAGCTGCACCTGATTGAGCCGTTAGGCTTCGCCTGGGATGATAAACGCCTGCGCCGCGCCGGACTGGATTACCATGAATATACCGCGCTGAAAAAGCACGCCAGCTACGCCGCTTTTCTGGCGGCGGAAGCGCCACAGCGCTTATTCGCGCTGACCACCAAAGGCACACCGGCGCACAGCGCCGTCAGCTATCAGCCGGGCGACTATCTGCTGTTTGGCCCGGAGAGCCGTGGCTTACCGCCAGACATTCTTAATGCGTTGCCGGCAGAACAAAAGATCCGCATTCCGATGCGCGCGGAGAGCCGCAGCATGAACCTGTCGAATGCGGTTTCAGTGGTGGTGTATGAGGCGTGGCGCCAGCTGGATTATGCGGGCGCGCTGATCAAAAGCTAGATGCCGTCGCCGTACTCAAACCCGGCGCCGGTGAAATGCTGATCCATATCCATCGACGGTTTGTCACTGGCTGGTTTACCGACAATGCGCGCCGGCACGCCGGCCGCCGTGGTATGGGGCGGCACCGGCTGCAAAACCACCGAACCGGCGCCGATTTTGGCACCGCGCCCGACTTCAATATTGCCAAGGATTTTGGCACCCGCGCCAATCATCACCCCTTCACGGATCTTCGGATGGCGATCGCCGCTGGTTTTACCGGTACCGCCCAGCGTGACCGACTGCAGAATGGAGACGTCATTTTCCACCACAGCCGTTTCACCAATCACGATACCGGTGGCGTGATCCAGCATGATGCCGCGCCCGATGCGCGCCGCCGGATGAATATCCACGGCAAAAGAGACCGAGATTTCGTTTTGCAGATACACCGCCAGCGCGCGCCGTCCCTCTTTCCACAGCCAGTGACC
Source organism: Pantoea sp. VS1 (assembly GCF_002207995.1). Taxonomy (NCBI): domain Bacteria; kingdom Pseudomonadati; phylum Pseudomonadota; class Gammaproteobacteria; order Enterobacterales; family Erwiniaceae; genus Pantoea; species Pantoea sp. VS1. Next base: position 8,156 of record NZ_NHZE01000020.1, read on the forward strand.
AATACGGTACGCCTGCAGCGCGTGGAAGCCCTTCAGATAGAGTAACGGCGTGGAATATTTGTCGACCGCCGGATCGCGCTGACGCACCGCCTGAATATCGTACGCGGCCGAGACAATCATCTCAGGATCCTGACGATAGGCTTCTTCAACAATTTCGCGGATGGCAATAGCGGGCATGATCGGGTTAGCGAGCTTGTTAGCCAGCATGTAGCTGAGCGCGCTGCCAAGATTTTCGTGCTTGAGCAAGGTCGCATGGTAAAAACTGGCCAGCATCGGTTCACAATCGGCCAGCGCTCTGGCTTCGGCTTTGATATGGTTCCAGACCAGTTCTAACTCTTCAGACGACATTGCTGTTTGCTCCCGATAAAAAAGCGCCCGATTAGGCGCTACAGGTGATAATGCTTAAGCGTCCTGCTTTAGCTTTGGCTGTTCTCGTCCTTCCTTGTACGACCAAGCAGGCTCAATGCTGCCTCTCGCGCCGATTTTTCGCAATATAATACCTGATAAATTTGCTCGGTTATTGGCATTTCCACGCCTACACGCGCAGCTAACGCTTTGACTTCTTTGGTGTTTCTGTAGCCTTCTACAACTTGTCCGATAATGCGTTGCGCCTCATCCACGCTTTCGCCCTGCCCCAGCATCATGCCGAAACGGCGGTTGCGCGACTGATTATCGGTACAGGTCAGCACCAGATCGCCAAGACCCGCCATGCCCATAAAGGTCGTTGGATCGGCACCCAGCGCAGCACCGAGACGGCTCATCTCCGCCAGACCGCGGGTGATGAGTGCCGTACGCGCGTTGGCACCAAAGCCAATGCCGTCGGAGATCCCGGCACCAATCGCAATGACGTTTTTCACTGCGCCGCCCAGCTGCACGCCGATAAAGTCCGGATTGTTGTAAACGCGGAAGCTTTTGCCGCAGTGCAGCTTTTGCTGCAGATCGTCGGCAAACTGCGCGTCAGTGGCCGCCAGCGCAATCGCCGTCGGCAAACCGGCCGCCAGCTCTTTGGCAAAGGTCGGGCCGGAAATCACCGCCAGCGGAATGCTGTCGCCGAGGATTTCGCGCGCCACATCCTGCAGCAGCCGTCCGGTCTCTTTTTCCAGTCCTTTAGTCGCCCAGACAATGCGTGAGTCGGCACGCAGCAGCGGTTTGAGCTGCATCAGCACGTCGCCGAACACATGGCTTGGCACTACCACCAGCAGATCGCGGCTGGCGCTGACGACGCGGGCCAGATCGGCTTCAGGAACGAGATTATCGGGGAAAGGAACATCGGGCAGGAAAGCGGTATTGCATCGGTCAGCCTGCAGCTGCGCCACGCTTTGCGGATTGTGGCCCCACAGCAGCACCGGATGGCCATTACGGGCCAGCGTAATGGCCAGTGCGGTGCCGTACGAGCCGGCACCGATGACGCTAATCGAAGCGTTGAGTGTAGTCATCAGGCATCCTGACGTGGCGCTTCGCCTTCACCCTGCTGCTGCAGATAATTCATGAACAGCGCATCAAAGTTGACCGGCGCCAGATTGAGCTGAGGGAAGGTACCGCGTGACACCAGGCTGGTGACACATTCACGCGCATACGGGAACAGAATGTTCGGGCAGTAAGCGCCGAGGCAATGTGCCATCTGCGTGCCTTCGATACCGCTGATGGTGAAAATACCGGCCTGCTGTACTTCGCACAGGAACGCGGTGTCTTCGCCCACGGTGGCGGTGACAGTAACGCGCAGCACGACTTCATACACTTCATCCGCCAGCTGAGAAGAGGCGGTGTCCAGATCCAGCTTCACTTCCGGTTCCCACTCTTTCTGGAAAACCTGAGGTGCGTTTGGCGCTTCAAATGAAACGTCTTTGGTGTAAACGCGTTGAATCTGGAACTGCATTTCGTTGCTGCTATGCTCTGACATGTTACTGAATCCTTTAAGTGAAAATTGTCGGTCGAAAATGTTATGCGCGGAGCAAGGGATCGAGTCCCTGACGCCCGTCCAGCGCGTAGAGATCGTCACAGCCGCCAATGTGCTGCGCGTCAATAAAGATCTGTGGCACCGTGGTGCGGCCGCTGCGTTTGATCATCTCTTCGCGCTTTACCGCGTCCCCATCAATGGGAATCTCCTGGTATGACACGCCTTTTTGATCCAGCAACGCCTTCGCCCGGTGGCAGTAAGGACAGGTCACTTTGGTGTAAATCTCAACATTAGCCATGCGGTGATACCTCAGGAAGTTATTTACCGCGAACCAGCGGCAGGTTTTCGCCACTCCAGCCGCTCACACCATCTTTCAGCACGGTCACTTTGTCAAAACCCGCTGCGCTAAGGGTGGCTGCCGGTTCTGCGGCGCTCTGGCCGGTGGCACATACCACAATTATGGGCTGCGACTTGTGCTTTTCCAGCTCGCCGAAGCTGCCTTTTTTGATATCGGCTGCGGCGATGTTAATAGCCCCTGAAATGTGTCCTTTGCGATAGTCGTCGCGTGAACGAACGTCTACCACCACCGCGTCCTCTTTGTTGATCAGGTGGGTTGCTTCACCACGGCTGATGGTTTTTACCTTGGAGAACATACCTTTAACGGTGGTTACAATCACCAGAATAAGTAAAGCGACCCATGCCAGACTAAGGATGGGGTGATTGCTTGCAAACTGCATAATTTCTTGCATGAGGGGTAACGACTCCAGACCGGGGCTAATAAGCTAAAACAAGGGTTCTGAGTATACCTGCGCCACTTCGCATGTACAGTCGCGAAGCGGGCAGAGTTACGATTTGTGCGTCATTTTCCAAAAAAAGTGTTCTAATCGCAAAATTGAGACAATCTTTATCCCGGTAAGCTGTGGCCGACATCTTTCGTAAAGCAAAACCCGGCCGGGATAACTGGTAAGCGGCTGTTCATCGTGGAATAATTATCGACTATGAAGGGAAAAGCGACCGTTACACACACAAGGACCCGTTACAACGACCCGGCATCTCCGTTGTCATTTCGCTGGTCCGATATCTCCCTCAGCCTGCTTTGTGCGGGTGCGTTGCTGTTGCCCATCGCCGCGCATAGCGCCGATGACAGCAAAACGCAGCTAAAGTCCATTCAGCAGGACATCGCCGAAAAAGAGAAAAGCGTTAAAGCGCAGAAGCTGCAGCGCAGTAAGCTGCTCGATCAGCTGCAGAGTCAGGAAAAAGTGATTGCCCAGGCCAGTCGCCAGCTGCGTGAAACCCGCAATAGCCTGAGCGCGCTGAACGGCGAAATCGCCCAAACCACCGCCGCCATTGCCCGGCTGGAAAAGCAGCAGGCACAGCAGGAAAAACTGCTGGCGCAGCAGCTGGATGCCGCGTTTCGTCAGGGCCAGCACAACGGCGTGCAGCTGCTGCTCGGCGGTGAAGAAGCACAGCGCAGCGAACGTATTCTGGCCTATTTTGGCTACCTCAATGCCGCCCGGCAGAAAAATATCGATGAGCTTAAGCAGACTCAGCAGGAACTGGCGCAGCAGCGTCAGGCGCTGCAGGGCAAGCAGGAGCAGCAAAAGTCGCTGTTAGCGCAGCAGCAGACGCAACAGAACAAACTGGAAACCGCCAGCGCCGCACGCAAGAAAACGCTGTCCGCACTGGAGAGCGCGCTCGAGAAAGACCAGGCCGATCTGGTCGAGATGCGTCAGAACGAAAGCCGCCTGCAGGACAAAATCGCCAAGGCCGAACGTGAGGCGCGCGAACGGGCGCAACGCGAAGCGCGCGAGGCGGAAAAAGTGCGCCAGCGTCAGGCCCAGGCAAAAGCCAAAGGCTCCAGCTATTCCCCTACGCAAAGCGAGCGCGAGCTGATGGCGCGCACCGGCGGCCTTGGCCGGCCGGGCGGACAGGCCATCTGGCCAGTGCGCGGTCGCATTGAACATCGCTTTGGTGAAGCAATGCAGGGCGAACTGCGCTGGAAAGGTCTGGTGATTGATGCGCCGGAAGGCACTGAAGTCAAAGCCATTGCTGATGGTCGCGTGCTGATGGCCGACTGGCTGCAAGGCTACGGCCTGGTTGTGGTCGTCGAACACGGTAAAGGCGATATGAGCCTTTATGGCTACAATCAGAGCGCGTTGGTGAGCGTCGGTGCGCAGGTGAAGGCAGGACAGCCTATCGCCCTCGTGGGCACCAGCGGCGGCCGCGGCACGCCCTCGCTCTACTTTGAAATTCGTCGTCAGGGACAGGCCGTCAATCCACTGCCGTGGTTAGGAAGATAAGTGTTGTTTCAGTCCCAAAAGCTTAGCGCCGCCCTGTGCGGGCTGTTTTTAACCTTTGCCGCCCATGCGGGAAAACTGGCTATCGTCATTGACGACTTCGGCTACCGCCCGGCTGAAGAGAATAAAGTGCTGCAGATGCCTGCCGCGATTTCTGTGGCGGTGCTGCCCAATGCGCCTCATGCGCGTGATATGGCAACCAAAGCGCATCAGGGCGGTCATGAAGTGCTGATTCACCTGCCGATGGCGCCGCTGAGCAAACAGCCGCTGGAGAAGGACACGCTGACGCCGGAGATGAGCAGCGAAGAGATCGCGCGCATCGTGCGTGAAGCCAGCAACAAAGTGCCGTATGCGGTTGGCCTGAACAACCATATGGGCAGCAAAATGACCTCCAGCCTGCCCGGCATGCAGAAAGTGATGCAGGTGCTCAATCACTACAACTACTACTTCCTCGATAGCATGACCATTGGCAACAGCCAGTCGGTTCCGGCCGCGCAGGGCACGCAGGTTAAGGTGCTGAAGCGGCGCGTATTCCTCGACGACAGCCAGAATGAAGCGGCGATTCGCACCCAGTTCACCCGCGTAGTGAGGCTGGCACAGCGTGATGGCTACGCTATCGCTATTGGCCATCCGCATCCCACCACGGTACGGGTGTTGCAGCAGATGTTGCCGACGCTACCGGGCGATATCACCCTCGTCCGCCCCAGCCAGTTGCTCAACGAACCGCTGCGCCAGGGCGCTACGCCGCCGGCCAGCACGCCGGTGAAACCGCGCACCCCGGTATTCCGTGCGCCGGGCGTGTGTAAGCCTGCACAGCCGCTGCCTGCCGTACCGCAGAGTCGTGCGGTGGAGGTGGTGACAGAGAGCATTACCGGCAGTCCACTCGTGCAGTCGCTTAAACAGCTATTCTGATTATCAGGCGCAGCGTGCTGCGCCTTATTTAACGCCACACCTTTTCCGCGCAAGGATATCGGAACAGATGACGTCAACCAGAAAGAAAATTCTGCTGCTGGACACCGGGCGCGAATGGGGCGGCGGCACCAACAGCATGCTGGAATTACTCAAGCGCATTGATCGCCAGCGTTTCGCTATCACCTGCTGTTTTTATCAGAATTATGCGCGTGGCAATCAGGAGACGATTGCATCGGTATTAGACGCGATCGGCATTCCGGTGCTATTTATTGCGCAGCGCCGCCAGCCGCTCTGGGCAAAAATCACCAAAGAGTTGCTGCGCACCCTGCTGTTTTTTAACCGCGCGGTGAAAAAAAACGCCATCGACCGCATCGATCGCCAGTGGCGCATGCAGCCTAACGCCCGCCAAATCGCGACGATTTTACGCGACGGTGGCTATGATGCGCTGTACATGAATAATCAGCCCAGCACCAACGTTGAAGGCTATCTCGCCGCTGAACAGACTCACGTGGCGTTAATTCAGCACTGCCGCATTGATCCGTTACTCAATAATGCGCTGGTCAAGATGATTAATCGGCATTGTGATGCGGTGATTGCCGTGTCACAGGGCGTACACCGCACCTTAAGCGAAAGCGGTGTTGATGCGCAGCGCTGCTTTACCGTATCCAACGCTATCGATATTCATCAGCCGTTGCCGGTGCGTGAGGCGGTGCGTCAGCGCTTTGATTATCCCGCGGATACCTTTATTTTCGGCTCCATCGGTTCCCTGATTGCGCGTAAATCCAACCATCATATTTTGCAGGCGCTAGGTGCATTCAGCCGCGCGCATCCTGCCGCTAAATGGAAAATGGTGATCGTCGGTGCCGGCCCGGAGCAGCAGCACTTACAACAGCTGGCGCAAAAAGAGGGGATTGCCGCGCAGGTTATTTTTACCGGCTTTCAAAATAACGCACTGGATTATCTGGCGGCATTCGATACGTTTATTCTTGCCTCAGCCAGTGAAGGGCTACCGCGCGTGGTGCTGGAAGCGATGCTGGTGAATACGGCGGTGATAGGTTCGAATGTCGTCGGTACGTCGGAATTAATTCAACACGGCGAGACCGGTTTACTGTTTGACTATGGCAATACGCAACAGCTTAGCCAGCATCTTAGCGCGCTGTGGCAGGATACTGCACTGCGTCAGCGTTTAATCGCCGCCGCCGCCGCCCGGGTGCGCGAGCGCTACAGCATTGAACATTACGTGTCGGGCGTGGAAAACATTCTGGAAAACGTCATGGAGAGAGAAAAGCATGTTTGATTTTTTAAATAAACACCGTCGCTATATTCTCTCGCGCCACAACATTCCCGCCACGCAGGCGGATGCGCAGGGCACCATTGCCGTCAGTTCCGTCGTCATCCCCTGTACCGGCGCTGATTACATTGAAGAAGCGGTGCTCAGCGCTTATTTTGCCAGCCGCTGCGCCGACACCATCAGCGAAATTGTCATCGTCAGCGATCAGCCTTCCAGCGCTTTTCCGCCGCTGCCGGCACGCGTGCGCGTGGTGACGCTGGAGGTGCCGTTTCGTGAAGAAAACTACCGCTATAAACAGATCTACCGCAGCCGCCTGATTAAACTTCAGGCCCCCTTGCAGGCGACCGGTGAAGGTATATTGATGATCGATTCCGATCTCAATTTATTAAAAACGCCGGATATTGCGATGCGTGAGCATCATCTGTACAGCAGCTTCCGTCAGGGCAAGATGATCGCCAAACTGGCCGGCGCGCCAGAAGAACATATTCCGGCCTATTACCACCACACCGTTCGCCCTTATTTGCAGGATCACGTGAATGGCGCCTACCTAGCGGCCTCCCGTCGCACATGGCAGCGTATTTGTCCGCTGTGGCTGACGTTATTTAATGATACCTGGGAATTGATGAACGACGACCAGCCGCCAACCGATCAGCTACCGCTCGCTGCCCTGCTCGACCTGCTGGATATCCGCACGGTCAATCTGGGCGAATGGGCTAACTGGCCGGTGTCGAAACGCATTGGTGGTCAGTCGGCCGTGATTCCACCGCAGGTGATTGGCGCGCATGGCGGCTTTCCCTTAAGTGAATGGCAAAAATATTTGCAGGATCCGCACCAGCCGCTGAGCTTCAAAGGCCAGGATTACACGCGTAAGGTGCGTTACCTGACCGATGCGGAAAAACAGCAATCCTGAGCGTCACCGGCCCGCCGGCCGGTGTGTCGTTTAATCCCAGCTCAGCACCACTTTGCCTGAACGCCCGGAACGCATCTCGTCGAAGCCCTGCTGGAAGTCGTCGATGTGATAGCGATGCGTGATGATCGGCGTCAGATCGAGGCCGGACTGAATCAGCGCGGCCATTTTGTACCAGGTTTCAAACATCTCACGGCCGTAAATCCCCTTGATAAACAGCCCCTTGAAGATAACCTGATTCCAGTCAATCGACATCTCACCCGGCGGAATGCCCAGCAGCGCAATGCGTCCGCCGTGATTCATGGTCTCCAGCAGGGTACGAAACGCCGGCGGCGCGCCGGACATCTCCAGTCCGACATCAAAGCCTTCGGTCATCCCCAGTTCCGTCATCACCTCACGCAGATTCTGCTGCGCCACGTTGACCGCACGCGTCACGCCCATTTCACGCGCCAGCCCGAGGCGGTACTCATTGATGTCAGTGATCACCACGTTTCGTGCGCCGACGTGCTTACACACCGCTGCCGCCATAATGCCAATCGGTCCGGCACCGGAGATCAGCACGTCTTCACCTACCAGATCAAACGAGAGCGCGGTATGCACCGCGTTACCGAATGGATCGAAAATCGCCGCCAGCTCGTCGGAAATATTGTCGGGAATTTTGAACGCGTTAAACGCCGGGATCACCAGATATTCGGCGAAGCAGCCCTGACGATTTACCCCGACACCCACGGTATTACGGCATAAATGGGTACGGCCGGCGCGACAGTTGCGGCAGTGGCCACAGGTGATGTGACCTTCGCCCGATACGCGATCGCCAATGGCGAAACCCTTCACTTCCTGACCGATACCGACCACTTCGCCCACGTATTCGTGGCCGGTGATCATCGGCACCGGAATGGTTTTGCGCGACCAGTCGTCCCAGTTATAGATATGCACATCGGTGCCACAGATGGCGGTTTTGCGGATTTTAATCAGCAGATCGTTATGACCGGGCTCCGGCACCGGCGCGTCGTGCACCATCCAGATCCCCTCTTCCGCTTTCAGTTTAGCCAGTGCTTTCATCCGTTGGCTCCTGCAGTGATAACCCCTAACTGTTGTCCGATGCGCGTGAAGGCCGCCACCGCGTGCTCCAGTTGCGCCTGAGTGTGGCCGGCAGAAATCTGCGTGCGAATGCGCGCCTGGCCCTGCGGCACCACCGGATAGAAGAAGCCGGTAACGTAGATGCCTTCCTGCTGGAGTAGGCTGGCAAACTGCTGCGCCACTTTGGCATCGCCCAGCATCACCGGAATGATGGCGTGATCGGCACCGGCCAGCGTAAAGCCCGCGGCGGTCATTTTTTCCCGGAAGAAGCGGGCGTTTTCCCACAGCCGCTGCCGCAGCCCATCGCCTTCGTTCAGCAGATCCAGCACGCGCAGCGACGCGGCCACAATCGCCGGTGCCAGCGAGTTGGAGAACAGATAAGGGCGCGAGCGCTGACGCAGCCATTCAACCACCTCGCGTTTTGCCGCCACGTAACCGCCGGACGCGCCACCCAGCGCTTTACCCAGCGTGCCGGTCAGAATATCCACGCGATCCATCACGCCGCAGTATTCATGCGTGCCGCGTCCGCTTGCGCCGACAAAGCCCACCGCGTGCGAGTCATCCACCATCACCAGCGCATTAAACTCATCGGCCAGGTCGCAAATGCCCTGCAGGTTAGCGATCACGCCATCCATGGAGAACACGCCGTCGGTGGCAATCAGCAGGTGGCGCGCGCCCTTGTCGCGGGCCTCCTGCAGGCGCGCGCGCAGCTCAGCCATATCATTGTTGGCGTAACGATAGCGCTGGGCTTTGCACAGGCGGATGCCGTCGATGATCGACGCATGGTTGAGCGCATCCGAGATAATCGCATCTTCCGCGCCCAGCAGGGTCTCAAACAGGCCGCCGTTGGCGTCGAAGCATGAGGAGAACAGGATGGCCTCTTCCATGCCGAGGAACTCCGCCAGCCGGCGCTCCAGCAGCTGATGGCTGTCCTGCGTGCCGCAGATAAAACGCACCGACGCCATGCCAAAACCATGCGTATCCATACCGTCTTTGGCGGCCTGAATCAGCGCCGGATGGTTCGCAAGGCCGAGATAGTTATTGGCGCAGAAGTTAATTACCGGCGGGCTATTGGCGACGTTGATTTCCGCCTGCTGCGCCGAGGTCAGGGTGCGCTCCTGTTTGAACAATCCGTCCTGCCGCGTTGTCTCAAGCTGTTGCCGGATTTGTGAATAGAACTGATCGGACATGATTCTGCTCCTCAGATAGCAAAATTTTGGCACATATTACTGATCGAAAAGCGAATGGACGACAATTCAGCCAGGGAAATCTCCGTTTTGCAGCATAGTTCACGCGGCGCGCAGGATTTGTGCAGCGCGATCGGCGTCATCTGGCTGTCCGCATCGGGCTGAAATGTTATGATGTTAGGTATTCGTGCGTGAAACCTCCTGTTTCACCCCAACTGTTTAAAGGCAAAGCATATGATTATCGTAACCGGCGGCGCGGGCATGATTGGCAGCAACATTGTGAAAGCGCTCAACGATCGCGGTCATACCGATATCCTGGTGGTGGATAATCTGAAAGATGGCACCAAATTCGTGAATCTCGCGGATCTGGACATCGCGGATTACATGGATAAAGAGGAGTTCCTCACCTACATCATGTCGGGTGAAGATCTGGGTCCGATTGAAGCGGTGTTCCATGAAGGTGCCTGTTCAGCCACCACCGAGTGGGACGGTAAGTACATGATGGATAACAACTATCAGTACTCAAAAGATCTGCTGCACTTCTGCCTCGAACGTGAAATCCCGTTCCTGTATGCCTCATCGGCCGCCACCTATGGCGGGCGTAACGAGAACTTCATTGAAGAGCGCCAGTACGAGCAGCCGCTCAACGTGTACGGCTACTCAAAAATGCTGTTCGACCACTATGTCCGCCAGATTCTGCCGGAAGCAGATTCGCCAGTGTGCGGCTTCCGCTATTTCAACGTGTACGGGCCGCGTGAAGGCCATAAAGGCAGCATGGCGAGCGTCGCGTTCCACCTCAATACGCAAATCAGCAACGGTGAAAATCCTAAGCTGTTCGAGGGCAGCGACAGCTTCCGTCGTGACTTCATCCACGTGGATGATGTAGTGGCAGTCAATCTGTGGTGCTGGGAAAACGGCGTTTCCGGCATCTATAACTGTGGTACCGGCCGCGCCGAATCTTTCCAGGAAGTGGCGGATGCGGTGCTGAAGTTCCACCAGCAAGGCCAGATCGAATACATCCCGTTCCCGGACAAACTGAAAGGGCGCTATCAGGCCTTTACGCAGGCGGATCTCAGCAAACTGCGCGCCGCGGGCTATGACAAACCGTTTAAAACCGTTGCCCAGGGCGTGGGTGAATACATGGCCTGGCTGAACCGTCACGCATAAGGAAACCGGCACCAGCGATGAAAATTCTGGTTATTGGCCCCTCCTGGGTCGGCGATATGATGATGTCGCAAAGTCTCTATCGCACGCTGAAACAGGCGCACCCTGAGGCGGTAATTGATGTGATGGCGCCGGCCTGGTGCCGGCCGCTGCTGTCACGCATGCCGGAAGTGAATCAGGCGCTGGCGATGCCGCTTGGCCACGGTGCGCTGGCGCTGGGTGAGCGCCGTCGCCTGGGCAAAGCGCTGCGGGCCAGCGGTTACGATCGCGCCTATGTGCTGCCAAACTCGTTTAAATCGGCGCTGGTGCCGTTTTTTGCCGGCATCAAACGCCGCATCGGCTGGCGCGGCGAAATGCGCTATGGCGTGCTGAATGACGTGCGGGTGCTGGACAAAGCCGCGTTTCCCTTAATGGTGGAGCGCTATGTGGCGCTGGGCTATGACCAGCCGGTTGCGGCGGCAGCACAGTTGCCGCAGCCGCTGTTGTGGCCGCAGCTGCGCGTCGACGACGATGAAAAACGCATGACCGCGGCGCAGTTTGCGCTGTCGGCCGATCGCCCGGCCATCGGCTTCTGCCCCGGTGCCGAATTTGGTCCCGCGAAGCGCTGGCCACACTATCACTACGCCGCGCTGGCAGAACAGCTGATTGCTGAAGGCTATCAGGTGCTGCTGTTTGGCTCGGCTAAAGATCGGGAAACCGGCGAGGCGATCCTGCAGGCGCTGCCGGACACGGCACGCGCACACTGCCGCAATCTGGCGGGCGAAACGCAGCTGGAGCAGGCGGTGATTCTGATCGCCCACTGTGCTGCGGTCGTCAGCAATGATTCCGGACTGATGCACATTGCCGCCGCGCTCAACCGGCCGCTGGTGGCGCTGTATGGCCCGAGCAGCCCGGATTTCACGCCGCCGCTGTCCCATCAGGCGCGCATCATTCGCCTGATTACCGGCTACCACAAAGTGCGCAAAGGCGATGCCGCAGAAGGCTATCACCAGAGCCTGATTGATATTCAACCGGCACGCGTGCATCAGGAACTCAATGAGTTACTGCATCCGGTGCAGGAGTAACCATGCACGTTTTGATTGTTAAAACCTCGTCGATGGGTGATGTGTTGCACACGTTGCCGGCGCTGACCGACGCGATGCAGGCGATTCCCGGCATTCGCTTCGACTGGGTGGTGGAAGAGAATTTTGCGCAAATTCCTGGCTGGCATCCGGCCGTCGATAAAGTCCTGCCGGTGGCGATTCGTCGCTGGCGCAAACACTGGTTTGGCAGCCAGCAGCGCGAAGAGCGCGTGCAATTCAAACGCGAGCTGCAGTCACGTCAGTACGACGTGGTGATTGATGCCCAGGGGCTGATTAAAAGCGCCGCGCTGGTGACGCGCCTCGCCAAAGGCATCAAACATGGTCAGGACAGCCGCAGCGCACGCGAACCGTTCGCCAGCTGGTGGTATGACAAGCGTCATGAGATTGGTAAGCAGCAGCACGCCGTGGAACGCACGCGCGAACTGTTCGCGAAAAGTCTGGGCTATGAAAAACCGGCCACGCAGGGCGACTATGCCATTGCCGGTCATTTTCTCGCGGCGCAACCGCAGGATAGCCAACCGTACCTGGTGTTTCTGCACGCCACAACGCGCGACAACAAACACTGGCCGGAAGATCACTGGCGCCAGCTCATCGCGCGGGTTCAGCCCACTGGCCTGCGCGTCAGGCTGCCGTGGGGCGCCGAACACGAGCACCAGCGCGCGCAGCGGCTGGCAGCAGGGTTTGATCATGCAGAGGTGTTGCCGAAGCTGACGCTGGAGCAGGTGGCGCAGCAGCTGGCGGGCGCCCGTGCGGTGGTCTCGGTGGATACCGGTTTGAGCCATCTGACCGCCGCGCTGGATCGCCCCAACATCACCCTGTTCGGCCCGACCGATCCGGGGCTGATTGGTGGCTACGGCAGGAATCAGCATGCGTTACGGCCCGCGCAGGGCAGCAGCAGCATGGCAGACATTCAGCCTGACGACGTGATGGCCATGCTGGCTGAGATCGCGCTGTAACGCGATTGGGCGGCTTAGCGCTGCTGTTGCTTCAGCCGGGCAAACTCCGTGAGCGTCATGCCCTGCGTCTTGGTCGCCAGCCAGCTGAACAGGCCTTCCAGATCGTCATACAGGCGTTCAATATCAGCCTCCGTTTTAAACGTGGGGCTGCCATCTGGCATAAACTCGGATGAATGCAGCATGAACTCCACATAGTCGTTGCCCTGTGCGAGCGTCTGTTCTGCCACCTGTTTCATCTGGGCCAGATTCCCCCCCACCGGACGCAGCCAGTTCACTGAAGGTCCACGCTGCCTGCCGCGGATGCCATTCCACACTTTTTTGAGCTGATTGGTGAACGCGCCATAGCGATACTGAATGCTCATTGGCAGTTCCAGCAGCGGACTGTCGCCCGGCCTGGAAATATCCTGTTCATCGAGGAAATAAGCGCGATCGGGGAAATGGCTGTAATCCGTTCCGCCCTGTCCCTGCGGTGCACCCTGCGCATTACGCCAGCTCACGCGCGGCGTAACCGAGCAGTCAACCTGATAGCCCTGATCGATCAAGGCGCGGGCGTACACTTCATTAAATGCCCAGCGGCCGGCGCGGTGGCTGGTCATTTTACGCTGAAAAGCGTTCTCCAGCAGATCGGTCATATAGGCGACTTTATCGCGCAGGACGTTTTCCGGATATTCGATCAGATAAGGTTGGTAACGCCACTCATCGTCGGTCAGCGCATATTCAGGTGGACTGTACCAGGCATGTAAATGCATACCGATTTCGCCCTGACCGCGCGCCAGCAGATCGCGCCCGAACTCGACATAAGCCGGGTCACTGGCCATCTCATAGTTGGTCAGCCAGGTCGGTTTAAAAGCGTATTTCTCACACAGCGCCTGGAAGCGCGGTAAAAACCGGACGTTATGGGTAGTGACCTTGCCGCTGCGATTGCGCCACAGGTTATCCCCTTCGGTATCAAGGGTAATTAAAAAGGCAGGTTTTTCCATAACTTATCCGGTGAATTACAGTGTTATAATCGCTATGGTACGCAACGCTCCTGACGGGCGCAAACTTTTCCCATGCGGGTTCAGGGGGAAGTCGATAGCGGTATAAGATTAGTTAAACTAGAATAATTTAAACTCTTCACTGGCCTGAATTTTAGCAATTAACCGAGCGCACGTTCGTGTAAAATTACCTGGCCATAAAAATAATTAATTGAATTTTCTTATATTAAGTCCTGATAGCACCGGGAATGATAGCAGCTAAGTCTTTACAGCAGACTGGCATGTAGGGGTAAAAAATTTTGTCGAAACGCATTTTAATGGTGATTGATGGCCTGCCGGGCGGCGGCGCCGAAAAAGTCGTACTGACTCTGGCGGGGGGCTTCCTCAGTCAGGGACACCAGGTTTCGATCTTCTCATTGCGGAAGGTATGTGATTACCCTATTCCGGCTGGCGTGGATTACCAGGTGATTCTTGATCGCTGTAACCACCCGTGGCGCAAGCTGACAGAAACATGGCGCCGCGCGCGCCTGCTGGATCGTGCGGTGCGCGACAGTGAAGCGCGGCACGGCAAATTTGATCTGATCCTCTCTCATCTGCATAAAACTGACCGCATTGTCAGGCAAACGCCTGCGCTCGATGGAGACAGGACCTGGTTCTGTCTGCACGGCGTGTTTTCTGCTTCGTATCTGGCACGTAAAACCGGCTTCTCGCTGTGGCTGAAGCGGCTGAAAATCCGTCACGTTTATCAGGATCGCCAAATCGTCGGGGTTTCGCAGTACGTCATCGACGATATGGTGCAAAACATTGGCGTACAGCCCCGCCAGGCCAAAGTGATCGCCAATCCTTTCGATTTTGACAGCCTTGCCCGGCTGGCGGCTGAACCCTGCCCGTTAGCCGGCACCGATTTCCTGGTGCATGTGGGACGCTTCCATGAAACCAAACGCCATGACCGCCTGCTCGAAGCCTATGCCCTGAGTGGCATCACCGCGCCGCTGGTTCTGCTGGGACAGGGAAGCGAAAAAATAACGCAAAAATTGCGTGAGCAGGCGCAGAATTCAGGCATTGCGGAGCGCGTGCGCTTCGAAGGTTTTCAGCGCAACCCGTATCCCTGGATACGGCACGCGCGCCTGCTGGTGGTCAGTTCCGACAGTGAAGGTTTTGGTAATGTGCTGGTCGAAGCCCTGAGCTGCGGCACCCCGGTGGTCAGTACGCGCTGTCCGGGCGGTCCTGTTTCGATCCTCACCGGCGAACTGTCACGCGGTCTGGCAGAGATGAATGCAACATCGCTGG
Organism: Pantoea sp. VS1; assembly: GCF_002207995.1. NCBI lineage: Bacteria > Pseudomonadati > Pseudomonadota > Gammaproteobacteria > Enterobacterales > Erwiniaceae > Pantoea > Pantoea sp. VS1. Next base: position 23,196 of record NZ_NHZE01000020.1, read on the forward strand.
CAGAAAAAATGCGAGAAATTTATACAACCCCCCCCAGGTTGCAACATCTGGACTTAAGCATTTATAGTTTGAGCGTTGTTTGCCAGCAATACCTGCAGCTTATTCAGGTGGCGGAGACGTCATTTTCAACCACGCAGCACGTTTCAGGTTAACAGGTCCCCCATGACGGTGTGACCGAATCATGGGGATGACTACTTGACGTACGTACTACTGTTTATTCTTTTTTCGCCGGTCAAATGGGTGATGAAGTTTGTTCATGGCCGCACCGGTAAAAATCTGGTGATACAGACCGCTAAAATTGGCGACTATATTAATATCACGCCGTTATTATCCCACCTGGGAAAAAGCGATGCCCTGCTGAGCTATAGTGTCGCCCCGCTGGCTGAACGTGACGCCACGCTGGAGCACATCTGGTATATCGAAGATCATCGCTCCGGTTTGATGAAAAAAATAAAACTGGTGTGGCAGCTGCTCAATCGCTACGACAATATTTATTTGCTGCATCCCACCAATCTCAATTTATTTATTGCCGCCTGCTGCAATGCCAGCAACAAACAATTTCTTTCCAGCTATCGGCGCAAAGGCTATCAGGGCCTGTTTTATTTAACGGCCAGCGGCGTGGTTTATCACGAGAAAAATACCTTAACGCTGGAAAATTACCTGAAACTGGCCGATCGCTCTTTTACCAAAGAGAGTTATCCCAAACATGCCACCCTGCCACTGTGGCAACCGGAAACCCTGCCAGCGGAAATTACGCAGGCGCCGGGCATCCGTATTGGTATTAGCGTAACGGCAGGGAATCAGGCCAAAACCATTCCGCCGTTAATCTGGTGTCGGCTTTTCGACCACCTGAGCGATCTCCCCTGCACTTTTTTTGCTTTCGGCGCACCGAATGAACAATCACGCGTTCAGGAGTTGTTTAAAGTTGCCGGTCAGCGAAACAATCTGGTGAGTCTGGTGGGTAAAATCCCGCTCGAGGCGCTGCCTGCCGCCATTAACGAGATGGATTTCTATATCGCCTCGGATTCCGGCAATGTGTATATTGCCGACGCGCAACAGGTACCGGTGATTTTAATTTATGGTCCCTGCTGCGTAGAGGAGCAAAGGCCGCTGGGTGACGTGCTCTTAATTGGCCCGAACCACATCGCGCCCTCTTCGTTTGTGTTCGCTGCGCAATACAAATTTGCCCATCCGGTTGAACAGCTGTTCGAGCTGGATGAACGCAAGCTAAATGATATCCATGATTTTATCCGCACCCGGCAGCAGCAGCGCCTGGCGCGACGGAACAACGAAGAACATGACAGCGCAGCCCGATAGCTCATCCCCGCTACTCAGTCTCATTATCCCGATGTTTAACGCTGGTGCTGACTTTACCGGCTGTATCAATGCATTGCTGGCGCAAACCCTGACGTCGCTGGAGATCATCATTATTGATGATGGCTCCACCGACGGTTCCGGCGAGCGCGCCGACGCGCTGGCGCAGCAGTACCCGCATATCCAGGTGATTCATCAGCCGAACGGTGGCGTATCGCGTGCGCGCAATGCCGGGCTGGCCGTGGCGCGGGGTAAATATGTCAGCTTTCCCGACGCCGACGACACCATGGACCCGGCGATGTACCAGACGCTGGTCGACATGGCGGAGCGCGATCGGCTGGACGCTGCGCAGTGCAACGCCGAGTGGTTTTTCAAGGCCAGCCAGACAATTAAGCCGATGATTCCGCGGGATCGCCTCACCAGCACCGGCGTATTAAGCGGGCCGGAGTGGCTCAACAAGGCGCTGAAAACCCGGCGTTACCTGCACGTCGTGTGGCTCGGTATCTACCGCCGTGAGCTGATCGAACAGCTTAATCTGCAGTTTGAACCCGGTCTGCATCATCAGGACATCCCGTGGACCACTGAGTTCATGCTCAACGTACAGCGCGTGCGCTACACCGATCGGGTGCTGTATCGCTACTACATGCACGATGCGTCGATCAGCAACCGCAAGCGCACCGGCCAGCACAACGTCGACTATCAGCGTCACTACCTGAAAATCGCGCGCATGCTGGAAGAGATCAATACGCGCTATCGTCACAAGGTGATGATTTACCCGAGCTTCCACGCGCAGATTACCCGCGAAGCGCTCAGCGTGTGCCACGCTATCCGGCGCGAACCGGACGCCGCAGCGCGCCAGGCAATGATCGCCGATCTGTTTAGCAGCCAGACGCACAAACGCATGCTGCGCAATGCGCGCGGCGCGCGTCAGTGGTATCAGCTGCTGCTGTGGCTGAGCCGCATTTATCGCTGGCGCAATAAATAAGCGCCTGCCGCGGCTTTAACCCCTCCAGGGTTTGCCCTACAATCAGCTCACTGAATTTTGAGATGATTTGAGTATGGCAAGCCCGATTCCAGCCCACTTTGCACCGCAAAATATTTTGCTGATAAAGCTGCGTCATCATGGCGATATGCTGCTGACCACGCCTGCCATCAATGCGCTGCGCCAGCGCTATCCGCAGGCCAACATTGATGTGCTGCTGTATAAAGAGACGCGGCCGATGCTGGAAGCGCATCCGGCGATCCGTCAGCTGCATATCATCGATCGCAACTGGAAAAAGGAAGGCGGCTGGCAGAAGTTTCGCCATGAGGTCGCGCTGGTGCGGGCGGTGCGCGCCTGCCATTACGATGTGGTGATTAATCTGGCCGACCAGTGGCGCAGCGCCATTATTACCGGCCTGTCTGGTGCGCCGGTGCGCATTGGCTTTGCCTACCGCAAGCGCGACAACGCCTTCTGGCGCTGGTGCCATAACCAGCTGGTTTCCACCGACCGTCACCATCAGCTGCATACCGTGGAACAAAACATGACGGCGCTGCAGCCGCTCGGCATTCCCACCGCCGGGGCGACAGCCTCCATGCATTTCAGCGCCGCCGACCAGCAAAAAGTGCAGGACGTCCTCGCTCAGCAGCCGATTACCGGACCGTTTGTGGTGCTGCAGCCCACCTCGCGCTGGGTTTTTAAGTGCTGGGAAGATGAAAAGGTGGCGCAGCTGATTGATGCGCTGGCCGCTGATGGTCGCAGCGTGGTACTGACCGCCGCGCCCGATCAGAAAGAGCTGGCGATGATCGCCCATATCCAGTCGCTGTGCCGCACGCCGAACGTGGTGTCGCTGGCGGGCCAGCTCTCGCTGCCGCAGCTGGCGGCGCTGATCGACGCCGCACAGCTGTTTATTGGCGTCGATTCCGCACCGATGCATATGGCCGCAGCGCTGCAGACGCCGTGCCTGGCGCTGTTCGGCCCGACCAAGCTGCAGCACTGGCGCCCGTGGGGCGACAATAACCGCGTTATCTGGGCGGGCGACTATGCACCGCTGCCGTCACCGGATTCGATCAATACCAATACCGAGCAGCGCTATCTGTCTGCCATCCCGGTTGAGGATGTGCTTGCCGCCGCCAGGAGCCTTTTGCATGACTAAGTTACGGCTGGCGATTGTCCGGCAGAAATATCGGCCGGACGGCGGTGCCGAGCGCTTTATCTCACGCGCGCTGGAAGCGCTGGACAGCGAGCAGCTCGATCTCAACATCATTACCCGCAGCTGGCAGGGCACGCCGAACCCGGCCTGGCACCTGCACATCTGCAATCCGGCAAAGTTCGGCCGCATCTCGCGTGAACGCGGCTTTGCCCGCGCGGCGCGCGCCTGCTGGGAGCGGGAAAAGTTCGATATCGTACAGAGCCACGAGCGCATCGCCGGCTGCGATATTTTCCGCGCCGGCGACGGCGTGCATCGCGTATGGCTGGAGCAGCGCGCGCGCATTGTTTCGCCGTGGCAGCGGCTGAGCGCCAGCCTGAGCCCGTACCATCGCTATGTGCTGCAGGCGGAAGCGGAGATGTTCAACGCGCCCTCGCTGAAAGCGGTGATTTGTAATTCGCACATGGTGAAGCAGGATATTTTGCGCCACTTCGCGCTGGATGCCGGCAAAATTCACGTGATCCACAACGCCATTGATAGCCAGCGTTTTCAGCCTGCCAGCGACACGCTGCGTCACGCCGCGCGTCAGCGACTCAACCTGCCGCAGGATGCCACGGTGATGATCTACGTCGGCTCCGGCTTCGAACGCAAAGGGCTAAAGGCCGCTATCGAAGCGGTCGCTAATAGCGATCGCTACCTGGTGGTAGTCGGCCAGGACAAACAGCTGGCGCGCTATCAGCAGCTGGCGAACCAGCTTAACTGTCTTGACCGCCTGCGCTTTGCGGGCGTGCAGCAGGACGTTCAGCCGTTTTATCACGCTGCCGATGCGCTGCTGTTGCCAACGCTGTACGATCCGTTCCCCAATGTGGTGCTGGAGGCGATGGCCTGCGGGCTGGCAATCATTACCAGCACCGGCTGCGGCGGCGCAGAATTTATTACCAACGGTGAAGAGGGTTTTGTCTGCGATGCGTTGGATATCAAAGCGTTAAACGAAGCGGTAATAGCGACGCCCGCACTTTCGCACAATCCGGCGCTGGGCGAAGCCGCACGTCGCAAAATTGAACCTTATGGTCCGCAAAGACTGGCGCAGGCGCTGACTTCGCTTTATCAGCACGTCCTGCAAACCCGTTGACGAAGTGGTATGAGCAGGCGGTCAGTTTCTGTTAACATGCCGCCTTTCCTGTGTTTTTTGACGCGAACTGGTCGTAACCTTAACTATGACGACTCTCTATACAGCCCTGCTTTATCTGATTCAGCCACTGATCTGGCTGCGCCTGTGGCTGCGCGGTCGAAAAGCACCGGCCTATCGTAAACGCTGGGCGGAACGCTACGGCTACTGCAGCGGTAAAGTAGCGCCGCACGGCATCGTGCTGCACTCGGTTTCGGTCGGTGAAACGCTCGCCGCCGTGCCGCTGGTGCGCGCGTTGCGTCATCGCTATCCGACGCTGCCCATTACCGTGACCACCATGACGCCCACCGGCTCCGAGCGCGCCCAGTCGGCGTTTGGCAAAGACGTGCACCATGTCTATCTGCCGTACGATTTGCCCGGTTCAATCAACCGTTTCCTCGATACCGTCGACCCGCGGCTGGTGATTATCATGGAAACCGAGCTGTGGCCGAACATCATTCGCATTCTGCATCAGCGCCAGATTCCGCTGGTGATTGCCAATGCGCGCCTGTCTGAACGCTCCGCCAGAGGTTATAAAAAGCTCGGCGGTTTCATGCGTGACCTGCTGCAGCGCATTACGCTGATTGCCGCGCAGAACGTTGAGGACGGCGATCGTTTCCTCAGCCTCGGCCTGAAGCGCTCGCATCTGGCCGTGACCGGCAGTCTTAAGTTTGATATCTCCGTTACGCCGGAGCTGGCGGCACGCGCGGTGACGCTGCGCCGCCAGTGGGCATCGCGCCGGCCGGTGTGGATCGCCACCAGCACGCACGAAGGCGAAGAGGCTATCGTGCTCGACGCCCATCGCCGCCTGCTGCAACAGTTCCCGGATCTGCTGCTGATTCTGGTGCCGCGCCATCCGGAACGCTTTAAAGATGCCTGCAACCTGACGCAAAAACGCGGCTTCAGCTTTACCCTGCGCAGCAGCGGCGAGATCCCCTCCAGCGCCACGCAGGTGGTGATTGGCGATACCATGGGCGAACTGATGCTGCTGTACGGCATCGCCGATCTGGCCTTTGTCGGCGGCAGCCTGGTGGAGCGCGGCGGCCATAATCCGCTCGAGCCCGCTGCGCATGCCATTCCGGTGCTGATGGGCCCGCACATCTGGAACTTCAAAGATATCTGCGCCCGTCTGCAGCAGGCGGAAGGGCTGATTACCGTTACTGATGTGGTGTCGCTGGAAAAAGAAGTGGCGAACCTGCTGCAGGATGACGATTATCGCCGCTACTACGGCCGCCACGCGGTAGATGTGCTGCACCAGAATCAGGGCGCACTGCAGCGTCTGCTACAGTTACTCGAACCGCATCTGCCTCCACGAGCTCATTAACGCATGTCGCAACGCCAACGTCTCTCCGTAGTGATGATCGCCAAAAACGAAGCTGAACTCCTTCCGGAGGCGCTGGTTTCCGTCAGCTGGGCAGATGAAATCATTCTGCTGGATTCGGGCAGCAGCGATGCGACCATCGAGGTGGCACGCGCGCACGGTGCTCTGGTCTATCAGGCAGACGGCTGGGCCGGCTTTGGTAAGCAGCGTCAGCGCGCCCAGGCCTTTGCCAGCGGCGATATGATTCTGATGCTGGATGCCGATGAACGGGTTACGCCGGAACTGCGCCGCGCCATTGAGCAGGTGCTGACACAGCCGCCCAGCGATAAGGTTTATAGCCTCGGCCGCAGTAATCTGTTTCTCGGCCGCTTTATGCGCCACAGCGGCTGGTATCCCGACCGCGTGCTGCGCCTCTATCCGCGCCATCTGCGCTATAACGACAATCTGGTGCACGAATCGCTGGAGACGCAGGGCACGCCGGTGGTGGCGCTGCCGGGTGATTTGCAACACCTGACCTGCCGCGACCTGATCGCCTTCCAGCGCAAGCAGATGAACTATGCCGAAGCCTGGGCGCAGGAGCGCTTTCAGCGCGGCAAGCGCTGCAGTATTCTCTCTGTTTTTAGCCACACCGCGGGCGCGTTTATTAAGACGCTGCTGCTGCGCGCCGGTTTTCTCGATGGTAAACAGGGCTGGATTCTGGCGGTGGTCAACGCACAATACACCTTCAACAAATACTCGGCGCTCTGGGCGCTGCATCACACCTCAACACAGGGCCGCGTATGAGCACAAAAGCGATTTATCCCGGCACGTTTGACCCGATGACGCTGGGCCATCTGGATATCGTCACGCGCGCAGCGCAGATGTTTGATCGCATCGTGCTGGCGATTGCCGCCAGCACGAGTAAGAAGCCGCTGTTTAGCCTTGATGAACGTGTCGATCTGGCGCGCCAGGTTACGGCCCATCTGCCCAATGTTGAGGTGGTTGGCTTTAGCGATTTGATGGCGAATTTTGCCCAGGCGCAGAACGCGAACGTGCTGGTGCGCGGTCTGCGTGCGGTATCAGACTTTGAGTATGAGCTGCAGCTGGCGCACATGAACCGTCATCTGCTGCCCACGCTGGAGAGCGTGTTTCTGATGCCGTCCGAAGGCTTCTCGTTTGTCTCGTCGTCGCTGGTCAAGGAAGTGGCGCGCCATCAGGGTGACGTGCAGGCATTTCTGCCTGCCGTGGTGCATCAGGCGCTGCTGGCGAAGCTGGCGCAGCCGTAATCAGTGCTGGCAGCGTGGACACCAGAAGGTGCTGCGCTGACCGTGTTTACCGCTGAGGATCGGCGTACCGCAGGCGCGACAGGGCTCGCCAGTGCGGCCATACACCTGCAGCTGCTGCGCAAAATAGCCTGGCTTACCGTCGGTCTGCAGGAAATCACGCAGCGTGGTGCCGCCCTGCTCAATTGAACGCAGCAGTACGGCTTTGATGGTGTTCGCCAGCAGTTCCGCTTCCGCTTCACTCAGGCTCATCGCCGGACGATCGGGTAAGATCCCGGCGGTAAACAGCGATTCGCTGGCATAGATGTTCCCCACGCCCACCACCACTTTGTTATCCATCAGCCACTGCTTGATCACCGTGCGTTTGCCACGCGACTTTTCATACAGATACCCGCCGCTGAAGGCATCGCTCAGCGGTTCCGGACCGAGGTGCGCCAGCACGCTGCTGCCTTCCGGATCGGTAGTCCACAGCCAGGCGCCAAAACGCCGCGGATCGGTATAGCGCAGCACTTTGCCATTGCTCATCACCAAATCGACGTGGTCGTGCTTCGCAGCCGGCAGTTCGCCGGGCAGGACGCGCAGGCTGCCGGACATGCCAAGATGAATGATAATCCAGCCGTGCGGCAGCTCCAGCAGCAGATACTTGGCGCGGCGCTGTACGCTGAGCACCGGCTGGTCGCTCAGCGCGTGGATTTCATGGGAAACCGGCCAGCGCAGACGCGGATTGCGCACAATGGCATGCAGAATGGTTTCCCCCACCAGGTGAGGTTCTATACCGCGTCGGCTGGTTTCTACCTCAGGTAATTCAGGCATCTCATCTCCTCAACGTAGCGCAAAAACAAAAAACCCGGCCGGAGCCGGGTTTTTCGCAAGAACACCAAAATTACTTAATTTTGGCTTCTTTGTAGATCACGTGCTGACGTACAACCGGATCGAACTTTTTCAGTTCCAGTTTCTCAGGTTTAGTACGTTTGTTCTTCGTGGTGGTATAGAAGTGACCTGTACCAGCAGAGGAAACCAGCTTGATCTTCTCACGAATACCTTTAGCCATGATTCAGTTCCTTAGTACTTCTCACCACGGGCGCGGATTTCGGCCAGAACCGTATCGATGCCCTTTTTATCAATAACACGCATACCTTTAGCAGATACACGCAGAGTAACGAAGCGCTTCTCGCTCTCAACCCAGAAACGGTGAGAGTGCAGGTTCGGCAGGAAACGGCGTTTCGTCGCGTTCATTGCGTGGGAACGGTTGTTACCGGTCACCGGACGCTTTCCAGTTACCTGGCAGACTCGTGACATTTCTATTCTCCAAAAATCAAATCAGCTCGAGCTTTAAAAACTAGGTTTTGGCCGCCTCGTCAGGCCTTAGCCCGCCCAGGCGAGTTCCATGTGAACCCGCTAAGCTGGCCCAAACGCCAAACCCGAGATTCTCAAAGGTGGCGTAGTATACGCCGCTAAGCCGAAGTGCTCAAGTCCCGAACAGATAAAGATCCCTCCGGATCGCGCAAAAACGCCGGATTTCTGCCCAGTTGACGCCGCGAATTACAGCCAGCCGCGCTCAGCGAAAGAGGTAAACTCGCCGTGACCAATCACCAGATGATCTAATAAGCGGATATTCAGCAGCGCGCAGGCCTGCGCCACCTTGCTGGTAATCTCGCGATCGGCACGGCTCGGTTCCGCCATGCCGGACGGATGATTATGCGCCAGTATCACCGCCGCCGCGTTGAGCTTTAGCGCCTCACGCACGATTTCACGCGGATGCACTTCCACGCTGGCAATAGAGCCGGAAAACATCTTCTGCGCCTGCAGAACGCGGTGCTGGTTATCCAGAAACAGCGCCATAAAGATTTCACGCTCCTGATGTGCCAGCACGCTTTGCAGGTAGTGGCGCGTGACCTGCGGATTCTCCATCACATTTTCGCGCGCCAGCTGGCTGGCAAAAAAGCGCCGTCCCAGTTCCGCAATGGCATGCAGTTGCGTCATTTTGGCGCTGCCGACGCCCTTTATCTGCCCCAGCTCTTCTTTACTGGCGGTCATGATGCGATACAGCGAACCGAATTCATTCAGCATCAGCCGCGCCAGCCCCATCACGCTGTTGCCGCGCGTGCCGGTACGTAAAAAGATCGCCAGCAGTTCGGCATCGCTTAGCGCCTCGGCGCCCAGCAGCGTCAGTTTTTCCCGTGGTGCCAGTTCCGTCATCGTTCCGCCCTCCCTGCAATGCCGCCATTCTGCGCCGGTGCATTGCAGGCCACCAGCGGCGCGTGACAAATTCCAGAGCCGGCTCGCAAAGGGCGCAGGCAGTGAAAAGGCGGGTCGCCGATTTTGTGATAAAGTTGCCTGCATCTGTCGCGCCAGGCGCGGCACTCTGCGTTGAAGTGAGGCAAACAACATGATGGGATTAGCCGGAAAAAAAATTCTGCTGGGCGTCAGTGGCGGCATCGCGGCCTATAAAGCACCGGAACTGGTGCGCCGTCTGCGCGATCGCGGCGCGGATGTCCGCGTGATGATGACCGATGCGGCCAAAGCCTTTATTACGCCGCTCAGCCTGCAGGCGGTTTCCGGCTATCCGGTGTTTGATGACCTGCTCGACCCGGCGGCCGAAGCGGCAATGGGCCATATCGAACTGGCAAAATGGGCCGATTTGATTGTGCTTGCGCCCGCAACCGCCGATCTGATTGCACGCATTACCGCCGGCATGGCAAACGACCTGGTCACCACCGCCTGCCTGGCCAGCGCGGCACCGGTCGCCATCGTGCCGGCCATGAACCAGCAGATGTACCGCGCGGCAGTAACGCAGGAGAATCTGCAGCGTCTGGCGCAGCGCGGCGTGCTGGTCTGGGGACCGGACAGCGGCAGCCAGGCGTGCGGTGATATCGGCCCGGGCCGCATGCTGGACCCGCTGGCCATCGTTGCGCATGCGCTGGAGTGGGCCGCGCCCGTCAACGATCTGCAACATCTCAACATTATGATCACCGCCGGTCCGACGCGTGAAGCGCTGGATCCGGTGCGCTATATCACTAATCACAGCTCCGGCAAGATGGGCTATGCGGTTGCTGCTGCGGCGGCAAAGCGCGGCGCAAACGTGACGCTGATTTCCGGTCCGGTGAACTTAGCCACGCCCGCCGGCGTGACGCGCATTGATGTCAACAGCGCACTGGAGATGGAAGCGGCGGTGATGGCGCAAATCAGCCAACAAGATATTTTCATTGCCAGCGCAGCCGTGGCAGACTACCGGGCGGCAAACATTGCCGCAGAGAAAATTAAAAAACAGGGTGGCGATGATAACGTCACGCTGCAGCTGGTGAAGAACCCGGATATTGTCGCAGGCGTCGCGGCGCTCAAAGTGCAGCGCCCTTTCGTGGTGGGATTTGCTGCCGAAACCCAGAATGTGGAAGAATACGCGCGGCAAAAACGGGTGCGGAAAAACCTGGACCTGATTTGCGCCAATGATGTGGCGCAGGCCGGGCAGGGCTTCAATAGCGACACCAATGCTCTTCACCTTTTTTGGCAGGAGGGAGAGAAAGTCTTACCGCTCAGTGATAAGACGCTCCTTGGCCAACAATTAATAGACGAGATTGTCAGCCGTTATGATGAAAAAAATCGACGTAAAAATACTTGATGCGCGCGTAGGCAAGGAATTCCCACTACCCACCTATGCGACCTCTGGCTCCGCGGGTCTCGATCTGCGTGCCTGCCTTGATGACGCACTGGAAATCGCACCGGGCATGACCACGCTGGTGCCAACCGGCCTGGCGATTCACATTGCCGATCCGTCACTGGCCGCCGTCATCCTGCCGCGCTCCGGTCTCGGTCACAAACACGGCATCGTACTGGGTAACCTGGTGGGGCTGATTGACTCCGACTATCAGGGCCAGCTGATGGTTTCAGTGTGGAACCGTGGCCAGGATAGCTTCACGCTGCAGCCTGGCGATCGCCTGGCCCAGCTGGTGTTTGTACCGGTGGTGCAGGCCGAATTTAACCTGGTGGAAGATTTTGACGCCAGCGATCGCGGCGCAGGCGGTTTCGGTCACTCTGGCCGTCAGTAATACGTTCACTTTTCGCATAGCCATCTTTTTATTTCTTGTCGCCACAGGCCGCTTTATCTGTGGCAGATAAGGCAGTATTGCCTGTTTTTGGTGAATTTCAGGGGTGTTGAAGGTCATGGCAGAAAAAAAAGTCGCGAAACGGAATCGTCGCGAAGAGATTTTGCAGGCGCTGGCGCAAATGCTGGAGTCGGGCGATGGCAGTCAGCGTATCACCACCGCCAAGCTGGCCGCCAATGTCGGCGTTTCGGAAGCGGCGTTATATCGCCACTTTCCCAGCAAAACGCGCATGTTTGATAGCCTGATTGAGTTTATTGAAGACAGTCTGATTACCCGCATCAATCTGATCCTGAAAGATGAAAAAGAGACGATGGCGCGTCTGCGCCTGATCGTGCAATTGCTGCTGGGATTTGGTGAGCGTAATCCAGGGCTGACGCGCATCCTGACCGGCCACGCGCTGATGTTTGAACAGGATCGCCTGCAGGGGCGCATTAATCAGCTGTTTGAGCGTATCGAAGTTCAGCTGCGCCAGGTGATGAAAGAGAAGAAGATGCGCGACGGCGAAGGTTTCCAGACCGATGAGACGCTGCTCGCCAGCCAGCTGCTGGCGTTCTGCGAAGGTTTGCTGTCACGCTATGTACGCTCGGAGTTCCGTTATCGCCCGACCGCCGATTTCGACAGCCGCTGGCCACTGATTGCCGCACAGCTGGTTTAATACGCACAGCGGATTTGTAGCGGCACGATTCATCGCGCAATAAATTGCGCCGCTACGCTATCGTGCGGCGCTGACTACCGCCGCAAACCTTAAATACCGTACTCTTTACGATACGCCTTCACCTTCGCCAGATGGTCGGCCATCTCTGGCTTCTCCGCCAGGTAATCAATCAGCTCGCTCAGCGTAATGATCGCGGTGACCTTGCATTGATAATCGCGCTCCACTTCCTGAATCGCGGAAATCTCGCCACGGCCGCGCTCCTGGCGATCGAGCGAAATCAGCACGCCGGCCAGCGTAGCGTTGTGGGCATTGATGATGTCCATCGATTCACGAATTGCCGTGCCGGCGGTAATCACATCATCGACCAGCATCACTTTGCCCTGCAGCGGACTGCCCACCAGTAAACCGCCTTCGCCGTGATCTTTGGCCTCTTTACGGTTAAAACAGTACGGCACATCGCGGTCATGATGATCGGCCAGCGCCACGGCGGTAGTGGTCGCAATGGGAATGCCTTTGTAGGCCGGGCCAAACAGCAGGTCGAAATCGACGCCGCCATCCACCAGCGCCTGCGCATAGAAACGGCCCAGCAGCGCTAAATCGCGCCCGGTGTTGAACAGACCGGCATTAAAGAAATAGGGACTTTTGCGGCCAGACTTCAGGGTGAACTCACCAAACTTCAGCACCCCTTTGTTCAGGGCGAACTCAATAAACTGACGCTGCCAGGCTTTCATTTCTCACTCCTCAAATAAAGAAAAGGCGACTCTGTGGTCGCCTGTTACATCAATCAATTAACGCCGCTTTCTGCGCCTGAATCAGCTGCTCAATGCCGCCGCGCGCCAGCGCCAGCAGCTGCAACAATTCATCATGGCTGAACGGCTCGCCTTCTGCGGTGCCCTGCACCTCAATCATGCGGCCATCTTCGGTCATCACCACATTCATATCCGTTTCAGCGGCGGAGTCTTCGACATACTCTAAATCGCACACCGCTTCACCGGCCACGATGCCGACCGAGATCGCCGCCACCATGCCTTTCAGCGGGCTGGCTTTCAGTTTACCGGCTGCCACCAGCGCGTTCAGCGCATCCGCCAGCGCCACGCAGGCACCGGTGATTGCCGCGGTGCGCGTGCCGCCGTCGGCCTGAATCACGTCGCAGTCCAGCGTGATGGTGAATTCACCCAGCGCCTGCAGATCAACCGCCGCACGCAGCGAGCGGGCGATAAGGCGCTGGATTTCCAGCGTACGTCCGCCCTGCTTACCTTTGGCGGCTTCACGCGCCATACGGCTGTGCGTCGAACGCGGCAGCATGCCATATTCAGCGGTTACCCAGCCCTGACCTTTGCCTTTGAGAAAACGCGGCACGCCCTCTTCAACGGTCGCGGTGCACAGGACTTTGGTTTCGCCGAACTCGACAAGAACCGAGCCTTCCGCATGTTTGGTAAAGTGACGAGTGAGGGTGACGGGACGCACTTCAGAAGTGCTACGGCCTGCTGGACGCATGGTTTCTCTCCGGCTTGCTTGGGTTTGGCTGCGCATTATACGGACTTCACAGGCGGCTGTCCTGCCCGCGTGCAGGCAGCGCGTGTTACAGCGCCGCGCACACCAGCGAGTCAATACGCGTTACTGGTTGTGTCGCAAAACGATTTTTAAACTTGTCGCGCAGCGCATTAATGCTTTCGGAGCTGGCCCGATCCGCCGGATGAAGCAGTACCAGTACCTTGCGATTGCCCTGCGGGCCGCGGCCATCGTAAATCGTCAGCGGCGAGGGAAAGTGCGGCGTGATGTCGCGTTCAGCAAACTGCGACCAGCCCGCTGCGCCAGCGGAGGACGGCAGGTCAAACCACAGCGTGGTTTGCATCATCATCTCGCCGGCCCCGCACACGGCCACGGGCGCGGTATGCGGCGGAATGACCTGCGGGGTGAGCGGAGAAGTCTGACATCCGCTTAACATCATGGCGAAGCCCAGCGGCCTCATCCATTTATTCAACATCTTAGCCTCAGAAGTTGCCTGTCTCATCTGTCACAGCATAGGCCGCCGATGACCATTCCGTCATCATTTTTGCTTTCAGCTGCAGCAGGCTTTCATCTGTTGGATAGAGAGTCAGCGCCTGACGCAGCAGCCTGCGCGAGCGCTGATAGTGCCGCAGATGCCACTCAATCATTACCGCGTTCCGGAACACGTTGAGATCGTTATGGCGCTCCAGCCACAGCGACGACTGCTGCACAAAGCGCGCCAGCAGGCGCTCATCCCGCGTCTGGTTGTAGCGCATCAGGCAATGCACCATTTCGCCGAATTCATAGCGCTCGCCCTGAATCCACGGATTCCACAGCTGATCGCGTGAAGGATAGGAGAGGAACTGACCGCGCTCCGCCTGGGTGAGCAGCGCGTTGGTCTGCAGGCCGCTGAAGAAGAACAGCATCAGCGCAATCGCGCCGCCGGCCATGTTCAGGCGCAGCATGCGCGACGGCAGACCCGGCGTCGCAGGTTCAATCATTGACCGATCTTCGGGCTGACGTAACGCCAGATGGGTAAGCAGCATCAGCAGCCACAGATGCGGCAGCGATTGATAGAGCGGAAACTCGACCATGCTATGCAGCATGACGGGCAGCGTCAGACTCCACAGCATCAGGCGCTGCGGCTGACTGCGCCAGCGCCACAACGGCGTCAGCCATGCCAGCAACACCGCGGTGAAGCCTACCATCGGCAAAACCCCGCCTTCCACCCAGCTATACAGCCACTCGTTATGAGGATGGGTGGCATTAAAATCGTCCGGGTAAATCGCATCCGCCATGCGTATCCGCGAAAAATGAAACTCAAACTGGCCAAAGCCCCAGCCGCTGAACGGTTTTTCCATAATCATGCGCAGCGTGTATTCCAGCAGCTGCTGGCGCGCCAGGTCGGACGACGCAAATTCACGCATGCCCGGCGCTAATTCACTGCGCAGCAACAGGGCGCACAGCACGGCCAGCGCCATCACCATGACAATCCTGATGATTACCGCGCGCTGGCGGCGATCGCACACCAGCAGCATCACCAGCAGCGCCAGCGCAAAGCCAAACGCACCGGTACGCGACTGCGTCAGAAGCAGCGCCAGGCTGTTGATCAGCACTGCCGGCAGCAGCAAGAAGCGGTGCCTGGTGTCAGATTGCAGACAGAGCCAGACCGTTGCCGCCAGGCCGGTCGCCAGAAAGCTGGCCAGCAAATTGAACTGCTGAAAAATACCGTAAGGGCGAATCTGGCCGGCGTGATAGCGAAACTCCATCAGCGTTTGCAGCTGAACCGGAAAGCAGGTCTGTACAATCGCCAGCAGTGCCTGGAAGGTGCTGAGCAATACGATGCCGGCAATGATTCGCTGACGCTGCTGCCAGAGCTGCGGCATCAGGCCCAGCAGCAGCCACAGAATGAGTATGGCGCTGAGCCCCAGTAGTCGGATAACGCCGGTCAGCAGTCCGTTATCGTTCTCCTGCAGGATCACCGCCAGCGCAAAGCAAAACAGCATTAGCAACAGCGCATGCGTCATGACATTGTCGTCAATTAAATCGCGCGGCTGGCGCCAGTTCTTCAACAGCAGCGTGGCCGCCAGCAGCGCGAGGCAGCCAGCAGTGAGTAAATTCAGCGGCAGATTAAAGCCACTGCCACCACTGTTGGGCAGATAGATCAGCGTGGGGAAAAAACAGATAAGACAGGCCAGCGAAGCGAAAGGGAAAGAGGCGACTTTCTCACCGCACTGTCCCCGACGCCGCCGCTGCAGGAATTGCTGCATCAGCAAAGGCGGGGTGACGCGCGGGTCTCGTCCGGACAGATACCACGACATAAAACAGAGAAAGAGCATAGCAAACCCAATTGCCGAAACAGGCCAAAAACTGTCTCGTTGAATAATGGTTGATAGACTTTGGCTAGAGAAAATGTACGGCCAAAAAGCTGTGAATGGTGTGAAAACCCCCGTGAATCATGGTGATTCACAGCGCTGTGATGATGAAAAATATTTTCAAACACCGTTAACCTGTATCGCTGCAGGTTAAGCCGATCTCCCTCTGATAAGTGTTTAACTTTAACCATCATAAAAAGATTAATTAACATTAATATCAATAACGTGGTTTAAAGCACCATCACGGCAGGCTGATCAGCAATGTTGCTGAAGCATTGAATTCACCACCGCTCAGCGGTTGTCCTTTCTTTTTAACCGGGAACACGGTGATAACTTCTGACGCCATGCCGTTGATTAACCGGACAGCAGAAGTGCCCATCGGTTTGAGCAATTGTCCTTTATGTTTAACTGCAATGCCCAGATCAGGATAATTGGTGGCGATGAGTTCATTCGAGAAAGAGGGGGTTCCGGCAACTAAGCGTAAATTGACTTCCTGATTTAAAGTTACATTACACCTCACTTGTAAAGGTATGTCTTTAGAGTGGACAACACTTGTTACTGATTCAGAGAGAGTTTCAATTGCGATGCGATTGAATTCGACATTAATTTCAATGCCATCATTAATATTACATACAATTGGCACAGGAATGATCTGAAGCTCGCTAATTAAATTAAAAAGGGGGAGCGTTGCATATTCTCGCCGCGGATTCGCAGTTAGATAATTACTGACAAGTTTTTTACCAAAAGGAATGACAACCGCACCTCCGATAACATCTCGCCTCAACTTCAACTCAATATTACCATGTGTAAGAAAAGCCAGCTCATCCTGAAAACTTCCGCCCGGAAAATGTATAATGGTTTCAGCTTCCACATCAAAAGGAACTTTATGATAAATGGAGTACCCCTTTACCTTTACCATTATATCAAGATCATCAGATAAGATAAAATATCCAGGATTAATGTTTGACACCGGAAGTTCGGAAATACCTTTGATATAATAAGGTATTCTTTTCTCATCTGATGAGGCGTTAGTGCAGAACACAGGATACGGGGTGTCAAAATCATAAAATCCACTACCTGTAGACCCCCTGGTGTTACCGTTAATTTTAATCTCGCTTAGTTTCCGTTGTATATCTGAAACCGGGTTCCCCCAACATGTTAGATCTGGCTGCGCATATATTCCCTTACTAAAAAACAGAGTAAAAGAAAAGAAAAAAACCAATCTTATTAATGACACTCCATCCCCCCTGCTTCATAAGAAATGAAACCTTCTCATTTAATAAAAAAGAATTTAAAATACATTCCTTTGATAAACTCGCCCATTATCCTCCTTTCGAACGGAGTTGTTATCAATGAAGGTCTCCATTAAGTAACTATGGGGGCTCAGAGTTTTAATCGATGCTTATACTCACTATACGTAGCCTTAACTATCTGCGACAAATCACCGACGGATTCGCATTGTTCCCAATCACATAACGCACATTCTGCAGACGATAAATCCAGCCGTAATTGACATGGCCGGGCGCCAGGCCGGCGGAGATATAGCGTTCAATATTCTGTGGTGAGGCGCGGTTGGCGAGATTGTAGGAAATGGCAGTGGTTTCGCTGCGCAGCGCGGCGCCGGAGAAGCTGTGGCGAAGCTCAAAAGAGACGTCTACCGGTTCGCGGCGCTGCAGTTGCTGCTGTGGCGAGTAATAACTGATCATACCGCTGTAATTGCCGGTGGCCTGAAACAGGCTGTTTTGCACTTTCCACTGGCCGTGCGACACCACCAACTGTCCCGCCTCTCTGGAAATCAGAATCGAATCCGCTTCACAATGGGGAATGCGACGTGACAGCTGATAAATCAGGATGGCCGCCAGTACCAGCGCCAGCATTAGTAATCCCCCCTGCAACACCCAGGTTACTCGGCGACGAAATATATGGCTGACCGACATAACGCATCCCTCTGCTCGATAGGGTTTTGACAGATAAACCAGCTGTAACGGTCAGCCAGCTTGGTGCGGTTGATATAGATGTGGCGTTCCTCTTCGGCCAGCTGGATAAAGCGCGCCATGCTGTCACTCACCAGCTGCAGGTTTTGATCGATCTCTTCACGTTCGGTGGCGCTGAAGTCGTCCTGGATATACCACTGCCGGCCCTGCACGTGCCGATAGGGTGCATAGGTCACGGTGACCACATCGCGAATCTCCAGCACCTTAATGCCGAGTAAGGCCAGCACCAGTAACAACACCGCGCTGATCAACATGCCGATTAACACCAGCCCGGAACGGCTGCGTGGCGCCGCAGCGGGCGTATCCTCCTCCACGGTGGCGGTGGCCGGCGGCGGCGCTATTACCGGCAGCGGCGCCGTGTGCACATGGGTGGTGACCAGTGGCTGAATACGCGCTTCCGACGTGATGCGCGCTTCTTCCACGGCTTCAGCCAGCGGTAAACAGGCTTCCACCCGCACCGACTCATGCAGCCGGTAGCCCTGACGATGAACGGTGACAAAGGTTTCTCCTTCCACCCGCAATTGCAGAAACTGTTTGCGCAGCATCGACAGCATCTGGCGCAGCGAGTTTTCCGTCACGTGCACCCCCTGGCTACGCCAGCCTTCGTCCAGCAGCGTTTCGTGGCTAATGACCTCACCCGGCTTTTGCAGAAACAGCGCCAGGCAGCGCGCGCTGCTCTGGTTGAGCAGCAGCTCGTTATCATGCCGATCGCGCAACAGGCGCCGATCCGGGTCAAACGTGATATGTTGATTGATCAACCACATAACAGGCACTCAGGGATAGTTCAGATAAAAAGTGGCAATCGCCGATACATTGCCAGGCTCAATGGTGCGTTCGGCAATCGCGCTCGCCGAAGCCTGCAGCCAGGCACTGAACTGCAGCTGGTTGTCGCCCTGCTGCAGCGGAAAATGCATCACGCCGCGGTTAATGGGCACCAGCTTTCCGTCCGCATCACTCAGCCCAATGGCCACGCCTTTGGCGCCGGCATCACCGGCCAGCGCCAGCAGATCGGGCTGCTCGGCATCGGCAATGCCGTTGAACACCAGCTCGACGTCTTTACCCAGTTCGGTATCACAACCGCTCAGGCGCATCACCAGCGGACGCGCCGGCGTGCGCGGATTCTGATATAGCGATTTCGCGACGATGTCGCCAAAGTTGAGCTCCAGCTGTTGCTGATCCGGTTCCAGCGAACAGGGTTCCGCCACCAGCGTGCCGTGCAGCTGCATCTCTATCGCCTGTGCCTGTGGCACCAGCAGCCATCCCAGTACCAGCATTACGCCCGCTCTCATCGCCTCTCCTTACTGATATTCCAGCAGCAGCGCCGCGCTGGCGGAGAACTCCCCACCCTCCAGCGTCACCCCCGGCTGCTGAACCGGCACTGCGCCGAGATCGAGCGTACCGGGGAAAACAATCGGCAACGTGCTGTTGACCGCCAGCGGCTTGCTGGCCAGATAAAAGCGAATACCCAGCGCACTCACGCTGCTGAGCAGTGCACTGCTGTCGAATCCGGAAGCGGTACCGGTCAGACGCACCTGCAATGCCGCACCCGGATCCTCGGTGCACTTGACCGGTATCGCCTTACGCTGCAGGTAGTTGACGCCATCGATCTTTTTCACGCTCAGCGCATCGCCAAACTCAATCATCAGGCTCTGGTTGTCATTCAGCGTGCAGGGCGGATTCTCGATCAGCGTACCGTGCAGGCGTAGCTCCACCGCATGCAGCGGCCAGCAGATGCACAGCAGCAGGCTACCGATCAGCAGCCTGCTGTAATACGTCATCAACGGAACAAGTCGATGCTTAGTCATAGTTCACCTGTAACTGACCGCTGGCTGACCAGGCTCCCGGCTGCAGCGGCAGCGCGGTGCGTTCCTCTACCGTCAGCCAGCTCAGCACATTGCTACCGGCGCTGAGCGGCACGCGCAGATTGCGGAAGGTGGGCGGCAGCGGCTGATGGTTCTCATCAAACAATTGCAGGCCCACGCCGTCAGAGCCTTGGACGCGAATCAGCTGCGGGTCGGCCAGACTTTGCGGGGCAAAGAAGTCGATGCTGATGGACGGCACATGTTGCAGCCATAGCGGATCGGCGACATTGCGGATACTGTACGGGCAGTCCTGCAAATGCAGCGTTAACGCCTGCTTCATCACCTGCTCACCGACCTGTTGCAGCGCGGCGGTCGGCGTGGTATCGAGGCCAGCCGCCTGATCATTGTTACCAACGTCAAGCCAGCATGGACTCTCCTGCAGCGCGCCATACACATGCACCACGCCGTTGGTTGCCGCCTGCAGAGTCAGACTCAGCAGCGTCAGCGTCAGCGCCAGCAACAGCACACGCATCGCTTACTGCTCCACCTTGTTACTGACGACACTGCAGCTGTCACCGGCACATTTCAGCGCCAGCGTTGGACGGCCGCCGTAGTCGTTGATGTAAGTTAACAGCGGCGCGCTGCCCAGTTCTGCTGCGTTCACGCCCAGATCGATACTGCTTTTTGGCGCAACCATTACCGGTTCAAAGCTCTTCTTCAGCGACTGGCCTTTCGCCGGCTGCGCATCCACCAGCGTAATGAAGTAAGGCGTGGGATTATTAAGCTGGTAGCGTGCACCCTGGCGCGTCAGCGTCAGTTTTTCCTGCCATGGCGTCACCACCGACGGATTGCTCACCACGATCGCTTCCGGGCGATAGAACAGCTTGATACGCGTCTGCAGTGCGATTTGCAGCACGTTGCTCTTCTCGCTGCGCGGCGGGATTTCACGCATGCTGAAATAGAACACCGACTCACGATCCTGCGGCAGAGACTTGATGGCGGGCAGCGACTGCACTTTCACCACGCTGCGCTCGCCCGGTTCAACGCGCTGCACCGGCGGCAGCAGCACCAGCGGTGACGTAATTTTTTTACCGCTGCTGTCTTCAATCCAGCCCTGTGCCAGATAAGGCAGCTGCTTATTTTCATTACTGATATTCAGCGAGACGTTTTTTTCGTTACCGTTAAAAATGACTCGGGTGCGATCAAGCGCAATCGCCGCGTGAGCCTGCAGTGATAGCGTCAGCGTGGAGAGCAGCAAGGCGCCACTCAGCGTTTTTACCAGCATGATTAACTCTTTCCTTACGTTGAAGAAGCAGGCGCTGCGCGGCGCGTGCAAAGTAATAACAAGTTCTGTCCTTCGTCGAGCAACTGCTGCGGCAGAGGATCGGGTAATGCCAGCTGACACTGGGTTTCGCCGTTCCAGCGCACATCCATGCTGGCACCGGGCTCAATGCCGCTCAGCCATACCAGGCCGTCATCATCCAGAATGCCCACTTCGCGTCCGTTACTCTGAACGCTGGCACCAAAGGGCGGCCAGCTGCCATCTGCCAGCCGGATGGCGGCCATGGCTTTGATGCCTTTAATCACACCGAAACGCCGGTAACCGATGGCACCTTCGGTCAGGGTGATCTGGGTTACCGGGCGCGACGCTTCCACGTTGTCGGCGAGTCCGGTGACATCAATACTGGCGGTGTTGCGGTAATAGCTGTTCACGTCCGAAATCACCGCTTTGCCAAAGAAATTGGTGTACGTATTACTGCCGCCACCGTTGACCGGCACGCCGGAGACGCCATCGGTATCGACCATCAGACGCGTGCTGCCGGGCATGCCCAGCCGGTGCAGCGCCGCGCCCTGCGGCGTGAGCGTTAAACCGCCCTGCAGTGACAGGCTGGCGCTGCGGTACTGTCCCTGCTGCGCGCTGGCGCTGGCCGTCATGCTGGTCAGACTGCCCTGATGACTGTAAAACCCGCTGAACGACTGACGGCGATCGCTATTAAGGCCGGCACTCAGGCTGTAGCTGTTGTTACTGTCCAGCCGGTCATAAAAACTGGCCGAGTGGGTAGTTTGCTTACCGCTGGTTTGCTGGCTATAGCTCAGGCTGCTGTCACCGCCAATCGGCATACTGAAGTTGAGATAAACGCTGTCATCGTTTTTGCCGTTATATTGCGTCCGGTTGAGCGACAGACTTAAACTCAGATTCTTAAACCGACCGACATCAAAGTAGCGCGAGGTGGAAAAGCTCCAGCGATCCAGCGGGGCACGATCCCAATAGGTCTGATGGCTGTAGCTGAGGTAACTACTCAGGTTCAGGCTGCGAAAGTGCTTATTGAGCGTAATGGTGTAGAGCTCTTTGCTGTTAGAAACCTGTTGGTTGCGATAACGCGCGTCGAGATACTGCGGCAGACTCATAAAGTTGCGCTGCGAAAAACGGTAGCCGGCAAACGTCACCTGACCATCAAGTTCCTCGAAGCGTTTGGAATAGCTCAGGCGATAAGAGCCGCCGCTTTTGTTGCCCTGCTGCGGCAAGCCAGCCTGTGACTGGGTGGCATCAAACGAGATGGCGCCCAGTAATAACAGATCGCGTCCCAGACCCATCGATAACGCTTTGTAATTGCCTGCGGCCAGCCCGCCGCCGTACATCGACCAGCCGTTACTGATCCCCCAGGAGAATTCGCCGGTGGCAAACGTGGGTCCCTGCGTTTTGTGCTCTTCACGGCCCGGTTTGCCGCTGGCGAATTTGTAACGCACGCGGCCCGGACGGGTCAGATACGGGATAGTGGCGGTATCGACGCTAAAGGTCTGTACGCTGCCGTCCTGCTCCTCGACGCGCACGTCAAGCTGGCCGGAGACGGCATCATTGAGATCCTGAATACGAAATGGACCGGCCGCCACCTGCGATTCATAAATCACCCGCCCCTGCTGGCTAATGGTGACTTTGGCGTTGGTTTTGGCGATACCGGTCACTTCCGGCGCATAGCCACGCAGGTTGGGCGGCAGCATGTTGTCATCGCTGGTGATCGCTGCGCCAAGATAGCGAAAGCTGTCAAACATGCCGGAATCGAGATAGTTCTCGCCCAGCGTGGCTTTCGCCTGGAGATCAGGCAGCGGCCGATAGGCGTAAAAGCGTGTCCAGGTGAATTCCTGACGGTGGCTGCCAGCGCCGCGATTTTGCTGCATCTGCCAGTCTGCACGCAGGCGCCAGGCACCGGCGTTAACGCCACCGGTGCCGTTGCCGCTCACACTCTGGCTGTTAGCGCCGTGTTGCGCACGCGTGGTAGAGGCAAACAGGTTGTAATCCATTAACAGGCCCGGGACGCCGTTATCCCAGCGCGACGGCGGTTCCCAGTTGGCGGCGCTGTACTCCAGCCAGGCCTGCGGAATGGTGATGCTGAGGCGAGATTCACCCAGATTACCGCGCACCTGCATGCCGGAGATGGAATCCACCGCCAGACACTGGCCATCCTGCAGCCACGACGCGTTTTTCAGCACTTCCGGTTTCAGCGCCAGTTTATCCACCATTTCGGGTGTCAGGCAGGGCAGACTTTCATTCGGCGCGTTTTCGGGTGCGTAATAGCGCACCAGCATTTCCGGAATCTGTGTCTGGTTGACGCGCAGCTCCATCATGTATTCGCCCGGCATGATGTAGCCGGCCTGAGCAAACTGCGACAGATCGATGTTTTGCCGATCGTTGAGATCAAGAATATCGGTGTTGAATGAGACCGCACCGGCAGCGAAGAGCGGAGCACTGTAGCCGAGGGCTAACATTAACGCCACGCTGAGCGGCGTCAGCCTGATACGCTGCCTGCGCGCACATGAGGCTGGCGCAGTTAATGAAGCCTTTTTCATGGCAAGCGGTGTCCGTAAACCGTGAAAGATCAGTTGTAATTAATGTGAAAACGAATCGCGGCGGCGTAACTCCCGCTGTGCAGTTGTTGCTGGTTGCTGACCAGCATGAGCCGATAACGCAGGTCGTGCTGCTGCGTCAGATGCTGATCGATCGGCTGCGCCTCACCGGGAGCAATGGTGTTGCCCTGCGTATCCGTAATCATCAGCTCTACCCCTTTGGCATCACCATACACAGCAAAGCGCTGCTGACCCGGCGGGCCATCATGGTCAAAGGTGATAGAAAAGGTGCGAGCCACGCCTCCCGACGCGCTGTACTCCACCGGACAATTCACCAGCTGGATAGAGAAGGGAAAACCCGGCCCTTTACCGTCACGCTGCAGGCGCGCCAGCGGCATCACCCCCATCGCGATGGTTTGTTCAGCATCATCGACCTTAATGGCGCAGGCACCCTGATTAATGGTGCCGCGTAACGCAACGCGGCCGCGGTCGATCAACGGTTCGGCGCGGCAGGCATTGATGAAAAGCACCGATGCCGAAACTATCGCCGCAGGCATAAAACGACTCATCGCCGCAGTTCCTTAAGCGAAAAGATAGAGTGGCGGACCAGGTAGCCCGCCAGTCTCTGACCATTACTGATAGTTCAGTGCGAAGTCAGCCACGCTCTGGAATTCGCCCGGGACGATGGTGCTGGAGGCGCCGCCACCCTGCAGGAAGGCTGCGAAGGAGAGCTGGTTGTTGCCGTCCATCAGTTGTTGCGCTGGCGTGGCGGTACCCAGTTCAATCTCGCTCTCACCGAAATTAATGCCGATTGCCGCGCCTGATGCGGTACCGCTAATTGCGAGCTTGCCTGGAACAGCCTGAGAACCAGTACCAGAGAAGGTTACTGTCACTTCTTTTTTGGTTGCGGCATCGCAGTTCTCGAGTTTGATCTGGAATGGACGCGGCGTAGAACGGCCACCATCTTTCAGCGCCACGTTGGAAATCTGACCCAGTTCAACCGTCTGGTCGATTGAACCCGGCTCGATGGAGCATGGCGCATCAACAATCGCACCTTTAAACGTCACAGTACCGTTACCTTCACCTGCTGCCAGCGCGGAACCCGCCACCAGAGACATAGACAGACCTAAAGCCACAACGATTTTGTTCATGTTCATTTGCTGATTTCCATTTAGGTGAATAAAACAAGGAGCGCATTCTGCGTCGGTCTTATTCAATTTGCTGTGTATAGGAAAATTTAATTACTTATATTTTTCCTGATGGCCGTCCACATCATTTTTGTGGTTGTCGTCCTCAAGTGGTGCCAACGATAGAGATCAATTCTGCCCTGCGCAACGGTATTTTCGTTATATATGATCAAAAACAACACTCACAAATCCATTATGTTTTAACGGTTATTAAATCCATTAAAATCAATGAATTGACATAATTCACAGTTTTGCACCGGTGTTTTAATGATTTTAATCAAGGGAAAAAGCCTGCCCGTTCACAAGCTGGCGATAATTAACGCAGGCCAATTCACGCAGTAGCTATTTTTTCGCCAGATTAAAACGTTATTTATCGCTGCATTCACAACCTTGATATTTTTATCGCCTGAAAACATCGGTAAATAACAATAAACGCGATTGTTAAAGGCCTGGCACCCTGCTGTGCGTTTACGCCTATCATGCCGGGAGCACCCTCGCTATAATTCGAAGAACATTTCCTGAATGAGTAGAAGCTTATGATCCGCAGTATGACCGCATACGCACGCCGTGAAGCCAAAGGCAGCTGGGGCAGCGCCGCCTGGGAACTGCGTTCCGTCAACCAGCGTTACCTCGAAACCTATATCCGCCTGCCGGAGCAGTTTCGCAGCCTGGAGCCGGTGATCCGCGAACGCATCCGTAACCGCCTGACGCGCGGCAAAATCGAGTGCAACCTGCGCTTCGACGCCGATGCCAGCGCCCAGGGTGAGTTGCAGCTGAATGAGTCGCTGGCTAAACAGCTGGTGCAGGCGGCGAACTGGGTGAAGATGCAGAGTGATGAAGGCGCGATTAACCCGCTGGATATTCTGCGCTGGCCGGGCGTGATGACCGCGCAGGAGCAGGATCTGGACGCCATCAACGCGGAACTGCTGGCGGCGCTGGATGGCGCGCTGGACGATTTCATCATTGCGCGTGAAAGTGAAGGCAACGCGCTGAAAGCGCTCATTGAACAGCGACTGCAGGGCGTGACTGAGCAGGTCAGCAAAGTGCGCGCGCAGATGCCGGAAGTGCTGAAATGGCAGCGTGAGCGTCTGGTGAGCAAGCTGGAAGAAGCTGAGGTTCAGCTGGAGAACAATCGCCTTGAGCAGGAACTGGTGATGATGGCCCAGCGTATTGATGTAGCCGAAGAGCTGGATCGCCTCGATGCTCACGTGAAAGAGACTTACAACATTCTGAAGAAGAAAGAAGCCGTCGGCCGCCGCCTCGACTTTATGATGCAGGAGTTCAACCGCGAGTCGAACACGCTGGCATCGAAATCGATCAATGCGGACATCACCGCCTCAGCGATTGAGCTCAAGGTTCTGATCGAGCAGATGCGCGAGCAGATTCAGAACATCGAGTAACGCTTATCTCTCTATAAAGCCCTGCTCAGGGCTTTATCTTTCCTTGCTAACAGCAGCCATTACGCCGGTTTGTATAGCGCCTGGTGGCTGGATCGCACGGTTTTACGGCCTGCCGCAGGTATGCGGCGAGATTTTGCTGCACACCGTAGCCATAGGGTAAGTCTGGTTGATCTATGACGCTTCCATATAGACACAATAGTGTCTGATCATGGCTTTTTTAGCGTTAAATGGACATTACTGTGTCTGAATCTGGCTTACAGAAGCTGCCAGCCGATGCAGTAGACCAATATTTAATTTTCGCAATGTAAGGATTATTGCCTGAATGATGAACAACTGTGTCTGTTACTGACCGAAAATGACATATAAATCTGGCTAGCCGATCCACCAACCTATTGTTTTTAAGCAGTTTAAACCCAATCCGATTTCATTCTCACGCCAGTTAGTGCACGCTCCATCAATCATCTGAATCCTGGAGATTGCAGAGTTTACATATCTTATACGGCACTATTTGCTAAAGTGCCGGTCGTAATAACTACAGTTGTACCGCACCGGGAACCATGGACCGACTTCTTCGCGCGTTACATTCACTCCTGACATGAAGGCGCTATGAAGAAAACCGGGCAGTTCTGTTCCAAACTTTTGCATCCCCGCTACTGGTTTACCTGGTTCGGGCTGGCAGTGCTCTGGCTGCTGGTGCAGCTCCCCTATCCTTTATTAATCCGGCTGGGTGCGACGGCGGGCCGGTTATCACGCCACTTCCTGAAGCGGCGCGAACGCATCACGCGGCGTAACATCGAACTCTGCTTCCCGCACATTAATGAAGACGAGAAAGAGATGATGATTGCCGGCAATTTTGAGTCGCTGGGCATGGCGCTGGCGGAAACCGGCATCGCCTGGTTCTGGTCCGATGCGCGCGTGCGTCAACTTTTTCAGGTGCACGGCATCGCCAATCTTCAGCATGCGCAGAGCCAGCAGCGCGGCGTGATGGTGATTGGCGTGCACTTTATGTCGCTGGAGCTGGGTGGCCGTATCACCGGACTGTGCCAGCCGATGATGGCCATGTATCGCCCGCACAATAATCAGGCGATGGAGTGGGCGCAAACCAAAGGGCGCATGCGATCCAATAAAGCAATGATTG
Source organism: Pantoea sp. VS1 (assembly GCF_002207995.1). NCBI lineage: Bacteria > Pseudomonadati > Pseudomonadota > Gammaproteobacteria > Enterobacterales > Erwiniaceae > Pantoea > Pantoea sp. VS1. The sequence continues at coordinate 50,378 of NZ_NHZE01000020.1, forward strand.
ATCGACGCGATCTGCGCGGCATGGTTCAGGCGCTGAAACAGGGCGAAGCCGTCTGGTTCGCGCCGGATCAGGACTACGGCCCGAAAGGCAGCGTGTTTGCTCCACTGTTCGCGGTCGAGAAAGCGGCCACCACCAATGGCACCTTTGTGCTGTCGCGGCTGGCCAAACCGGCGATGCTGACCATCGTGCTGATTCGTAATGCGCGCAAAGACGGCTATCAGCTAATCATTCAGCCGCAGCTGGAAAACTACCCGCATGATGATGAAGCGGCCGCCGCGGCGTACATGAATCGGGTGATTGAGAAAGAAATTCTGCGCGCGCCTGAGCAATATCTGTGGCTGCATCGCCGCTTTAAAACCCGTCCGCCAGGCGAAGCTTCACTTTACGTCTAACCGGCGCTCGTGAATGATAGTCCGCACCAAGACATAACCTGCGGACTATTATAATGGAACACTCTGAGACAGCAGGCTGGCTGCGACCGCTGCACGCCGACCGGCTTACGCCCTACCTGGAAGTTGATGCTGCGCGCCTGCAGCGTAACCTGCAACTTATGCAACAGAAAGCCGATGCCGCCGGCGTCGCGCTGCGTCCCCATATTAAAACCCATAAAAGCGTCTGGATCGCTGAACAGCAGCGCCAGCTGGGTGCGCGCGGCATTACCGTGTCGAAACCGAGCGAAGGCGTGGCTTTTGTGCACGGCGGGGCATGCGATGTGCTGCTGGCCTATCCCGTGGTGCACGCCGCCGCGCTGACCGAACTGTTGCAGCTGGCGGCACAGCATCAGGCACGCATTACCTGCATCGCAGATTGCGCGGTGGGCGTAAGCGCCATCGCCGCCGCCCATCAGCAGCAGCCGGACTGCGCGCTGGCGATCGCCATTAAAGTGGATGTGGGTCTGCATCGCGTTGGCGTCGATCCGCATAGCGATAGCGCGCTGACGCTGGCGCAGCAGATTGTCGCCAGCGGATTGCCCTTCGCCGGGCTGATCTCGCATGCGGGTCATGCGTACGCTGCGGGTCATGCCACGGCGATAGCTGAGGTGGCGCAGCAGGAGATCGCGCTGATGCGTGACCTGCAACGGCGACTGCTGGATGCCGGTTTTGCCCCTTGTCCCATCTCGGTTGGCTCCACGCCCACGGCGCTGGCGGCACCGGTAGCCGCCGGCAGCGATGAAATTCGTCCCGGCAATTATGCCCTGCTGGATCTCACTGCCTGGCGTCTGGGCTTGTGTGAGGCGGATGCGCTGGCGTTAACGGTCGTGACGCGCGTGGTGGCCGTTAATCCTTATTACGCCATCATTGATGCCGGCTCCAAAATGCTGAGCTCGGACAAAGGCCCGCACGGCACCAATGCCAGCGGTTTCGGCATCGCGGTGGACGAGCATGGCCATCAGTATGAAGTGCAGAAGTTGTCGGAAGAGCACGGCTTTTTAACCTATGGCGAACATGCGCCTGCGGTTGGTGCCCTGCTGCGCATCTTCCCTAATCACAGCTGCGCGGTGGTGGCGCAATCCGATCGCTTCGTGCTGCGTCAGGCCGACGGCAGCTCCGGACTGCATGACATTCAGGGCCGTGGCCGTTTTATCTGACAGAAAACGCTGTTGCAGCACACTTCCGTCACCGGGCCGTTTGCAGTCCGGTGCCCTTCAGTTAAGGTGACAGGCGATGTTTCAGGTTTAATTTGTCGTTTACCTGCCCCGCGGAGGCTCCATGCTGCCATCTCAGACAGTGACGCTCACCATTCCCCGTAACTGGTTAGATCTGTACGAAACCATCTGGAAACCCGAATGTTTTGCGAAGTGGGCCAGCGGCCTGAGCAACAGCACGCTGACGCAGGAAGGCCAGTACTGGAAAGCGAAAGGCCCGGAAGGCACAGTGAAGATTCGTTTCACTCCCTATAACCCGTTTGGCGTGATGGATCACTGGATTGACACCGGCAGCGGTAAAGAGATTTATATGCCGATGCGGGTCATTGCCAACGAGCAGGGTGCCGAAGTCGTCATGGTGGTTTATCGCCAGCCGCTGATGTCTGACGAGAAGTTCGCCGGGGATGTTGCCTGGGTAAAACGCGATCTTGAGCGCCTCCTGCATCTGTTAACCCATTAGAATCAATGCATTATACCACCAGCCACCCTTTATCCTCCGCTGGACGCAATCGCTAAAAAGCGGCATTTTTTTCGCGCAGCGGTGTTTAACTGTTTCACCGCGCGCAAAGCGCATTTTCGCACCATTCACCAGTCTGGCTAAAGCGTCGTAACCGGGAAAATTCCTGGACGTGCCGGACTGGCGAGAGCTGAGTGCTTCTGATTTAACTCTGTTTTTTCCTGTGCGCTGACTTGTTCAACTTTGCAGCGCCATAAAAGGTGGAAAAGGACTAATAAATTGTAAAGACCAGAACTTATATATTCACATCCATATTCTGAAACCATTTATTCCTGCAGTCGATTTATAGGAATTTTCTTATGGTGTTAATTTAAATAAAACACGGTATAACTCCTTCACACACAGCAGTACTTAATAATAAAAACAGCAGGGACATAACATGGATCGCTCAACCTATCCTTTGTTATCTGAAAAAGAATTTGTTGAGATTGCCAGACGGATACTGGCCGGGAAATATAATAATGCAAAAGGATTTTATAACGATCTCGCGGATTTCCTCCTGACCGGAGGAGATACCGCGCAGACGCCACAACAATTACGCGCCAGGGGCATCATTTTATTATCAGAGCATCACTTAATTAACAGCATCGCGACATGGCCGGCACTGAAAGGTATCTCAGGACTGCGACAGCAAGCGCTGCATTGATGTGATCTGTACTCTGGGCCGCCGCCCGGGTGAACCCTTAATTGCACTGGTACATGTACCATAATGAGCAGAGTATGGCGATACGCGAAAGAAATCTGGCCAGCGCCAAATGGTCAGTGTTGTCATCCATAAAAATCGTTGGCATTGGGGTATTACAGCTTTCACTGCTGGCGCAAATCCTGCAGGCAAATGAGCTCAATTTGCTCGCGATTGCCGTAGTGATCTTATTAGTGATTGATACACTAGCCGATCGCGGCTTCGGTAACGCACTTATTCGCTATCAAAGTTTAAATAACAGCGAACTCTCGACGCTTTACTGGGGTAATGTATTAAGCGGTTTATTCATTTTTGCCGCGCTGTTTATCGGCAGTGATATTTACAGCCGAATAATGGGACAGCCGGAACTGGCAATTATGCTGGAGATGATTTCCGTTATCTTTATTATTATTCCGCAGGGGCAGCACTATCGCGCCATCCTGCAACGGGAAAAACAATTTACGCGCATTGCCTTTACGGAAACGTCTTCCGTGCTGGCAGGGCTGGCGGTCACGCTGTTTACCGTGTGGCTGACGCCGTCAGTGCTGTGCGCCATCTGGGGTTACCTGGCGATGGTTTCCATCAGAATGCTGATCTACTGCTACTACGGACGTCCCTGGTTCCAGCCGGAGTACCGTTTTAGCCTGAAAGCTTTCGCCGCAGTGCGAGCAAGAAACGGATAATAACAACAAGTCTGTATGGTGGGCTCTGGGCATCTGCAAGATGCGTTCGCGTGCTGGTTACCAGCACGCTTTTTTCTTTTTATGCTTCCAGTAACTCTTCCAGCGAATGATAAGCCAGCTCGCTCAGCTTGCCATTGCGGTGCAGGCGCAGCCATCCCACCAGCATGCGCAGCTCATCAATCACCATAAACAGATCGGCCATGTCGTTTTTGCTTTTCACCTGCAGGCGGGTTAGCGCATTCAGCTTGTGTGCATTCACCGTTTTATGGCTGATACCGAGCCGGTTACCAATCTGCTCCGTGTTGTAGCCCCACGCCATCATCAGCAGCACCCGCAGCTGCCGGTCCGGTAGCAGAATGTCAGCCCCCTCCTGCAACTGCGGTATCCCGCCAGCGATACAGGCCAGCAGGCAACGACACAGCGCGGTGTGTGAGGACTTTAAATCGAGGACGCTGAGTCCGGGCAGATAACGACTGAGAGCGTGCATCATCGGCAACAGGCGTCGCGTCAGTACCAGCACCTGCATAGCCGGAAACTGCTGCTGCAGCGCATACAGCACTTTGAAGGTGCCACTCAGCGGCATATTCTCGTGAAAGATAAACACCAGCAAGCGGGGTCGCAGCTTTTCACACTGCGAGATGACGGTACTGAGCGACCAGAGCTCATGCACCCGGCAGCCTACCGGTAATGCCGTCAGCAGGCTTTCCAGCCCGAGTGCCGCCAGCTTGTCGGAGGAGTAATAGAGGATGTCTTCGCTGTGTTTTTTCATGCCTGTCCAGAGTTGCTGCACGTCGCGCCCGTAAATGATGAGCCTGAATGAGCAGGCATTAATCAGGTACGACACATCATCGGCGAAACTTAAATCAGGGCCGATCCGCCGTCTCGCATCATTTTTATTGATGCGAAAACAACGGCTGACAACCGCGTTTCCTCTGTAACAAGCCCATCAGCAGCCTTGCCATCAGGATGGCTAATCCGAAAACCTTTTTTTAGAAAATCTCAGTGGTCTACACTCTGGGAAATCTTTAGCCTTGCCGCCAGTTTACTGGAGTGCTCTATGTTATTAACCGTCCTGTACATCATTGGTATTACCGCCGAAGCAATGACCGGTGCGCTGGCGGCAGGCCGACGCAAAATGGACCTGTTCGGCGTCATTATTATTGCGTCAGTCACGGCGATTGGCGGCGGCTCGGTGCGCGATATTCTGCTGGGCCACTATCCGCTCGGCTGGGTGAAACACCCGGAATACATCATGATCGTCGCGGCGGCGGCCGTGGTCACCACCTTTGTCGCGCCGCTGATGAATCATCTGCGTAAAGTGTTTCTGGTGCTGGATGCGCTGGGTCTGGTGGTGTTCTCGATTATCGGCGCACAGGTTGCGCTGGATTCCGGCCATGCGGCGATCATCGCCGCCATCGCCGCAGTCATCACCGGCGTTTTTGGCGGCGTGCTGCGCGATATGTTCTGCAACCGCATTCCGCTGGTATTCCAGAAAGAGCTGTACGCCGGTATCGCTTTTGCTTCCGGCTGGATGTATATCCTGCTGCTGAAAACGCCGCTGGCACATGAAGTGGTGGTGATCATCACGCTACTGTTCGGCTTCTTCGCCCGCCTGCTGGCGCTGCGCTTCCGCCTCGGTCTGCCGATTTTCAACTACCCCCACCCCGAGCACTGACGGCTGCGCCGGGATATTCTGCTGCTGCAGAAAGTGAATCAGCGACTGCAGGCGCGCATCCTGCAGCATCGTCACCAGCCGCTGTGCCAGTACGCTGCCGATACCCGGCAGCTGCTGCCAGCTGTCGGCTGAACGCGCCAGCAACTGCGACCACTGCGTATCGGGCAATGCCTGTAGCGCCGTGCGCGGCAGCGTTAAGCCCAGCGCGCTGATCCAGCGGCGCAGCGGCTGCTGGCGCGTCAGGTTAAAGCGATGCCAGATCTGCCGGGCGCGTACGGTGGAGATGCCCTGCGCCTGCGCAATCTCTTCTGGCGTGAGCGTCAGCCAGGAGAACAGGTGGCTGATGCTGCCACCGTCCAGCAGGCGCTGCCAGCTACTGCGCTGCATGCCAGCAATATCCAGCACCGACTTATGACTCAGCCAGCTGAGGCGCGACAGAAACTGCGCGCGACACCCTGGGCTGAAGTGCAGGCAGCTCAGCGGATTGAATGCGTCGTCCTGTGGCGGCAGCGGATAGTCGCGCTGCGCCACGCGCCAGATCACCCGTTCCAGCCGCGGAATACCCAGCCCGGCCAGCGACAGCGTGACCTGATCGCCGGCGATCACATCCCACTGCTTCCAGCGACGCAGCGAGCCCAGGTTAACCCGCCGGACGGTTTTATCCTCCAGCTGCACCGGCTGCAGGTTCAGCACCACGGCAATTTTGCCGGTGCGTCCGACGTTGAAATCCACCGACAGCACCTCGCTGCTGACTTCGGCAGGCTGATATTTCCACGCGGCCGACCAGCTGCCCTGCCCGGGCTGCCAGTCGCGCCCGACGCGCTGCGGTGACTGATGAATCACCACACCATCGGTGACAAAAGGCAGCGGCTGGCGATACCAGCGCTCACGCCAGGCCGCGACCTCCTCCTCATTGCTGACCTGGCGACTCCACTGCTGCGTCAGGGCAAAGCCCCACTGCGTAAGCTGCGCCAGCCGCGCCTGCATCATCGGCGGCCCATCCGGCCATGCCCAGATAAACACGCCAATGCGCGACAGCAGCGGACTGGCTTCGCGCCGCATCATAGCGCCCGCCACCTGGGCGCGCGCATTCTGACCGCCGTCGCGCGCCTGCTGGTGATCGGTCATCGTCAGAAACAGTTCGCCCTGTAACACCACTTCCGCACGGTCGGTCGCGATATGCTGCGGGATCGCCGCAATGTACGGCGCTTTCGCCAGCCACTGTTCACCGCGCAGTCCGTCGCCCCGGCTGATCAGGCCAGCCAGTTCGCCGTGGCGATACACCAGCGTCACCGCCACGCCATCGACTTTCGGCTGCACCCACAGCGCCGGTTTATCCTGCATCCAGTAGGCCACCGCCAGCTTGTCACGCAGCTTGCGCACGCCGGTATGCGCCACCGGGTGCAGCGTGCTGCCGTCAGTGCTGAGCTGTACAGCATAGCCGGGCAATGCTGGCGAGAAGCAGCGCTGCCACTGCTGTAAGCGCTGCTGCAGGCTGTCGTAGTCGGCATCGCTTACCGGGCTTTGCCCCTGACGGTAGTAGGCATCATCCCAGTGGCGCAGCTGGTTGTGCAGCACGCCCATCTCCTGTTCAGCGCGCACCGGTGACCAGTTGGGACAAACCGCCATCCCATTCGCACATCCCACCAGCAACATCGCACCCAGCCATCTCCATCCTTTCATCGTCGCCTCCTTTTTTGCTGATTGCAGCGTGCCGCGGTGAGTGACACCAGCGTTAAAAAGCCGATTGTGGAGCGAGGCTGACGGGTTTTTGTGCGAATTGCAGAAAGTTGCGCTGCTGCTGGAGGGCGCGCACAGAAAAAGAATTGCCGCGTGCGGGCGGCAAACGCTGCGTGCTGCGCTTAAGCCGTGTATACTGTGCAGGAAATCGACTCCGCTCTTTACTCAATTCAAGATAACCATGGCTCAAGGCACGCTCTATATTGTTTCCGCCCCCAGCGGCGCAGGTAAATCCAGCCTGATTCAGGCGCTGTTAAAGACACAACCGCTGTACGATACGCAGGTGTCTGTTTCTCATACCACCCGCGGCGTGCGCCCCGGCGAAGCGCATGGTGAACACTACTTTTTCGTCTCAAAGCCTGAATTCGAACGCATGATCGCCGAGGATGCTTTCCTTGAGCATGCGGAAGTGTTTGGCAATTATTACGGCACCTCACGCGCGGCGATTGAGCAGGTGCTGGCGACCGGCGTTGACGTGTTTCTCGACATTGACTGGCAGGGCGCACAGCAGATTCGCCAGAGAATGCCGGCCGCCCGCAGCATCTTTGTTCTGCCGCCGTCCACCGAAGAGCTGGATCGCCGTCTGCGCGGCCGCGGTCAGGACAGCGAAGAGGTGATTGCCCGCCGCATGGCGCAGGCAGTGGCAGAAATGAGCCACTATGCCGAATACGATTATTTGATTGTTAATGATGATTTCGATCTGGCGCTGTCAGATCTGAAAACCATTATTCGCGCAGAACGTCTGCGTATGGGTCGCCAGAAAGCGCGACATGATGCTTTAATCAGCAAACTATTGGCAGTCTGAAGTCACTTTCAGTATTATGCCCAGTCATTTCTTCATCATCTGTGGAGTAGCACACCTATGGCACGCGTAACCGTTCAGGACGCAGTAGAGAAAGTTGGTAACCGTTTTGACCTGGTGTTGGTCGCTGCACGTCGTGCACGTCAGATGCAGGTAGGCGGCAAAGATCCGCTGGTTCCGGAAGAGAACGATAAAGCCACCGTTATCGCCCTGCGCGAAATCGAAGAAGGCCTGATCACCAACCAGATTCTGGATGTCCGTGATCGTCAGGAACAGCAAGAGCAGGAAGCCGCTGAGTTACAAGCCGTTACCGCTATCGCTGAAGGTCGTCGTTAACAGCACTCTGCAGGTCAACCTTGTATCTGTTTGAAAGCCTCAATCAGCTGATTGAAAAATACTTGCCTGAGGAGCAAATCAAGCGCCTCAAGCAAGCTTACCTTGTCGCACGTGATGCCCACGAGGGCCAGACACGCTCCAGCGGCGAACCCTATATCACCCATCCCGTTGCGGTTGCCTGCATTCTGGCCGAGATGAAACTCGACCACGAAACGCTGATGGCGGCGCTGCTGCATGATGTGATCGAGGATACGCCCGCCACCTATCAGGACATGGAACAGCTGTTCGGAAAAAGCGTGGCCGAGCTGGTAGAAGGCGTTTCCAAGCTCGATAAGCTGAAATTCCGCGACAAGAAAGAAGCGCAGGCTGAAAACTTCCGCAAAATGATCATGGCGATGGTGCAGGACATTCGCGTCATCCTGATCAAACTGGCTGACCGCACGCACAACATGCGCACGCTGGGCGCGCTGCGTCCGGATAAAAAACGGCGCATCGCGCTGGAAACGCTGGAGATTTACAGTCCTCTGGCGCACCGCCTCGGTATTCATCACCTGAAAACGGAACTGGAAGAGCTCGGCTTTGAAGCGCTCTACCCAAACCGTTTCCGCGTAATTAAAGAGGTGGTGAAAGCGGCGCGCGGTAACCGTAAAGAGATGATTCAGAAGATCCTGTCGGAAATCGACGGGCGTCTGCAGGAAGCCGGCATTCCGTGCCGCGTCAGCGGACGTGAAAAGCATCTCTATTCGATCTACCGCAAAATGCACCTGAAAGAGCAGCGATTTCACTCGATCATGGATATTTATGCCTTTCGCGTCATCGTGAAAGACCTCGATACCTGCTATCGCGTGCTCGGTCAGATGCACAGCCTGTACAAACCGCGTCCCGGACGCGTGAAAGATTACATCGCCATTCCCAAAGCCAACGGCTATCAGTCACTGCACACCTCGATGATCGGCCCGCACGGCGTGCCGGTTGAGGTGCAAATCCGTACCGAAGATATGGATCAGATGGCGGAGATGGGGGTGGCGGCCCACTGGGCTTATAAAGAAGCTGGCGAAAGCGGTACCACCGCGCAAATTCGCGCCCAGCGCTGGCTGCAAAGCCTGCTGGAGCTGCAGCAGAGCGCTGGCAGCTCGTTTGAATTCATCGAGAGCGTAAAATCCGATCTGTTCCCGGATGAGATCTACGTGTTTACGCCGGAAGGCCGCATCGTCGAACTGCCCGCGGGCGCCACGCCGGTGGATTTCGCCTATGCGGTGCACACCGATATCGGCCACGCCTGCGTCGGTGCGCGCGTCGATCGCCAGCCGTATCCGCTGTCGCAGGCGCTGACCAGCGGCCAGACGATTGAAATCATTACCGCACCTGGCGCCCGGCCAAATGCCGCGTGGCTCAACTTTGTGGTCAGCTCAAAAGCGCGTGCCAAAATTCGCCAGCTGCTGAAAAACCTCAAGCGCGAAGATTCCGTTAACCTCGGCCGTCGTCTGCTGAGCCACGCACTCGGCGGCAGCAAAAAGCTGGCCGAGATTCCGGCGGAGAATATTCAGCAGGAGCTGGAGCGTATGAAGCTCTCCAGCATCGACGATTTGCTGGCGGAGATTGGCCTCGGCAATGCCATGAGCGTGGTGGTGGCGAAGAACCTGCTGCAATCGGGTAGCGAACCGTCATCTGGCAGCAGCAAGCGCAGTAAAAAGCTGCCCATCAAGGGCGCTGATGGCGTGCTGATTACCTTCGCCAAGTGCTGCCGTCCAATCCCTGGCGATCCGATTGTCGCGCACGTTAGTCCCGGTAAAGGGCTGGTGGTGCATCACGAATCCTGTCGCAACATTCGCGGCTACCAGAAAGAACCGGAAAAATTCATGCCGGTTGAATGGGATAAAGTGACCGATCAGGAGTTTGTCGCCGAGATTAAGGTGGATATGTTTAACCACCAGGGCGCGCTGGCCAACCTGACCGCGGCAATAAATACCGCAGGTTCGAATATTCAAAGCCTCAATACCGAAGAGCGTGACGGCCGCGTTTACAGCGCCTTCATCCGCCTCACCGCGAACGATCGCGTCCATCTGGCCAATATCATGCGTAAAATCCGCGTGATGCCGGACGTGATTAAAGTTCACCGTAACCGTAATTAGTGCATGAACGCTCAACGTTTTGCTCGTATCCAGGAGATGCTGGCCATGCGCCAGCACGATCTCACCGTCTGCATGGAGCAGGTGCATAAGCCGCACAATGTCTCTGCGGTGATCCGCACCGCCGACGCCGTCGGCATCCACGAAGTGCACGCGGTATGGCCCAGCGTGCGTATGCGCACCATGGTGTCCGCGTCGGCGGGCAGTAACAGTTGGGTGAAGGTGAAAACCCATCGCCACATTGCTGATGCGGTGCGCCATCTGAAAGATCGCGGCATGCAGGTGCTGGCGACCCATCTGTCTGACAAAGCGGTCGATTTCCGCGAGATCGATTACACCAAACCGACCTGTATTTTGATGGGCCAGGAGAAAACCGGCATCACCGCTGAAGCGCTGGCGCTGGCCGACCGCGATATCATCATTCCGATGGTCGGTATGGTGCAGTCGCTGAATGTCTCCGTGGCCTCCGCGCTGATTCTGTATGAAGCCCAGCGCCAGCGGCAAAACGCCGGCATGTATCGCCGCCAGCATAGCCTGCTGGACGAGGATGAGCAGCAGCGCCTGCTGTTTGAGGGCGGGTATCCGGTGCTGGCGCGCGTAGCGAAGCAGAAAGGCCTGCCCTATCCGCACATCAACGCGCAGGGCGAAGTCGAAGCCGATGCCGCCTGGTGGGCCACCATGCAAGCGACGGGTAAAAAATGAAAGGCCGTCTGCTGGATGCCATTCCGCTCAGTACCCTGACCGGCGTCGGCGCCAGCCAGGCGGGTAAGCTGGCGAAACTCGGCCTGTTTACCATTCAGGATCTGCTGCTGCATCTGCCGCTGCGCTACGAAGACCGCACCCAGCTGTACAAAATTAACGATCTGCTGCCCGGCATCTGGGCGACGGTGGAAGGTGAAGTGCTGCATAGCGAAATCACCTTTGGCCGCCGCCGTATGCTGGTATGCCAGATCAGCGACGGCAGCGGCGTGCTGACGATGCGCTTCTTCAATTTCAACGCCGGCATGAAAAACAGCCTGGCACCGGGCCGTCGCGTCACCGCTTATGGCGAGATCAAACGCGGCCAGCGCGGCGCTGAAATCATTCATCCGGAGTATCGCGTCCAGGGCGAGCTGGGTGGCGTTGAGCTGCAGGAAACCCTGACGCCGGTCTATCCCACCACCGAAGGTATTCGCCAGGCCACGCTGCGCAATCTCACCGATCAGGCACTGACGCTGCTGGAGAGCTGCCCGATTGCCGAGCTGCTGCCGCCGGAATTGAGCGGCGGTCTGATCAGCCTGCCAGAGGCGCTACGCACCCTGCACCGGCCGCCGCCGGACCTGCGCCTGAGCGAGCTGGAAACCGGCCGTCATCCGGCGCAGAAGCGTCTGATTCTCGAAGAGCTGCTGGCGCACAATCTCAGCATGCTGGCGGTACGCGCCGGCGCGCAGCGCCATCACGCCCTGCCCATGCCGGCACGCCACCAACTGGTGGATAAACTGCTGGCCGCGCTGCCATTCTCGCCCACCGCGGCGCAGCGGCGCGTGGTCGCAGAGATTGAGCGCGATCTGGCGCACGACTTCCCGATGATGCGCCTGGTGCAGGGTGATGTCGGCTCCGGTAAAACGCTGGTAGCTGCCCTGGCGGCGCTGAACGTAATCGCCCACGGCAAGCAGGTAGCGCTGATGGCGCCGACCGAACTGCTGGCTGAACAGCACGCCAGTAATTTCCGCCAGTGGTTTGCGCCGCTTGGCGTAGAGGTTGGCTGGCTGGCCGGAAAGCAGAAAGGCAAAGCGCGCGAAGCGCAGCAGGAGGCGATTGCCAGCGGTCAGGTGGCGATGGTGGTGGGCACGCACGCGCTGTTCCAGGAACAGGTGAAGTTCAACGGCATGGCGCTGGTGATCATTGATGAGCAGCACCGTTTCGGCGTGCATCAGCGGCTGGCGCTGTGGGAAAAAGGCGAAGAGCAGGGTTTCCATCCGCATCAGCTGATCATGACCGCCACCCCGATTCCGCGCACCCTGGCGATGACGGCCTACGCCGATCTCGATACCTCAACCATTGACGAACTGCCGCCGGGCCGTACGCCGGTGACCACGGTGGCAATTCCCGATACCCGCCGCAGCGACATCATCACCCGGGTGCAAAGTGCCTGCCATGAGGGCCGTCAGGCCTATTGGGTGTGTACGCTGATCGATGAATCCGACGTGCTGGAAGCGCAGGCGGCGGAAGCCACCTGGCAGGAGCTGAAAGTGGCGCTGCCGGACCTGCAGGTTGGTCTGGTACACGGGCGTATGAAGCCGGCAGAGAAACAGGCGGTAATGGCGGCGTTCAAGGCCAACGAAATCCAGCTGCTGGTGGCCACCACGGTGATTGAGGTTGGCGTGGATGTGCCCAACGCCAGCCTGATGATCATCGAAAACCCGGAACGACTTGGTCTGGCGCAACTGCATCAGCTGCGCGGACGCGTTGGCCGCGGCGCCGTCGCCTCACACTGCGTGCTGCTGTACAAAGCGCCGCTGAGTAAAACCGCGCAGAAACGCCTGCAGGTGCTGCGCGACAGTAACGACGGTTTTGTCATCGCCCAGCACGATCTGGAAATTCGCGGTCCGGGTGAACTGCTCGGCACGCGCCAGACCGGCAACGCCGAGTTTAAAGTTGCCGATTTACTGCGCGATCAAAGCATGATTCCGGAAGTTCAGCGCGTGGCGCGCCATATCCACCAGCATTATCCCGAACAGGCTCAGGCGCTGATCGAGCGCTGGCTGCCGGAAACCGAGCGCTACAGCCACGCTTAATCCAGCTGCGACTGTCGATCCACCGCCATAAAATCCCCGACGAAGCGCTGTAACAGGCGCGTTAACTCAGCGCGCTCTTCAGCTGGCCAGTCAGCGAACAGCTGCTGATAGATCTGGGTGCGCGCCGCGTCGATTTTATCCGTCATCGCTCTTCCCGCCGCGGTGATCACCGCCTCATTGACCCGCTTGTCTCTGGCATTTTTCTGCCGCTGCGCCAGCCCCAGCTCTTCCAGCTTCGCCACCTGGCGGCTGACGGTGGTGTAATCGCGCCCGGCGCGATCCGCCAGCTCGACCACGCCGAGGGGACCAAAGCGGCCAATCTGGATCAATAGCGGAAACAGGGCACGATCCAGCTGGATACCGGACTCTTTTATTAATAATTCATCGCGTTGCGGACGATTAAAGGTGCCGACGATCATCAGCAGCGCGTTGTGCAAATCATCGAAGCCGGCATTATTATGTGTATTTTGCACGCTTTTCATTGACGTCATCCCAGAGCAGGCCTAATGTGTGCATATTACACATATTATCCGATGAACTGAAGGTGAAACATGAAAGCAGCTATTGTCAGTGCCGCAGGTGAGAAACCGGTATGGGGCGATTTCCCGGCACCGCAGGCCGATGAACAGCATGTGGTGGTGACGGTGAAGGCCGCCGCCATCAGCCAGCTGGCGAAAGCGCGGGCCGCCGGCGCCCATTACAGCGCCGGTAGCCACTATCCGTTTATCGCCGGTATTGATGGCACCGGCACGCTGAGCAACGGCGATCCGGTCTATTTTCTCGCCTTTAGCGCGCCGTGGGGCAGTATGGCGCAGCAGACCCGGGTGCCAGCTGCAGCGGTGGTTGCGCTGCCGCCGACGCTTGATCCGCTGCTGGCTGCGGCAATCGCCAATCCCGGCATGTCCTCGTGGGCCGCACTGACGCGCCGCGCGCAGTTTCAGGCAGGTGAAACCGTGCTGATCAATGGCGCAACCGGCACCTCCGGCGGGCTGGCGGTGCGCATTGCGCGTCACCTCGGTGCCGGGAAAATCATCGCCACCGGCCGTAACCGCGCGGTGCTGGAGCAGCTGCGCACGCAGGGCGCGGATATCATCCTGACGCTGGATGAACTGCCCGGCGCGCTGCCAGCGCTGATGCAGCAAGGCATTGATGTGGTGCTGGATTATCTGTGGGGCCAGAGTGCGCTCGACATCATGCATGCGGCCGTGGCCGGCGGTGAGAAAACGGTGCGCTTTGTGCAGATTGGCTCGCTCAGCGGGCAGGAGATCGCGCTGCACAGTAAACTGCTGCGCTCATCCGGGCTGACGCTGATGGGCAGCGGACTGGGCAGCGTCTCTGACAGCGAACTGATCGCCTGCATTGGTGAGATGCTGAACGCCGCCGCTGAAAGTGACTTCTCCATCGCTTTTCAGCAGCGTCCGCTGAGTGAGGTAGAGCAGGCGTGGCAGCAGGATGACAGCCGCTGCCGCACCGTGTTTACGCTCTAGATCAATCGCAACTAAAAGGGGCATTGCAAACGATTGCTTTCACAACGCAACCGTTTAAAATCGCCCCTTTGTTGTTATTGAGAAGCCACCATGTCCGTCAATACTGCTGAATCCCGCCAGCCTGCCACTGCGCCAGGCGAGAGCAAAAGTGAACTGATTTACCGTCTTGAAGATCGTCCGCCGCTGCCGCAAACGCTGTTTGCTGCCTGCCAGCATCTGCTGGCGATGTTTGTGGCGGTGATTACCCCGGCACTGCTGATCTGCCAGGCGCTCGGCTTACCGGCGCAGGACACGCAGCACATCATCAGCATGTCGCTGTTTGCTTCGGGCGTGGCGTCCATTCTGCAAATTAAAACCTGGGGACCGGTGGGTTCTGGCCTGCTGTCGATTCAGGGCACCAGCTTTAACTTTGTCACGCCGCTGATCATGGGTGGTATGGCGCTGAAAAACGGCGGTGCCGATGTGCCGACCATGATGGCAGCGCTGTTTGGTACCCTGATGGTGGCTTCCTGTACTGAGATGTTGCTGTCACGCGTGCTGCACCTCGCGCGCCGCATCATCACGCCGCTGGTGTCCGGCATTGTGGTGATGATTATCGGTCTGTCGCTGATTCAGGTCGGCCTGACCTCGATTGGCGGTGGCTTCGCCGCCATGAACGATCACAGCTTTGGGGCGCCGAAAAATCTGCTGCTGGCCGGTGCCGTGCTGGTGGTTATCATCCTGCTCAACCGCCAGCGCAACCCTTATCTGCGCGTCGCGTCGCTGGTGATCGCCATGGCGGTGGGTTATGCACTGGCCTGGGCGCTGGATATGCTGCCCGCTACCTCTGAACCCACCAACCAGGCGCTGCTGGCCGTGCCGTCGCCACTCTATTACGGCCTGGGTTTTGACTGGAATCTGCTGATCCCGCTGATGCTGGTGTTTATGGTGACCTCGCTGGAAACCATCGGCGATATTACCGCCACCTCCGATGTCTCCGAACAGCCGGTCAGTGGTCCGCTGTATATGAAGCGTCTGAAAGGCGGCGTGCTGGCCAATGGTCTCAACTCGTTTGTGTCGGCGCTGTTCAACACCTTCCCTAACTCCTGCTTTGGTCAGAACAACGGGGTGATTCAGCTGACCGGCGTGGCCAGCCGCTACGTGGGCTTTGTGGTGGCGCTGATGCTGATCGTACTCGGCCTGTTCCCGGCGGTGAGCGGCTTTGTGCAGCATATTCCGGAACCGGTACTGGGCGGAGCCACCATCGTGATGTTTGGTACCATTGCCGCTTCTGGCGTGCGCATCGTGTCGCGCGAACCGCTCAATCGCCGCGCCATTATGATCATCGCGCTATCGCTGGCGGTGGGCCTCGGCGTATCGCAACAGCCGCTGATTCTGCAATTTGCCCCGGACTGGCTGAAAACCCTGCTGTCATCCGGCATCGCCGCCGGGGGTATCACCGCTATCGTGCTTAACCTCGTCTTTCCACAGGAAAAGTAATGCTGCTGGCAGGCTACGGCCTGCCTGTTATTTATCCGCTTTTTCATCCAGGCTGTTGAGCTGTAACGGTAATTCAGGCATAACAACCACTCACCGGATAAATATCGGGATGGATGGATGCGATGAAATTTTTAGGCAAGTTTTTCCTTACCTTGTTACTGCTGATTCTGCTGGCGCTGGTGGTTCTCTATGTGCTGCTGCAAACCCAGTGGGGCGCAGGCTGGTTTAGCCGTTGGGTAAGCGATAAAACCGCCTGGCATTTGTCGCTGAGTAAGATTGAGCACAACTTCTCCTCGCCTTCCCACATCATCCTGGATGACTTCAGTTTCGGCCACGACGGCCAGCCGGCGGTGCTGGTGGCGAAGCGCGTCGATCTCGGACTGGCACTGGTGCAGTTCAGCGATCCGCTGCATTTCGACAGCATTGAAGTGCGCGACGGCGACATCAACCTCGCTAACCAGTCACCACAAACCACGCTGCCGATCCAGGCCAACCGGCTGCAGCTCAATAATGTGCAGATCGAAAGCCCGCACAGCGCCCTGCCGCTGGCGGCGCAGCGGGTCAACGGCGGCATTGTGCCGTGGAAGCCCACGCCTGACGATATGCTGGGCAGCGATGCGCAGTTCCAGATGAGCGCAGGTGCCATGACGCTGGACGGCGTCGCCGGTAACAACGTGCTGCTGCAGGGCAATATCGCCAAACGCCGGCTGGTGCTGAGCAATATCGGCGCCGATCTGGCGCGCGGCTCAATGACCGGACGGGCCGAGCGCGACGCTCAGGGTAACTGGCAAATCAACCAGCTGCGTCTTAACGATATTCGCCTGCAAACCCAGCAGAGCCTGAGCGAGTTCCTCAGTCCGCTGCGTGACGTGCCTTCGGTGAGCATCAACCGGCTGGATATGACCGATGCGCGCCTGCAGGGCCCGGACTGGGCGGTGACCGATCTCGATCTGACCCTGAAAAACATTACGCTGCGCGGCGATGACTGGCAGAGCGACGACGGTTCGCTGGCCATGAACGCCGGCAACTTTATTAACGGCAGCTTTGAACTCAACGATCCGATCGTCAACGCCGAATTCTCACCGCAGGGCATTCAGCTGACGCAGTTCAGCTCCCGCTGGGTCAACGGCGTGATTCGCGCCAGCGGCAGCTGGACGCGCAGCGATAAGCGCCTGACGCTTGACGATTTAGCCATTGCCGGCCTGGAATACACGCTGCCGCAAAACTGGCGCGATCGCTGGCAGCAGACGCTGCCGGGCTGGCTGGATAGCGTGCTGGTGAAGCGTGCGACCGCTAACCGTAACCTGGTGATTGATATTAATCCGGCCTTCCCGTTCCAGATGACCGCGCTTGACGGTAATGCAGAAAATCTGCTGCTGGCGCGCCAGCATCAATGGGGCATCTGGGCCGGTAAAGCCAGCTTTAACGCGGCGGAAGCCACCTTTAACCGCACCGATTTGCGCCATCCGTCGATTAGCCTGAACGCCAGCGATCGGCAGATTGAGGTCAGCGAGATGAGCGCCTTCAACGGTAGCGGATTACTGGAAGGCACGGCAACCGCAGGACAGGAAGCACAGCGTCCGTTTACGCTGAACCTCAAAGGCCAGGCGGTGCCGGCAAACGTGCTGCAAAACTGGGGCTGGCCTGCGTTGCCGCTGAGCGGCAGCAGTAATTTGCAGCTGCAGCTGAAGGGCTCGCTCAGCGCGGGCGCACCGTTGCGTGCCAGCGCAGAAGGCAGTTTGTCGGTGACGACGGATACGCAGTCGCTGCAGCAGACGATGCGTGGCGGGCAGGTGCAGTGATGATTGCATGACCGATCGCGCTGAAAAGCGCGATGCGGGCGCGTCAGGTCATCGCCAATCGCACAATACTCGTAGCGGCGCGATTTATCGCGCAATAAATTGCGCCGCTACCAAAAATGCAACTGTTGTTGAATGCATTTGAATCTTAGCTGGCAAGCATTACGCCATGCAGAGTGACCCTGTGGTTTTGTTGCGCGCTGCGTGGTTAATTAATACGCGCGCCTGAACCGCCCTCTTCCAGCGGTCCGTCGGGATCGGCGGGTAACACGATGTAAACACCTTCAAACACCGCGCCCAGCTCATCATCCCCAAACAGCTCCACCTCCATCTGTACGCGTGCTTTTCGTCCGCGCGCCAGCCGGTCGAGATCGCCGCTCAGCGAGCCGAGATCGGCGATAGCGCCGGGCCGTCCGCTGATGGGTTTGCTGTAGCGAATATGTGCATCGGCCAGAATAATGGTGCCACCGAGATGGCGTTCGCGCAGCAGCAGCCAGATCAATCCCCAGCCGGTAAGCGTGGCGAGTGAAAACAGGCTGCCGGCAAACAGCGTGTGGTGCGGGTTCTGGTTGCCGGCTTCCGGCATGGTGGTAACAAACTTCTGCCCGGTATACTGCAGAATGCGTACGCCCATCTTTTCGCTCAGCGGGATGTGTTCGTACCACGCCTGCTGCAGCTGTCCGCACCAGTCGGCGCGATGCAGAATATCATCCAGCGTCACCACCGGTTTAATCATCAGGAAATGACGCACCGGCGTGGTTTGCGGTGCAGTAATTTCGCCCTGATTGACAAAGCCGAGCTTGGCAAAGAACTCCACCGCATCCTCGCGCGCGCTACAGGTGACGCGTTTGGCCCCTTCCTGGCGCGCCACCGACTCCAGCGTCATCGCCACCAGCGTACCCAGCCCTTTGCCCTGCACCGACGGATGCACCGCCAGAAAGCGGATCGCCGCTTCATTTTCCGCATTGATATACAGCCGGCCTACCGCTACCGGTTTGCCGTGCTCATCCACCACCATCTGGTGATGCGCCAGCGCATCCCAGGCATCACGTTCTGAGCCCTGCGGTTGGCGCAGCGGCTTCCGTAACATTTCCCAGCGGAACTGGTAATACGTATCCAGCTCTTCCGCCGTTTGCGGTACGCGAAGATGATACATAAAGTGATTCTCTCGTTCGGAGCTTGCGTGGCTGATCCCTTGCCGCTCGGCTAAAAATCTCACACCTGTAACCAGAAGGTCACCGGACCATCGTTAATCAGCGAAACCTGCATATTGGCGGCGAAGCGCCCGTTGGCGGTGGTGACGCCCAGCGCCCGGCAGCGATCGCTGAAGTCGTGATAGAGGCGCTCCGCTTCCGCCGGATGCGCGCCGCCAGAGAAAGAGGGACGCATGCCTTTTTGCGTGTCGGCCGCCAGGGTGAATTGCGAGACCACCAGCACGCTACCGCCTGTCTGCTGTACGCTGAGGTTCATTTTGTCGTTCTCATCGCCAAAGATGCGGTAGCCCAGCACTTTCTCCGCCAGGCGCTGTGATTTCTGCTCATCATCGCCCTTTTCCACCCCCAGCAGCACCAGCAGACCGGCGCCAATTTCGCCCACCGTGGCGTTATCCACGCTGACGCTGGCGCGCGTCACACGCTGTATCAAAGCAATCATGTTTCCTCTCGTTCTTTATCGCGTTCCTGCTGTTTTAACTGGCGATAGTCATCCAGCGTGACGGTCACTTCCGCGCCTAACAACACAATACACCAGGTCCAGTAAACCCACAGAAACAGGATGGGGATCACCGCCAGCACGCCGTAAATTAACTGATACGAAGGAAACATCGTAACATAGAGCGCGAAGCCTTTTTTGCCCAGCTCGAACAGCAGACCCGCGACCACCGCACCTATCAACGCATCGCGTCCCGGCACGCGCCGCGTCGGCACAATGCTGTACAGCAGCCAGAAGGCGAGAATCGACAAAACCAGCGGGAAGATGCGTAGCGCCTGATCGATCAGGCTGGTGACGCCGGTCACGTTCACCCAGCGCAGCGACAGCAGATAGGAGCTGATAGCCAGACTGGCACCGGCCAGCAGCGGTCCCAGCGTCAGAATCATCCAGTAGACCGCAAAGGAGTAAACCATCGGGCGCGGCTTGTCGCTGCGCCAGATGGCGTTGAGTGCGCTGTCGACCGAGTGCATCAGCAGCAGCGCAGTGACAATCAGCCCGACCGCTCCCACTGCCGTCATTTTGTTGACGTTGGCGACAAACTGATCGAGATAGCGCTGAATCACATCCCCGGCGGCCGGCATGAAGTTAGTGAAGATGAAGTTCTTCAGCTGCACGCTGATGTCCGAGAACACCGGGAAGGCGGCAAACAGCGCGAATACCACGGCAATCAGCGGCACCAGCGCCAGCAGTGACACGTAGGCGAGGTTACCGGCCTGCGTAGTCATGTTGTCTTCATCGATGCGGCGCCACAGCAGTTTAATCCACAGGAAAAACGCATGCGCCGAGTGGCGCAGATGAGTTCGCATGGTCACTCAGCGACGGCTCGCAAACCAGTCAGGCACGGTTTTCGCATCTTCGACCAGCACGCTCTCAATGCCCAGCGCGCGCGCCGCATCAACATTCGCCTGGTTGTCATCAAAGAATACCGCCTGATCGGCGGTGAAGCCTTCATGCTCCAGTACGTAGTGCCAGATGCGCGCTTCCGGTTTGCGCATGCCGATATCCTGCGACATATAGATGTGGTCGGCAGCCTGCTGCACTTCCGGATACTGCGTTGGCCAGAACTCGAAATGCAGCTGGTTGGTGTTAGACAGAATCACCACGCGCTCGCCGCTGGCGCGCAGCTGGTTCATGATCGCCAGCGTTTCCGGACGTACGCCGACAAACACCGCCTGCCAGCCAGCGGTGAACTGCGGATAGCTCAGGGCAATATCGAGCTGCTCACACAGCCGCGCGGCAAACTCCGGGTCGCTGATTTCGCCCCGCTCGTGCTGCTCGAAGGTCTCGTCCATGCGAAAACGGCTCTGCAGCGTGGCAAGCGGCACGCGTCCCAGATCGCTCCAGACGCCGAGTACCCGATTGAAATCGATATCAACAATCACATTGCCTAAATCAAAGATGTACAGCATGACACCTCTCCTCTACGTTCCCTGGATCATTCACTCTAGCGGTAAAAGGCAAGCCTGAACAGGTACGCTTAGGGGAAATCCGCATTCCGCAAGCGGGGTCTGATTTCGTGCGGGTCACGCTGCCTCAGACGGCAGGCAAAAAAAAGCCCCGCGGGTGCGGGGCTCATTATCAGACGATTTCGCTTACTCTTTGCTGCCGCGAGACGCGCGTTTGCGATCGTTCTCGGTCAGGTGGCGTTTACGAATACGTACTGACTGCGGCGTCACTTCTACCAGTTCGTCGTCATCGATGAACTCGATAGCCTGCTCCAGCGTCATTTTCTGCGGTGGTACCAGGGTGGTAGCTTCGTCAGTACCTGAGGCACGCATGTTGGTCAGTTTCTTACCGGTCAGGCAGTTTACGGTCAGGTCGTTAGAACGGCTGTGAATACCGATGATCTGGCCTTCATACACTTCCGCACCGTGACCGAGGAACAGCTTACCGCGATCCTGCAGGCCGAACAGGGCGAAGGCAACCGCTTTACCCTGACCGTTGGAGATCAGCACGCCGTTCTGACGCTGGCCCACTTCGCCCGGACGCACGTCGTCGTAGTGGCTGAAGGTGGAGTACAGCAGACCAGTACCGGAAGTCATGGTCATGAATTCGTTACGGAAGCCGATCAGACCACGGCTTGGGATCACGTAGTCGAGACGTACGCGGCCTTTACCATCCGGATCCATGTTTTTCAGGTCGCCTTTACGCTCACCCATCGCCTGCATCACCGAACCCTGGTGGGTTTCTTCGATGTCGAGGGTAACGTTTTCGAATGGCTCCTGCTTGCGGCCTTCGAATTCACGGAAGATAACTTTCGGACGGGATACCGCCAGCTCGTAGCCTTCACGACGCATGTTCTCGATCAGAACTGACAGGTGCAGCTCACCACGACCGGATACGCGGAATGCATCAGCATCTTCAGTTTCTTCTACGCGCAGCGCTACGTTGTGCACCAGCTCTTTGTTCAGACGCTCAAGGATCTGACGCGACGTCACAAACTTACCTTCTTTACCACAGAACGGTGAGGTGTTGATGTTGAAGAACATGGTTACGGTTGGCTCATCCACGCTCAGCGCTGGCAGCGCTTCCACATTCTGCGTGTCGCAGATGGTGTCGGAGATGTTCAGCTCGCCCAGACCGGTGATCGCGATGATGTCGCCCGCTTCAGCCAGGTCGGATTCAATACGCTCCAGACCCAGATGGCCCAGCACTTTACCGACTTTCGCGTTACGGGTTTTCCCTTCGCTGTCGATCACAGTAACCTGCTGGTTTGGCTTCACTTTACCGCGCTTGATGCGGCCGATACCGATTACGCCGAGGTAGTTGTTATAGTCCAGCTGCGAGATCTGCATCTGCAGTGGGGCTTCAACTTCAACCTGCGGTGGAGAAACGTGGTCGACGATGGCCTGATACAGCGGGGTCATGTCGTCAGCCATGTCGGTGTGATCCAGACCGGCGATACCATTCAGCGCAGACGCATAAATGATCGGGAAATCGAGCTGCTCGTCAGTCGCGTCGAGGTTGACGAACAGGTCAAATACCTGGTCAACAACCCAGTCCGGACGCGCGCCAGGACGGTCAACTTTGTTGATGACTACAATCGGCTTCAAACCGTGGGCAAAGGCTTTCTTGGTTACGAAGCGGGTTTGCGGCATAGGGCCATCCATCGCGTCTACAACCAGCAGCACCGAATCCACCATGGACATGACGCGCTCAACTTCACCACCGAAGTCGGCGTGTCCCGGGGTATCAACGATGTTGATACGGTAGTCGTTCCATTTGATGGCGGTGTTTTTCGCGAGGATGGTAATCCCACGCTCTTTCTCCAAATCGTTGGAGTCCATCACGCGCTCAGTCGCTTCGGTACGGGCATCAAAAGTACCGGACTGTTGCAGCAGTTTGTCAACCAGGGTGGTCTTACCATGGTCAACGTGCGCGATGATGGCGATGTTACGCAAATTTTCGATCACAGCTTTGCCTCAGGCATTATAGAAATAACGCGGTATTGTACACGGATTAAGCGAAAGACTGAACATGATCACAGTTTTCGCCGAAAGATTCTCGCAGTGCGCGTTTTTAGCACCAATAACGGTGCATTAAGCTGCACTTTGATGGCGCTTTGCACCATTTAAGTGCTTACCCCTAAACTGACGGCACTATTCTGGTGCATTCCATCCACGCTGGTGCAGCCGTCGTCTCACCGCAGGGCGCATCACAGCGCCATTTTCACCATTGTAATAAAGTTGGCACAGAATTCGCTTTATATCTTTTAAGCGAAAACGACAGTTGCACAACGGTTGAAGAGCTTGCCGAGATCTTGGTCAGGGGTGGTCAGTAGTCGTGACACATTCCCGGCAACAGAAGTTCTCTCACCACGACGACAAAATGACCATTTCCAGGAGAGTTGAGTATGTCCGCTGAACACGTTCTCTCGATGATGAACGAGCACGAAGTTAAGTTTGTTGACCTGCGTTTTACCGATACCAAAGGTAAAGAACAGCACGTTACTATCCCTGCTCACCAGGTTAACGCTGACTTCTTCGAAGAAGGCAAAATGTTCGATGGCTCTTCCATCGGCGGCTGGAAAGGCATTAACGAATCAGACATGGTGCTGATGCCGGATGCAACAACTGCCGTAATGGATCCGTTCTTCGAAGATCCGACGCTCATCATCCGCTGTGACATTCTCGAGCCAGGCACGCTGCAGGGCTACGATCGCGACCCGCGCTCCATTGCCAAGCGCGCAGAAGAGTTCCTGCGTTCTTCCGGCATCGCCGACACCGTACTGTTCGGACCTGAGCCAGAGTTCTTCCTGTTTGACGACATCCGTTTCGGCTCTTCAACTTCCGGCTCACACGTGGCTATCGACGACATCGAAGCAGCCTGGAACACCGGTAAAGAGTACGAAGGCGGTAACAAAGGTCACCGTCCAGGTCTGAAAGGCGGCTACTTCCCGGTGCCACCGGTTGACTCATCACAGGACATCCGTTCTGCCATGTGTCTGACCATGGAGCAGATGGGTCTGGTGGTAGAAGCGCATCACCACGAAGTGGCTACTGCTGGTCAGAACGAAGTGGCTACCCGCTTCAACACCATGACCAAGAAAGCTGACGAAATTCAGATCTACAAATATGTCGTGCACAACGTCGCGCACGCCTACGGCAAAACGGCGACCTTTATGCCGAAGCCAATGTTTGGCGACAACGGTTCCGGTATGCACTGCCACATGTCACTGTCTAAAGGCGGCGTAAACCTGTTCTCTGGCGACAAATACGGCGGCCTGTCTGAAACTGCCCTGTTCTACATCGGCGGTATCATCAAGCACGCTAAAGCCATCAACGCCCTGGCAAACCCGACCACCAACTCATACAAGCGTCTGGTCCCAGGCTACGAAGCACCGGTAATGCTGGCTTACTCAGCACGTAACCGTTCTGCCTCTATCCGTATCCCGGTGGTGGCCAGCCCGAAAGCACGTCGTATCGAAGCGCGCTTCCCGGATCCAGCGGCTAACCCATACCTGGCGTTCACCGCACTGCTGATGGCCGGCCTCGACGGCGTGATCAACAAGATCCACCCTGGCGATGCGATGGACAAAAACCTGTACGACCTGCCGCCGGAAGAAGAAGCTGAGATTCCAAAAGTGGCCGGTTCACTGGAAGAAGCGCTGAACGCACTGAACGAAGACCGCGAGTTCCTGACCCGTGGCGGCGTGTTCACCGACGACGCTATCGATGCTTACATCGAACTGCGTAAAGCTGACAACGACCGCGTACGCATGACGCCGCACCCGGTTGAGTTCGAACTGTACTACAGCGTTTAATCCTTAAAAGATTCGCGCAGATGCACCGTAGCCGCCAACGCCGCGACGGTGCTAATCCTGGCGCTGAAGATTTTTTGTTGCCGTGGAAACTTTAGCCCATCTCCGGATGGGCTTTTTTCACCGCGAATTCATCGTTCGACGGATAGATTTGCGTCCCCAAAGGCTATAATGCACTAATTTAGTGCAGAGGAACGCTGTATGGCAACTGGCACGCTGCCCGACGCGGGGCAGATTCTCAACTCCCTGATCAACAGTATTTTGCTGGTCGATAACGATCTGGTTATCCACTACGCCAACCCGGCGGCCCAGCAATTACTGGCGCAAAGCTCACGAAAATTGTTCGGCACGCCCTTACCGGAACTTACCGGCTATTTTTCGCTGAACATTGAGGTAATGAGCGAGAGTTTAGGGGCAGGCCAGGGCTTTACCGATAGCGAAGTCACGTTAGTGGTGGATGGCCGCGCGCACATTATGTCGCTCACGGCACAGCGTCTACCCGACGGATTTATTCTGCTGGAAATGGCGCCGATGGATAACCAGCGCCGTCTCAGCCAGGAGCAGATTCAGCACGCTCAACAGGTTGCTGCGCGCGATCTGGTGCGCGGCCTGGCGCACGAAATTAAAAACCCGCTCGGCGGATTGCGCGGCGCGGCGCAGCTGTTATCGCGCGCCCTGCCCGATCCGGCGCTGAATGAATATACCAAAGTGATTATTGAGCAGGCCGACCGGCTGCGTAATCTGGTCGACCGCCTGCTGGGTCCGCAGCAGCCCGGACTGCACGTGACCCAGAGCATTCATCAGGTGGCTGAACGTGTGGTTAACCTGGTGTCGATGGAGCTGCCGGAAAACGTCTCGCTGGTGCGTGATTATGACCCCAGCCTGCCGGAGCTGCCGCACGACCCGGACCAGATTGAGCAGGTGCTGCTCAACGTGGTGCGTAACGCTCTGCAGGCGCTGGGCGAAGCGGGCGGCACCATTGTCATCCGTACCCGTACCGCGTTTCAGCTGACGTTACACGGCACGCGTTACCGGCTGGTGGCGCGTATCGACATTGAAGATGATGGCCCGGGCATTCCGGCCCAGCTGCAGGATACGCTGTTCTATCCGATGGTCAGCGGACGCGAAGGCGGCACCGGTTTAGGTCTCTCAATCGCCCGCAGCCTGATCGATCAGCATTCGGGAAAAATTGAATTTAACAGTTGGCCAGGCCACACCGAATTCTCGGTTTACCTGCCTATTCGCCAGTGAGGTTTCTATGCAACGAGGGATAGTCTGGATCGTCGATGACGATAGCTCCATCCGCTGGGTGCTTGAACGTGCGCTCACTGGAGCCGGTTTAAGCTGCGCCACCTTTGACAGCGGCAACGAGGTGCTGGATGCGCTCTCGACCAAAACCCCGGACGTATTATTGTCGGATATTCGTATGCCGGGCATGGATGGTCTGGCGCTGCTGAAGCAGATCAAACAGCGTCATCCGATGCTGCCGGTCATCATTATGACCGCGCATTCGGACCTCGACGCGGCGGTCAGCGCTTATCAGCAGGGCGCATTTGATTACCTGCCTAAGCCGTTTGATATTGATGAAGCGGTCGCACTGGTAGAGCGCGCCATCAGTCACTATCAGGAGCAGCAGCAGCCGCGCAATCAGCCGGTAAGCGGCCCGACCACCGACATCATCGGCGAAGCGCCGGCGATGCAGGATGTCTTCCGCATCATCGGCCGTCTGTCGCGTTCGTCGATCAGCGTGCTGATCAACGGCGAGTCCGGTACCGGTAAAGAGCTGGTCGCGCATGCGCTGCATCGTCACAGCCCGCGCGCCAAATCCCCGTTTATCGCGCTGAATATGGCGGCGATCCCGAAGGATTTGATCGAATCGGAGCTGTTTGGCCACGAGAAAGGCGCGTTTACCGGCGCGAACCAGATTCGTCAGGGCCGCTTTGAGCAGGCCGATGGCGGCACGCTGTTTCTCGACGAAATCGGCGATATGCCGCTGGATGTGCAGACGCGCCTGCTGCGCGTGCTGGCCGATGGCCAGTTCTATCGTGTTGGCGGCTATGCGCCGGTCAAAGTGGATGTGCGCATCATCGCCGCTACCCACCAGAATCTGGAACTGCGCGTGCAGGAGGGCAAATTCCGTGAGGACCTGTTCCATCGCCTCAACGTGATTCGCGTGCATCTGCCGCCGCTGCGTGAACGTCGCGAGGATATCCCGCGTCTGGCGCGCTACTTCCTGCAGGTCGCAGCGCGTGAGCTGGGCGTGGAAGCGAAAATTCTGCATCCGGAGACCGAAGCCGCGCTGACGCGACTGCACTGGTCGGGTAACGTGCGTCAGCTGGAGAACACCTGCCGCTGGCTGACGGTGATGGCCGCGGGCCAGGAAGTGCTGATTCAGGATCTGCCGCCGGAGCTGTTTGAGTCGAGTACGCCGGAAAATCCGGTGCAGTCGCTGCCGGACAGCTGGGCAACGCTGCTGGCGCAGTGGGCAGACCGCGCGCTGCGTTCCGGTCATCAGAACCTGCTGTCAGAAGCACAGCCGGAGATGGAGCGTACGCTGCTGACCACTGCGCTGCGTCATACGCAGGGCCACAAGCAGGAAGCGGCACGTTTACTGGGCTGGGGCCGTAATACGCTCACGCGTAAACTGAAAGAACTGGGCATGGAATAACGCGGAAAAGTGTAAAAGGATTATTTATTGCACACTTTCTGCGCGTAACATCTGTACAGACCGGTGCCGTTCAGTATCATACGGGCGGCAATCGGGAGAGGCTAACATGTTGCAATCTGTCATCCAGCTGATCGCGCATAACGTGGCGGCAATCGGTAATGCTGTGACTCACTCACCGCAAACCGCGCTGGCCGCCGTGGTCTGCGCCATCAGCGTCAGTCTGTTCAGTTAACATAAAGGGAGCGCTGGCTCCCTTTATGCTTAAATTACCCGCGAAAATTGCTGCATGCGCGCTTTCTGCCGCAGATAGCGGTCAAAGCACATGCAGATGTTGCGAATCAGCAGACGGCCAATGCCGGTGACCTGCAGCCGGCGCTCACCGATCTCAAGCAAGCCGTCCGCCACCAGCGGCGCCAGCAGCGCTAAATCCTCAGCAAAATAGCGTTCAAACACCACTGGCCACCGGGCTTCGATGTCGGCAAAATCCAGCGCAAAGTTACAGATCAGCGCTTTAATTACATCCCGCCGCAGACAATCATCTTCGCTGAGAGATAAGCCGCGCCACAGCGCATGGCCCTGCTGCTCAACGCTGGCATACCAGGCTTTTAACTCTTTCTGATTCTGCGCATAGCTGTCGCCCAGCATGCTGATGGCCGAAACGCCCAGCCCGAGCAGTTCGGTTTCGCCCTGCGTGGTGTAACCCTGGAAGTTGCGATGCAGTACGCCGGCGCGCTGTGCCACCGCCAGTTCATCATCCGGTTTGGCAAAATGGTCCATGCCAATAAACTGGTAACCCGCACCGGTCAGCGT
The DNA here is from genome assembly GCF_002207995.1 of Pantoea sp. VS1. Taxonomy (NCBI): domain Bacteria; kingdom Pseudomonadati; phylum Pseudomonadota; class Gammaproteobacteria; order Enterobacterales; family Erwiniaceae; genus Pantoea; species Pantoea sp. VS1. The sequence continues at coordinate 78,577 of NZ_NHZE01000020.1, forward strand.
CGCGATGGTTTGCTGCAGGATTTGCAGCTTCTGCGCCGCCGTCGGCAGCTCCTCATCTTTGATTTTGCGCTGAGCGGCAAACAGCGCAGGCATATGCGCATAGTTGAAGACGCTGAGGCGATCCGGATTGAGCGCAATCACCCGCTGCAGCGTAAAGGCAAAGCTCTCTGGCGTCTGTAGCGGCAGGCCGTAGATTAAATCCAGACTGACTGAGCGGAATCCCTGCGCGCGGGCACGCTGCACCAGGGCGAAAATGGTCTCTTCATCCTGAACGCGGTTGACCCGCTCCTGCACTGTCTTGTTGAAATCCTGCACGCCCATGCTCAGACGATTGAAGCCCTCTGCGCGCAGATGATCGATCATCTCCAGCTCAATTTCACGCGGATCGACTTCGATCGACATCTCAACGTCGTCAGCGATGTCGAAATGGCTGCGCAGCAGCGCCACCAGCCGGCTGACCTGCTGCTGATTAAGGAAGGTGGGCGTGCCGCCGCCCCAGTGCAGCTGCGTAACGCGACGGCCGGCAAACAGTGGAGCGCGCTGACGAATCTCCTGCGCCAGAACCTCCAGATAGCGATCGGCCTTGTGCAGTTGGCGCGTCACGATTTTATTGCAGCCGCAGAAGTAACACAGACGATGGCAGAACGGGATATGCACATACAGTGACAGCGCGCGCTCGGGATAGCGCTCAACCGCGCGCTGAAAATCGCTCGCGCCAAAGCTTTCACTGAATTCCAGCGCGGTGGGATAGGAGGTGTAACGCGGACCGGCGTAATTGTATTTTTCGATGAGTCGCTGATCCCACTCAATCTGCTGCGATGACATGCTCACTCCTTACGGTGACGTCGTCTGAGGGCGGGTCGCGTGGCAGAAGAGGAGACGAAGCGCTGGGCGGAACGCCGCCGTAAGCGCGATTTCAGCCGCGACAGGCGGCGTAGTTTAAACAATAACCACAGCAGATAACATGTCAGCAGCAGCGCTAAAATTGATCCAGGCCAAAACATAGGTGAATACCTGTTTAGCGCGGCATGCGCAAAGCCGCATGCCGATCAAAAATGGCGGTTAGTGGCCCTTAAGCAGGCGCATCATATCCTCTTCTGCCTGCTCATCTTCGGCGTCGTCGTCCAGCGCAATGCCCAGCGTTTCCATCAGCTCGTCGATGCGATCCAGCGTCTCATCCAGCCACGCCTGATCTTCTGCGCTCAGGGTTTCGCCGCTCTCAAGGCGATCGAGCAGCGTGTCGAGACGCTCATCGTTCTCCAGCTTGGCCAGCTCTTCCTGCGGCGTCAGGCGCACTTTTTCGGCTTTGGGTTTTGGCTTCGCCACTTTCTTTTCGGGCAGGGTTTTGCCGTCCGCCACCAGCGCGACTGGCTTTTTGCTGCCCACGCGCGGATCGGCGCTCTTTTTGCTGTGCCCTTTACCGGCGCTTTGCGTTTCCGGGTTGGCGCGGCTGCCGGATTTGTGGCCGCTGTGCTTTTTATCGCGCTTGCGATCGCGGGCTTCCTGGTTCAGTTCTTCACGCGATTTGCGTTTCGCTTTAGCAGCAGGTTTGCCACGCTGGGCTGGTGCAGGTTGCTTCATGTGTTCGGTCTCGGCGATGCCTGGTGAGTTCAGTATAGAATTGCGGCGAAATCTAGCAGAAAGATGACAAAGAAAAAAGGCGATAGCCTGTGCTATCGCCTTATTTCGCACCTTCATACGAAGGAAACACGCGTCAAATCCTTTACGGCTCACAACGTCCCGGTTGCTCCATCGCCACATCGCTCCTGCGAGTAATCCCTGTCCCTGTCCGATTCCTGCCTGAATCGCTCTCCTGCCATGCTCGCGGTCATCCCCGACGCTCCTGAGCTCATCATCCTGATGGGTGCTGCCGTGCACTGACAACAAATGTAGACCAAACAGTAAATTGAACAAGTGAGACTTGTCTCTAATTTAGAGCGGTCTTTTTCATGTTTAACTTAATTCATTGAAAATAAACAATATTATAACGAATGAATGTTGCATGAATCCGTCATCACTGGTAGCAGTTAGCGGCGATCTCTTACAAAATGGCGCGTTAAGACGCCTGTCGGGCACTTTTGCGCCATAACAGGTATAATCAGCGCCATTGCCCGATCATTCTGCTGGAGTTTTACATTGTCTGCTTTGAACTATCACGTCACCCATTTCATGCTCAGCGCGCCGGATATTCGTCATCTACCGGCGGATACGGGCATTGAAGTTGCCTTTGCCGGGCGCTCAAATGCAGGCAAATCCAGCGCGCTGAATACCCTGACCAACCAGAAAAGCCTGGCGCGTACCAGTAAAACACCAGGCCGCACGCAGCTGATTAACCTGTTTGAAGTGGTGGAAGGCAAACGCCTGGTGGATTTACCAGGTTACGGTTATGCGGAAGTCCCGGAAGAGATGAAGCGTAAATGGCAGCGCGCGCTGGGTGAATATTTGCAGAAACGTCAGGCCCTGAAAGGACTGGTGGTGCTGATGGATATCCGCCATCCGCTTAAAGATCTCGATCAGCAAATGGTTGAATGGGCGGTGCAGAGCGGTATTCCGGTTATGATTCTGCTGACTAAAGCCGACAAGCTGGCTTCCGGTGCCCGTAAAGCGCAGCTGAACATGGTGCGTGAGGCATCGTTGGCATTTATGGGCGATGTCCAGGTCGAGATGTTCTCATCGCTGAAAAAACTGGGCGTCGATAAGCTGCGTCAGAAACTCGATACCTGGTTTAGCGAGCTGACTCCGGCGCAGGAAGGCGACGGTGAAGCACTGTCAGAGTAGCACCAGAGCGGGCCTTTGCGTCCGCTTTTTTTCAGAAAAAGCCCAATAAAAAACGCCCCAGTCATAAATGACTGGGGCGGCTAATATTCAGCCAAATCCGATTACGTGAAGTAAAAGGTCTGAAAGATAGAACATCTTACCTCTGTACCCTACGCGATGAACTTTACCCGATTTTTTCTGACCAACAAAGGGTTTTTTGTTGTTAAGTTTCAGAATTCGACATCATTTTTACCAGCTTCGTCACATTTTCGCGCAGGGCATGTAGTTTAATTACCAAAAAAATGCTTAGCCGATAAGCAGTTACTTAACCTGTATTTTACCGGCAGTTTTGATGACCGGCTGAACCGATTAAGTAAACTTTTTTCTTATGACGCTGCCCGCCACCAGCATCTGTGGCGGGCAGCGGGCCCTTAGTGCGCCTGATCCCAGTTATCGCCGGTTCCCACTTCAACCTGCAGCGGTACATCCAGCTTCATGCTGTTCTCCATCAGTTCGCGGATCGTCTGGCTGGCACCTGCGACGGCATCTTTGTGGATCTCAAATACCAGTTCATCGTGTACCTGCATGATCATTTTCACCTCGTCACTGTTCTGCTGCAGCAGCCAGCCGTCAACGGCGATCATGGCACGTTTGATGATGTCCGCTGCGGTGCCCTGCATCGGTGCGTTGATCGCCGCACGTTCGGCGGCTTTACGGCGAATGGCATTGCTGGAGTTGATGTCCGGCAGCCACAGACGACGACCATCCAGCGTCTCGACGTACCCCTTATCCGCAGCTTGCGCGCGCGTCGCTTCCATGTAACGCAGCACGCCCGGATAGCGCTCAAAGTAGAGATCCATGTACTTCTTCGCTTCGCCGGCACCAATATTCAGCTGACGCGACAAACCAAATGCGCTCATGCCATAAATTAGTCCGAAGTTAATCGCTTTCGCACTGCGGCGTTGCTCACCGGAAACCTTGCTCAGCGCCACACCAAACACTTCAGACGCCGTGGCGCGGTGGATATCCTCACCCTGCGCAAACGCATCCAGCAGGCCTTTGTCCTGCGACAGGTGCGCCATAATTCGCAGCTCAATCTGCGAATAGTCGGCAGCCACGATGCGCTTATCCGCGCCCGCAATAAACGCCTGACGAATGCGCCGTCCCTCTTCGTTGCGCACCGGAATGTTTTGCAGGTTCGGGTCGGTCGAGGAGAGTCGTCCGGTGGCCGTCACCGCCTGGTGATAAGAGGTGTGTACCCGGCCGGTGATCGGATTGATCATCTGCGGCAGCTTATCGGTGTAAGTGGATTTCAGCTTCGACAGGCCGCGATGCTCAAGAATCACTTTCGGCAGCGGATAGTCGAGCGCCAGCTCAGCCAGCACTTCTTCACTGGTCGACGGCGCGCCGCCCGGCGTTTTCTTCGTCGGCTTAATCCCCTGCTTCTCAAACAGAATGGTTTGCAGCTGTTTGGTGGAGGAGAGGTTGAAAGGCTCGCCGGCCAGCTCGTGCGCCTTCTGCTCCAGCTCGGCCAGACGCGTGGTCAGCTCCTGCGAATGTTTCGCGAGGATATTCTGATCGATCAGCACACCGTTGCGCTCTACGCGGGAAATGACTGTCACCAGCGGCATCTCAATCGCCTCGAATACCTGCTTCGGACCGGCTTCCTGCTCCAGCTTCGGCCACATCTGCAGGTGCAGCTGCAGCGTGACGTCAGCGTCTTCTGCCGCATAGTGCGCCGCCTGCTCAAGCGCGATCTGATTGAAGGTGAGCTGATTTTTACCTTTACCGGCGATTTCTTCGAAAGTGACGGTTTTGTGGTTAAGCCAGCGGGCCGCCAGGCTGTCCATGTCATGCTTGCCGCCGACGCTGTTCAGGCAGTAAGACTCCAGCATGGTGTCGAATTTGATGCCGTTCAGCTCAATATCGTAATTTTTCAGTACGCCACGATCGTACTTCAGATTCTGCCCGACCTTCGCTGCTTTACTGTCCTCCAGCAGCGGTTTCAGCTGCTTCAGCACCGCGGCGCGATCCAGCTGCGGTGGCGCGTCAAGATAGTCATGCGCCACCGGCAGGTAAGCGGCCTCACCCGGTGCTACGGCGAAGGCAATGCCGACAATATTGGCGCTCAGGGTATCCAGCGAATCGGTTTCCAGGTCAAAAGCAAACACGTCGGCGCTTTGCAGTTTTTTCAGCCAGTCGGCAAAGGTTGCCTCGTCGAGGATGGTGACATAGCCGTCGGATGACAGCACGCTGACCGTTTCCGCTGCGGCCACGACGGGTTCATCCGGCAGCGATTTCTGCGCCTGGCTATTACTCTTTTTACCCTGCAGCCATTTTCCTTCCTGCAGATCGGTAAGCCAGCGTTTGAATTCATAGCGGCTGAACAGCGTCTGCAATGCTTCAACGTCAGGCTCGTTAACCGTCAGCTGCTCGCAGGCCAGCTCCAGTTCCACATCGGTTTTGATGGTCGCCAGCTGGTAGGAGAGAAACGCCACATCGCGATTCTGCTCCAGCTTCGCCGCCATGGTTTTTGCTCCACGGAAGGAGAGCCCGGCCACTTTATCAAGGTTGTCGTAGATGGATTGCATGCCGCCTAGCCCCTGCAGCAGCGCCTGTGCGGTTTTCTCGCCCACGCCCGGAACGCCCGGGATGTTGTCCGAGCTGTCGCCCATCATGGCGAGGAAATCGATAATTAGCGAAGGCGGCACACCGTATTTCTGCTCGACTTCTTCCGGACCGAGCACGGTGTTGGTCATGGTGTTAATCAGGGTAATGCCCGGCGTCACCAGCTGCGCCATGTCTTTATCGCCGGTGCTGATCAGCACCGCACGCCCCTGCTTTTCCGCTTCCAGCGCCAGCGTGCCAATCACGTCATCGGCTTCCACGCCGGACACTGCCAGCAGCGGCAGCCCCATGGCTTTTACCATCTCATGCAGCGGCGCGATTTGCGCGCGTAAATCGTCCGGCATCGGTGGACGATGCGATTTGTAATTTTCAAATAGCTCATCGCGGAACGTTTTGCCTTTGGCATCGAAGACCACAGCCACATGGCTGGGTTGATACTGCATCAGCAGGCTTTTCAGCATGTTGAGCACACCATACATGGCGCCGGTTGGCTCACCCGCACTGTTGGTCAGCGGCGGAAAGGCATGATATGCACGGTAGAGGTAGGAAGAGCCATCTACCAGAATCAGGGGATTTTCTGCAATTTGCGCCATAGGTTTGTATTTTCTTCGTTGCGATAATCAGGGTTATAAGGATGCCACAACCAGCGAACAATGTTGAAGTAACAGCAGAAAGTGAGAATCTTTTTCGCGGTTACGCGGCGCGGATCGCAAGGATCATCTTGTGGATAACTTTGTGCGTAAAATTCATAACGTATTGTTATTTACGTTAATTGCAATCATTTTACGATTAAAATGTTTTTACAATCAGTCAGTTATAATCTTGCCGTGATACGAAACACCTTTTTAAAAAGGCGATCGTCTATGTGGATATTAAGCGAAAGGGTAATCAAAAAACGCTGGCGGTGAGGGATGAATAGCTTAGTGAATTAAGGATGTGGTGTGGGTTGGTTTCACTGTAGCGGCGGGTGATAACCGCGCCGCTACAGCATAAGCCATCGCGTTTTCAGCGCTTAATTACTTTTTCTCAACCAGGAATTTCACGACGTTGGCATAATCCGCCACGAAGTTATCCATTGAGCTGGTGTCCAGGCCGCCGTTGTTAACCATGTATTTGCCGTTAACGAAAATCGCCGGTACGCCCTGCAGATTAACATCTGAAGCCGCTTTCTGCTGCTGTGCAACCAGCGCCTTCACGGCGAAGCTGTTCCACGCCGCGTCGTAATCTTCAGAGGTGATGCCTGCAGCTTTGATGAAGGTCTCTTTCAGACTGGCTGCGTCGGTAATGGTCTGGGTCTTCTGGATGCCGTCGAAAATCGGTGCGGTCACTTTATCTTCCACACCCAGCGCCATTGCCACTGCCCACGCATGCGTGACCACCGGACCGAAGTCGCCGCCGAGGAAATCAACGTGATATTTGGTCACTTTGGTATCCGCTGGTAGATTCTTTCTCACCGCATCGCTGACGTGGTAAATGCGTTCAAACTGGTAACAGTGCGGGCAGAAGAAGGAGAAGAATTCCATAACCTGCGGCTCACCGGCGACCGGTTTTGGCAGCGTAACGTACTGTTTGCCGTCGTTGAACTGTGCCGCTGAGGCGCTAAATGCCAGCATCAAACCTACCAGCGCAAACCAAATCTTTTTCATCGTGAGAACATCTCCTGAGTACTTCATTAAAATTGCGGGCTAAGCTGTAACGGCGGTTCGTGTAACAGCCTTTCCTGCTCGATAAATAGTGCAATCTGCCGGCGCCAGAAGTCCTCATCGGTCATCCAGGGGAAGGCGCGCGGAAAAGCGGGATCCTGCCAGCGGCGTACCACCCAGGCCAGATAATAAACCATGCGCATGGCGCGTAAAGACTCAATCAGTGTCAATTCGTGTAAATCGAAATCACCAAATTCGTTATACGCTTCCAGCAAAATATCCCACTGGATCAATTGCTCCTGACGGCTGCCGTTCACCAGCATCCACAAATCCTGCACAGCCGGACCGGTGCGCGCGTCATCGAGATCGACAAACATCGGCCCATCGCGCCACAGAATATTGCCGGGATGGCAGTCACCGTGCAGCCGGAGCGGTTGCCACTGGCTATGCCAGCTCTGCTGCAGCGTGGCGCTGAGTTTATCTAACGCCTTCAGTAGCGCATCCTTCAGCGAGGCAGGCACCAGCGCGCTCTGTTCCAGCTGCAGACGTGGCTCAACCACATACTCCTGCAGGCCCAGAGTGGGCCGCTGGCGGAACGGGTTGTGGCGTCCGGTTTGATGGATACGGCCAAGGAAACGACCTACCCACTCCATCTGCTCTTCATTGTCGGTTTCATACTGCCGGCCACCGAGGCTGGGAAACACCGCGAACATAAAGCCAGCGTGCTGATTGAGCGTATTGCCCTGCAGCGTCAGCGGTGCGGCAACCGGCACTTCATCGTCCAGCAGATCCTGAGCAAACCGATGCTCTTCAGCGATCTGCGCGGCGCTCCAGCGTTGCGGACGATAGAACTTAGCGACATAGCGCCGCTTATCCTCATCGCTGAACTGATAGACGCGGTTTTCGTAGCTGTTCAGGGCGGTTAAGCCGGACTCGACCCGCAGACCGGCATCCCAGAGCGCATCAAGGATGACGTCGGGATTCAGCGTCTGAAAATTAAAAGCGGCTTCGCTCATCATTGTGCCTGTGTGTTACCTGTGCGTTGAACGCGCAAGGATAACACTACTCATCATCCTTGATCACACCGCGCGCACGTAATAGCGCGCTTTTGAAGTCCACCTCATAATCTTTCTTCAGACCCGGGATCACAGCCTGACTACCGGCATCACGCATTTTGAGATGGTAAATCAATACGTCATCGCTTAATTCACTTAATGGGCCACTGAAACCTGATTCCTGCGCCAGTTTTTGTAAAAATGCCAGCAGGTTGAGATCGGGTTCTTGCTGCCAGGCAGGCTGCAGCAGTTCGAGCAGTTCATTGAGTCGGTGATATTTCATCATTGATTCCTTTGCGCAGGTGGTTCGCTACCGCGAGTTAAGTATCGTCCAGAATAAACAGGGAGACGAAGATGACCGCATTTACCGGTGTGATCCTCGCAGGCGGGCAAGGCAGCCGTATGGGAGGTCAGGATAAGGGCTTGCTGCCATTACAGGGCAAACCGCTTTATCAGCACGTTCTGCAGCGTTTACAGCCGCAGGTCAATATTGTGTTGATTAGCGCCAACCGTAACATTGATCGTTATCAGGCAAGTGGTTGTCAGGTGATTCGTGATTCGCTGCCTGATTATCCCGGTCCGCTGGCAGGAATGCTCAGCGGCCTGCGGCACAGCCAGACCGAATGGGTGGCGTTTTGCGCCTGCGATACGCCGTGGCTACCGCAGGATTTTGTTGCACGGCTGTGGCAGCAGCGTGGTGCAGCCGCCGCCGTGTGGGTGACATCGGGTCAGCGTGATCATCCGGCGCTAGCCCTGGTGCATCGTGCGCTGGCCGATGATCTGGAAGCGTGGCTGCTGCGCGGAGAACGCCGTCTGATGCAGTTTATGCGGGAACATGGCGGACACGGCGTACTGTTTGATGATGCTGAAGCCGCCTTCCGCAATATCAATACGCCTGACGATTTGGTTAATGAGGAAAGTGCGTGATGAGTGTGCCGCTACTGGCGGTGGTGGGCTGGAGTGGCACCGGCAAAACCACCCTGTTACAACAGGTGATTCCGCTACTGAGAGCGCAGGGCATTCGCCCCGGGCTGATCAAGCATACCCATCATCAGATGGATATCGATACGCCGGGAAAAGACAGTTATCTGCTGCGCAAAGCGGGAGCCGATCAGGTGATCGTCGCCAGCGAGCAACGCTGGGCGTTGATGTGCGAAACGCCGCAGCAGCCGCTTAGTTTAGCGCAGCTGGCAGGCCGTATGGACGCTGCATCGCTGGATCTGGTGCTGGTCGAGGGGTTTAAACAGGAACCCGTACCCAGGATGGTGCTATGGCGGCGCGGCGTTAAGGGAGAAATTGATGAATTGCTGGACGAGTGGGTGATTGCCGTTGCGACGGATGAAGCGTTAGCGCTTCAGGTGCCGGTGCTGGATATCAATCAGCCTGAGCAGGTTGCAGAGTATATTGTTCAATGGCTAAAAAACCGCTAATCACACGTTTTTCGGCGGGAAATTTGCTGAAGTACGGACGTAAAAAAGCCCCGGACTCTCGTCCGGGGCTTCTTCACTTATTTGATGCCTGGCAGTTCCCTACTCTCGCATGGGGAGGCCCCACACTACCATCGGCGCTACGGCGTTTCACTTCTGAGTTCGGCATGGGGTCAGGTGGGACCACCGCGCTGTTGCCGCC
>NZ_NHZE01000002.1:0-109625 GCF_002207995.1 Pantoea sp. VS1
GTAACAGTCTCAGTCCAGGGCATAGTGAGTCTCCTCTGCTATGCCGTTTATAACTGTTACCCATGTGCCCGGTCTAAAGTGTTACCCATGTGCTCGGTTTGTACCTTCATGCGCACCTGGTCCCGTCATCAGAAACGCAGCGACGCACCGACGTACGGGCCGTCGACCAGCACGTTATCTTTGCGGTCGCCTTTGTTGTTCAGCTCAATGTACTGATAGCCAACGCGCAGGTTCAGCAGCGAAATCGGCGTAAAGCTCAGGCCGCCTGAGGCTTCTTTATAGCTGTCCAGACGATCGGAGAACGCTTCCGGCGCATAGTAATATTCGCCGTACAAGCCCCACATGCTGTTGAAGTTATACTGCGCACCGGCACCCAGCGCCACGGTGAAGCCATCACGGCCATCTTCCGGATGGGTGAACAGCGCTTTCGCCGTCGGTGCCACGCGGAAATCACCCAGATCCAGGTTATAACCCATACCAAGGCCGTAGGTGCTGCCGTCGTGATCGCTGCGCAGCCAGTTGCCTTTCAGAAACAGACCCGGTGAAGCGGTGCCGAGGCCAAGGTTCAGGTTGGTGCTGTGCTCACCCACGTCAACACTGCCCTCAATCGCCTGCGCGCCGCCGCTCAACAGTGCCAGACCTAAAACGCTTCCCGTAACAAGTTGCTTAAACATAACAATCCACTCCATGAAGGACACATAATTCGGCGCAAAGGGTAAACAGCGCGGCGACGTGACACAACTTTATTTGGAAAGCTTTACGTAAAAATGGGTTACAGCGGGCAGAAACTGACCGCATCCGCCAACACCCAGAGCGATGCGGGCGCAGATTTGCCCGTCAGGCATGCCACAACAGCTGTCCCAGCAGCGGCGCCAGCAACACCGTGAGCACGCCGGAGAGCATCATCACCAGGCTGGAGACCACGCCCTCCTGCTGGCCGAGCTGATAAGCGCGTGCCGTGCCGGCTCCGTGCGAGGCGGCGCCAAAGCCGGCGCCCTTCGCCACGCCCTGCTTAATCGCGATGCGTAAAAACAGCACGTCGCCCACCGCCATGCCAAACACGCCGGTAATCACCACGAACAGCGCGACCAAATCGGGCTGGCCGCCAATCGGCTGGGCCGCTGCCAGCGCAAAAGGCGTGGTGATGGAGCGCACCGCCAGGCTGCGCTGGATGCTCTCCGGTAGCGTCAGCAGCCGTGCCAGCCATACCGAACTGCACACGGCCACCAGCGTGGCGGTGATCACGCCCACGCTCAGCGACAGCCAGTGGCGGCGGATAATGTGCAGGTTTTCGTAAACCGGCACCGCAAAAGCCAGCGTCGCCGGCCCCAGCAGCCACAGCAGCCAGTGGCTTTCAGCGATGTAATCCTGCCAGCTGACGTGCGTCAGCAGCAGCAGCGCCACCAGCACCAGCGGCGTTAACACCAGCGGCATCAGCAGCAGTGTGGGCCTGCGCCGGTACAGGCGTTTGTTGAGGTAGTAAACCAGCAGCGTCAGCGCCAGACATAGCAGGCTAACGATAAAGTCAGTCACGATCGCCCTGCTTACGCGCCGCGCGCGCCAGTTCGAAGCGGTATAAGCGATCGACCACCAGCGAGGTGGCCGCCAGCACCATCAGCGTACTGACGGCGATCACCACACAGATGCGCCAGCCTTCACTGCGCAGCAGGTCGCTGTAATTCACCACCGCCACCACCGCCGGAATAAAAAACAGCAGCATTTCGGCCAGCAGCCAGTTGGCCCCGGCTTTAACCCAGCGCAGCGGCACGATACCGCTGACGATCAACAGTAACAGCAACACCATACCCACGACGTTGGCCGGTAACGGCAGATGCAGCCAGCTCACCAGCTGACCACTGGCAACGAACAGGGCGATATACAGCACCAGCTGCAGCGGCACCGTGACGCGTTGCAGGATATCCGTGGTGCGCGGACGAAGCGCGGACGCCATTTCTCTCTTCCCCCCTTAAAATTCAGGGTTGCAGTATAAATCCGCGCCAGAGTGTGAAAGAAATGAATTAAAATTATTCAAACTATGCCAAAAAGGAATGTTTATGGACGTGCGTGCCCTGCGTTACTTCACCGAAGTGGTACGTCAGCAGAGCTTTACCCGCGCGGCGGAGAAGCTGTTCGTGACGCAACCCACCATCAGCAAAATGCTGCGCCAGCTGGAAGAAGAGCTGGGCTGCACGCTGTTGCTGCGCGAGGGACGCAAGCTGCATCTCACCGACAGCGGCCAGGCGGTGTATCAGCGTGGCCTGGCGATTTTGCAGGAGTTTCATCAGCTGGAGGCGCAGATCAGTGATATCAACCAGCTGAAAACCGGTGAGCTGCGGCTGGGCATTCCGCCGATGGTCGGCATGCAGATTGCCGGATCGATCTCCGCGTTCCGCCGCCGCTATCCCGGCGTACAGCTGAAAATCTCCGAATTTGGTGGCCTGACGGTGCAGCAGGCGGTGCTGAGCGGCGGGCTGGATATTGCGCTGACCGCCCTGCCGATTGATGCGGAGCTGCCGCTGAACACGCTGGAACTGATGCGCCATCCGCTGTGCGTGCTGCTGCCGCGCAGCGCGCGCTGGCTCAACCGCACCAGCCTGACGCTGGCCGAGCTGGCTCAGCATCCCCTGCTGATCCTCAACGAAGAGTTTTCGCTTAACCGCCAGCTGATGAAAGCCTTTCAGCGCCAGGGAGTGATGCCGGATATCGCGCTGCGCAGCGCGCAATGGGATTTTCTTGCCGCGATGGTGCAGGCGGATATGGGGCTGGCGATCCTGCCGGAGCCGATTTGCCAGCGGCTGGATAAACAGGCCCTGCTGTGGCTGCCGCTGGAGTCGGAGCTGCAGTGGCGTCTGGGGCTAATCTGGCGCGAAGGCAGTTATCTGTCGCGCAGCGCGCAGGCGTGGATAGCCTGCTGCCGCGAACACTGGCCGGATAACGCGCCGCGGCTATCGCTGTAACAAAGCGGCCGCCCTGTCTGTCAGGCGGCCGCAGGATCGGAGAGCAGCAAAACGCGGCGGCTATTCCTCTTTCTCTATCAGCAACGCTTCCAGCAGGTCGAGATCGCGCAGCAGGCGCTGCATGGTCTCGTTGGAGATCTGCTGGGTGGCGCGCAGATGATAAACCTCGGCACGTTCGGCGCGCAGCGCGGTCAGGCGGAAACGGCGCTCCAGATTTTCCGCAAACAGCGCCTGCTCCATATCATCTTTGCCATCAACGCGACGACGCAGATTACCAATCACCCGCAGGCTGACCTCTTTCAGCAGCTCAGGATCGATGTTCTCTTCAGCGTCGTTTTCCAGCCGCTGCTCCATTTTGTGCAGGCTTTCGATCGCCACGCCGGCCATCGCAGCACGCGCGCTCTGGATTTCGCGACGGTGTCCCACTTTGTCGTGGCTCTCCATGCCGCGCAGCAGAATCGGCAGCAGAATCACGCCGACAAAAAGCGAGAACAGAATCACGCCGGTGGCGATAAACACCAGTTCGTAGCGCGCCGGAAAAGGTTCGCCGTTGCTAAGGAACAGCGGGATCGACAGCACACCGGCCAGCGTGATAGCACCGCGCACGCCGGCAAAAGAGGCGATCAGCAGTTCACGCAGCGAGTAGCTGGAAAACTCCAGCGGCTTCTTCTTCAGCAGGCGCAGGCTGGTGCGCTTCATGATCCACAGCCAGCCGAAGCGCACGATCATCAGCGCCGCATAGACCAGCCCGACGTCAGCGAACAGCATCCACAGCTCGACGTTAGGATCGGCGTTCGCCTGAGCAATCGAGGTGGAGAGAATGTCCGGCAGCTGCAGGCCCAGCATCAGGAACACCATGCCGTTGAACACAAACTCCAGCATCTGCCATACGCTGTTGGCGCGCAGGCGCATTGCCAGCGGTGCCTGACGGATGATGCCGGAACGGGTGATGGTCATACCGGCCGCTACCGCCGCCAGAATGCCGGAGACGCCGAGATGTTCAGCAATCAGGTAAGAGGCGAACGGCAGCAGCAGCAGCAGTACGGTTTGTGTTGCCGGATCGTCACCGCTCCAGCGGCTGAGCAGGCGCAGCGAACGACCGTACAGCCAGCAAACTGCGACACCGGCCACCAGGCCGCCAATCGCCACTTTAAGGAATTCGACGCTGGCGCCGCCCCAGGTGAACACCATGGTGCCCATCGCCACCGCGACGGCAAACTTGAGTGACACCAGGCCCGACGCGTCATTCATCAGCGCCTCGCCCTGAACAATCGACATGATCTTTTTCGGGATGCGCCCTTCGCCGACGATGCCGGAGAGCGCCACCGCATCGGTCGGAGACAGCACCGCCGCCAGCGCGAACGCCGGAATCAGCGGAATGCCCGGCACCAGCCAGTAAATCAGGTAGCCGATACCGACCACGGTAATCAGCACCAGCACCAGCGCCAGGCCGATAATTTCACGGCCGTGATGCAGAAACTCGTTGATCGGCGTTTTCCAGCCATCGGCAAACAGCAGCGGCGGAATAAACAGCACGAGGAACAGTTCGGGGTCAAAATCGACGTGCAGACCAAAGGTTGGCCAGGCCAGCAGCGCGCCGGCCGCGATCTGTACCAGCGGGAGCGGGATCTGAAACGGCAGGATACGTGCCGCAACGCCGGACAGCGAAACCACCAGCGTCATGATGAGAATAGTAAAGAAGATTTCCATGCTTTCCTTAGGCGAATCATATTAATCGAAGCGATGTTGCGTCGGAAAGTGTAAAACAAAACGCCGCCCGGCGGGGCTACCCGATGTGCGGCGTGTGCGATAAAGAGAATAATCCGGACTGACGCCCGGATTGCGGTCAGATAGCCCAGCCGCCCGCGTAGAACGCCACCAGCGCCACAGCAATCACCACCGTGCCAGCGTTGAGCTTGCGCCACTCGCCGGCAAACAGGCGGCCAATCACCAGCGCGGCAAAGCCGAGCATGATGCCGGTGACGATGTTGCAGGTCAGTACGATGAATACCGCCGTCAGCAGGCCAGACATCGCATCGACGAAATCATTGAAGTCGATTTTGGCCACGTTGCTCAGCATCAGCAGGCCGACATACATCAGCGCGGGTGCGGTGGCATAGGCCGGAACCAGATAAGCCAGCGGCGACATAAACAGAATCAGCAGGAACAACAGACCCACGACAATCGCCGTCAGGCCGGTTTTACCGCCGGCGGCAGTACCCGCAGCGGACTCGATATACACTGCGGCGGGCGAGGCACCCACCAGTCCGGCAAACAGGCTGCTGATAGAGTCGGTGGTCAGCGCGCGACCGCCATTGATAATCTGGCCCTCTTTATCCAGCAGGTTCGCCTGCCCGGCCACCGCACGAATGGTGCCGGTGGCGTCAAACACCGCGGTCATCACCAGCGCCAGCACGCTCGGTAACACCACCGGCTGCAGCGCGCCCATGATATCCAGGCTAAACATTGCCGACTGGCCGCTGGCATCACGCAGGCTCGGCATGGCAAACAGCCCCTGCCACTTTACCGCCGGGTCGAAAATCAACCCAAGCAGCGAAATCGCAATGATGGTCAGCAGAATGCCGCCCGGTACCCGCCGTTTTTCCAGACCAAAAATCGCCGCCAGCCCGATCAGCGCCATGATCACCGGGAAAGAGGTGAAGTGACCAAGCGCCACCGGCAGGCCTGCCGCCGGGTTTTTTACCACCAGACCAATGCCATCGGCGGCAATCAGCAGCAGAAACAGGCCGATACCGACGCCGGTGCCGTGCGCCACGCCCATCGGCAGGTTACGCAGAATCCACGCGCGAATGCCGGTCACGGAAATCAACGTGAACAGCAGGCCCATCAGGAAGACCGCGCCCAGCGCCACCGGCACGCTAATGTGCTGGCCCAGTACCAGGCTGAACGCGGTGAAGGCGGTCAGGGAGATGGCACAGCCAATCGCCATCGGCAGGTTGGCCCACAGTCCCATGATGAGGGAGCCAAAGCTGGCCACCAGACAGGTAGCGACAAACACCGCCGTCGGTGAGAAGCCCGCTTTACCAAGCATGCCAGGCACCACGATGACCGAATACACCATCGCTAAAAAGGTGGTGAGGCCAGCCAGCACTTCCTGCCGCACGCTGCTGCCGCGTGCTGAAATGTGAAACCAGGCGTCCAGTTTTCCCCTGGCCGGGCGTGATTCGCCAGACATAGTTATTCCTCTGTGTTTTTTAAGATATAGGTCACCGCGCGGCTCGCGTTTGCGCATCATCCTGGTGAAGATGTCTCAGAGAGAAAAGCAGGCAAACGATTACGTGGCCGCGTATTCCAGGTCAAAAAGGGGTGACGCGGAAAAAAGGCAAACGATTATCTGGCGTTTGGGGTGGCGTTTTCAACTGCTAATCACCTGGCAGACAGGATAATGCGCAGCTCTGGCGCCATTATGGCTGGCGTTACGCTAGCGGGAGCAGGAAATCATGGAGGAAAAAGGCTGGCATTTCAGATGGTTTGCTGCGGTGCCGCGACAGCGCGTCGCGGCGTCCTGTTTCGTTGCGTTACCGCTGCGCCTCAACCGTTATTGAACTGAATCGGGCCGCCCTGCTCCAGCGCGCGCTGCCACGCGGCGCGCTGCTGCATATTCTCCAGCCAGCGCGCCGTGGCGGGCATCTCACCCAGCGCGCCACGCATCTGCAACGCCAGCAGCGGAAAACTCATCTGCACATCGGCAATACTGAAGCGTGAACCGGCAAAAAAGCGCTGCTGGCTCAGATGCTGCTCAATCACGCGCCCGTGAAGCGCCAGCTGCTTGTTCAGCCACGCTTTCTGAATGCCTTTACTCAGCGCCACGCCGGCCGGGCGCAGCAGCCATGGCACCGGCTTTTTGCCCAGTTGCGCAAACACCAGCTTCATTACCAGCAGCGGCATCAGCGAACCTTCAGCATAGTGCAGCCAGTAACGCGCCTGAATTTGCTCCTCTTCCTCATGCAGCGCCAGCAGATGCTCGCTGTCGTATTTCAGCTGCAGATATTCGAGGATGGCGCCCGATTCGGCGATCACCCGATTGCCATCGGTAATCACCGGCGATTTACCCAGCGGATGCACTTTCTTTAATTCGTCCGGCGCCAGCAGGGTATTTTCCCGCTGATAGCGTTTGATTTGATACGGCACCGCCAGCTCTTCCAGCAGCCACAGCACCCGATGAGAACGGGAGTTTTCCAGATGGTGAACGGTAATCATGCGCGATTCCTTGCTGCTAAGGGTTGGCATCTAGTATAGCGGATTAACGCTGCGGCTCGTCCTGTTGCGGATCGAGCAGCACCGCTCCGGAGCCCTGCTGTCCCAGACGATCACCCGGATTGCGCAGCGGGCAGTCGCGCATCGACAGGCAGCCGCAACCAATGCAGCCGTCCAGATCGTTGCGCAGACGCGTCAGGGTTTCGATGCGTTTATCCAGCTCTTCGCGCCAGTGCTGCGTCAGCGCGTCCCACTCCTGCGTCGACATGCGCTTATTCGCCGGCACATGCATCAGGCTGTCGCTGACCGTCGCCAGCGGAATCCCGATGCGCTGCGCAATTTTGATGATCGCCACGCGGCGCAGCACATCACGGCTGTAGCGGCGCTGATTACCGCCATTGCGCGTGCTGCTGATCAAGCCTTTGCTTTCATAAAAGTGCAGTGCCGATACCGCCACGCCGCTGCGTTTCGCCACTTCGCCCGGCGTCAGCACCGGTTTCGGGTAATTGCGTTCTTTTTTCATTTAGGGCCTTTACCTCAAGTTAACTTGAGGAATTATACTCGCACCCCAGCAAAACAGCGAATTTCAAACCAGGCGATAACCTTGCAGAAGGAACAGGCTATGATGCAACAGGAAATCATCCATTCACTGACTAACTGGATCGATCAGAATCTGGATAAAACATTGTCGATTGATGAAGTGGCGGCAAAATCGGGTTACTCGAAATGGCACCTGCAGCGTATGTTCCGTACGGTTACGAAACAAACGCTGGGTGGTTATATTCGTGAACGCCGTCTCACGCTGGCCGCCGAAGCCTTGCGTCAGACGCAGCGTCCGGTATTCGACATTGCGATGCAGTACGGCTACGACTCGCAGCAGACCTTTTCGCGCGTGTTCCGCCGTCAGTTCTCGCAAACCCCTACCGCTTACCGTCACAGCATGCGTCGCCAGGCGATGGTGCAGCGTCCGCGTCTGGTCAACTTTGACTGCAGCGAAGGCATGAACAGCTTTGCCCAGCGCACCACCGGCGAGTGCTGCCCGGTACGCTGAAGTCAGTGCGCCCCACGCGGGCGCGCCTTTCCCCTCATCTCCACCTTCCTCCAGCCCTTTCTTTGCCTGCCTTACCAGGTCTAAATTTTGTTCAAATTTTCAAATCCAGTGATATAATGTGACCCAAGTCACAGATTCAAGCTGTATGAAGACGACAGAAGGGCTTCCCTGACCTCCCTTTTCTGCCGCCAGTGATGTCCGATGAATGTCAGGGATATTACTGATCTCAAGAGGTTTTTCGCCGATGGCTACGTTAACTACCAGTCTGATCGTCATGCGTTGGGAACTGCTCAGCGCGGTAATGATGTTCTTCGCCAGCACCATGAAAATTAAATTGCGTCAGAACAGCCACCACGTGATGGCGCTGATGTGCGGCGGCGTGGGCGTAGCGATGTCATGCTGGTTTGTTACCGGTCTGCTCGGCATTACGCTGAGCATGGAAAACGTGCATAACTTTATGTCCATCACCAAAGAAGCGTTTATTCAGGTGATGAGCCAGACACCAGCCGACTGGCCAATGCCGTAAACGCGGCGCATAAAAAACCCCGCTAAGCGGGGTTTTTTATTTTGCTGTGTGATTTCAAATTTTCTTCAATACGGCTGGAAGTGGTACTTCCGGCACCGTGACGTCCGATCTCTGCGTATCGCGACGATCCTGAATCCACATATCACCCATCATCTGATTGAGCCCCCGATCCAACCCGGTGACCAGCCCGGCGCCTGGCGTGAACGTCAGCTCACCGAAGTAGATCTGTTCGCCATCGATATACCAGTCCACGCGCACATAATCGAAGTCGCTGGCCAGCGTTTTACTCAGCGCCAGCGCGTGCTGCAGCTGTGGCAGCAGCGGTGACACATCCAGCCCGGTATCACGGATTTTGTGATACGCCTCGTTAAGATTGTTGACGTAAAAGTTCATCGACAGCAGCGGATTACAGCGGTTGTAGATCACCTGCAGCACATACTCAAAATTGCCGTCGCGCTTGTTGAACATGTGAAACTTGTAATCGATCGGCGCGGTTTTGCCATCGCCGATGTACTTCTCTACCAGAATGCGCGGCTTAATATAGCGATAGTGAATCTCGCGCGCCTCGTTGGCGAAGTCGGTCTTCAGCCAGCGCTGGCAGTCGCTGATAATCTGCTGTTTTTTCAGCGCATCCGGTTCTTCCAGCAGGATCTCAACCATGTTGGAGCCGTGATTCGGCTTGATAACCGTGTTCTTCCAGCTCGGCAGCGTATGCAGTGAGTGCGGATCGCTGGTCTCATAAACCAGCGGAATCAGATACTCACTGCCCACCTTTTCGGCAATGTACTCACGCACCGAAAACTTGTCCGACAGGCGGCCATAGCACTGGTAGTCGCCGTAGACGAATTTGCGATACAGCACTTTCTCGTTGAACACCTTCGGCTGACGCAGGTTCGGCAGCTTACGGAATTTGTGAAAGTAGTAGATGCGATCCTGGTAAGCCCAGGGCATCTTTTTGATGAAATACTGTACGCTTCTTCTGAGTTCGTCTTTCAACCTGATCATATCTGACCTCATTTGTAGGTTTTGTAGTTGAGTGAGGAAACCTGAATTTTTTGGATGACGCCGTTTTTGAAGAAGTAATTCATTACGGTCAGGGACAGTAACTCCGTGATGAAGACGCTCCAGGCGGCACCCATGATGCCGTAGCCCTGGATCAGCCACCACGACAGCGGCAGGCTGATGACCATCAGACAAATGATCTTCTTCAACAGATAGTTAAACCCGCCCTCTTTCACCATGTAGCGATAAGCGACGGTCCCCATTGCCGAAAAGCAGGTTGCTAACGACAGTAACGTAATGAGACTTCCGGACTGTGTGTACTCGTGACCATATAAAGCGATGATGATTTTTTCGCCGTACAAGGCGATCACCGCTAATAACAGCAATGAAACTCCCATGACATAGCCGTTCAGCCGCGCGGTGAGCTTGATCGCGGCTGCTCCACGCTCGCGGAAAATCTCCGAGAAGCAGGAAGTGATGATGGCAACCGGGATAAAAATCCAGGAAGCCGAAATGGTATTCGCGGCGGCGAACAGGCCAAGGTCGCGCGCTGAGGCGATGCCCGCAAGGAACATCTGTGCGGCTTTCACTTGCACCGAGATAAAGATGCTGGAGATGGCCAGCGGCAGGCCGGCATACATCAGGTAGCGCAGGTAGGTGGTGCGCTTGTCCTGCGGCGGCGCCAGATCCTGATGTTCGCGATAGAAATTGACGCGCTTGATGGCGTACGGCACCAGCGTGACGGCCACAATCGAGGCGGTGAGCCACAGTGGATTGAGGTGCAGCCAGGCGATGGTGAAGCTCATGGCAAAGCCCAGCAGCAAGCCGGCCGAGTTGGCAATGGTATTGAGCCGCGACGCCAGCCGCGCATTGTTATAAACGCTGAACGTGTCCTGGGTGACAAACACCGACGAGATAAACGAGGCCAGTGCAAACGCAAGGAAGTTTTCCTGCATGTTGTACCAGACCCAAATCAACACCGGGATTGATGTCAGCAACAGCAGCACCAGGCGCATGGTCCGTGCCACGGTCATCAGCCGCAGGCCTTTCGGCGCACTTTTGCTGATGCGCTTGAACAGGATGGTTTCGGTACCAAAAATCGCCACGGTTTGCACCATGGAGAACAGCGAGGTCGAAAATGCCATTTGGCCAAACACCGTTGGGCCAAAGGATTTTGCCACGTAGGAGGTCACAAATATGACGCCGAATACCGAGACGATCTTCTCAGACATCATCCAGGCGGCATTAGACATTACGCTCAATTTCATTGACTGGTCCTTAGTATTACGTACAGCAACTGCTTTTCGGTACAACGTCCTTGAAATGAATTAACAAGCGCTCAGTGGGCCTGACACAATTTAATAACTTCAAACCAGGCTGGTCCGAAAAATGAGACTCGCGTCAGAGTTTAGCGATTAAATTCAGGAAAATTCCGATTAAACCTGGTGCGAAGCCCGATGGATGTAAACGATTTCAACCCGAATTCAGGACAAAAGTTCACAGGCATATCCTGAGTTTTTTGCAAGCAGGCTATGCCGAATTTCCAATGATTGTCGTATTTTTCTGCATTTGGGATGGAATGAATCTATATCAAAAACCCAGCACCAGGAAGGCGTTCAATGGCATTCAGAATAAAATAAGATTTATCCCATGATGATATTTATTCTAAATAACTTAATTTAACCCTCGCAATTCTAATCGCGCACTTTAATACTGCATTAATACCGTTTTTGCAGTACCAGATATTAATACAGTAATTCTCATCCACTAATTGATAAGAAAGGTAAGAGCATTTATGAGAAAGTCACGATATAGCGAAGAGCAAATCACAAATGCCATTAAAGCTTCTGAAACGGGAGTGAAAGTCAGGGAGATTTGTGAGGAGCTGGGCATTTCCGAGGCCACCTTCTATAGCTGGAAGAAGAAGTTCTCCGGGCTTTCTTCAGAGGAGGGTAGAAAAATCAAGGAGTTGGAGGATAAACTGCAGAACCTTACGCGCGAGCTGCAGACCCTGAGCTCCGACAAGGAGATGCTGCAAAGCGTGCTGAAAAACTTCTTCACTACGAATGAAAAGCGTCAGGCGGTCAACTTCCTGCAAACCACTTTCGACATCGGTACCCGTCGCAGCTGTCGTTTACTGGATATTAGCCGTAGCGTTTATCATTACCCTTCCGGTTCCGATAATCGCTAATACCATTGAGGCCGATGTTATATGACTTAATGCTGAGATTTGTTCTTACCAGAAGAGATGAAGATCATTAAATTCGGCATTCGCTACATAACAATTCGAACCACTTTTTCCTGATGAATGCCATCACGGAATCACTTCCTTTTTTGCGGTAAAATTGATTCACACCAGCAAAAGCCTCGCGTTTCAAGCCATTTAGACTTAGCCCAATCTCATTTTGGTGAGATTGGTGCTTAGTCTATTACTTCACGATTACTAATAATCAGACCTGATCACAGACAATTCTGTTAAGCGTTAATGAACAACACGGTGTAACCGCTCACACATTGGCTCAGTTTTAAACTGGATCTGGCCGCTGCGTTTATGATCGCTTTGGCGATCAGCGCTAGTCGGCTAACTCTTAAACCACACCAGGAATACTCCGGTTCAAAAACGTTATGATGTTTAAACTATAAAGCCGAAAAACGGTTATCCACGGTAAATACTGCGCTTAAATCCATCGTCATCTTTAATCTTTTTTTCTGGCAGCTGTTGGGAATCATTCTTAACAATGCCGGTCACGCTTAAGGCTAAGGTGGCTTCTCACGCTGGTATTTCAGTGCCACAGCCGGGTAAAAATCCGACTGGCGGAGAGTTTTTCACGCGCTAAACCGGCGAATTGTTGCCCGATATGCGCTTTTTTTATCCCACCGGAATGCTAAAAGGCAGCGAAAGTCGGCCTTTTACCGTGCTGACGGCAGGGAGTTTTATAGCGGAAGAGAATGAAAACCGGGCGGCCGTAGCGCTGGTCGGTTATATAGCGTGCGCGTGGCGGCCAGTATCAGGTCACTGAGGCGGGATTATCGGCTGGTCAAATTCCTAAAATATCAGAGGAAAGCGCTGCTGAGTGGATGACTCAGCAGCGAGGCAGGGTTAAGGAAGCGCGGTCAGCCGCTGCGGTTTAATGCGCATGGCATAGATCACGCCAACAATCAGACAGCCGATACCGATGCTGGTGAGCAGCGGTGGCCAGCTCTGGCGGTAAATAAAGGTCCACAGCAGGCCAGAGAGCGTCTCGAATACGATGAGCGGCCCCATCACTACCGTTGGCAAACGCTGACTGGCGGCATTCCAGCACAGCGCCGCCAGCCATGAGCAGAACAAACCAATCGCCAGCATCAGCCAGATAAAGCGCGCCGGCTGCGGGCCGAACGGCAAAGCGAAACCGGGCTGCTGCCAGTGAATCTGCAGGCTCACCAGCCCATAGAACACCAGCGCCAGCGGCAATGTCACAAGCCCCTGCGCGGTGGCCCAGCTCGACGGTTTGTGCTGAGGATGTTCGCGCAGCCAGCGCGCATTGCGCAGCGGATACCAGGTCCAGCACACCACTGCCAGCACCGCCAGCAGCAGGCCACTCAAATAGCCCCAGAGATCAAATGCCGGCCCCTGCCCGTGCAGTTCCGCCGCGTTAACGCAGCCCAGACCGGCAGCAATGATGACCAGTGCGGGCATCAGCCGGCGCCATGGCAGGCGCCCTTCGAGATGGCCGTAACAGAGGTTAGCGGTGACGGTGATCACCACCGGCAGCGTGCCGATGATCATGGTTGATACCGGTGCGCCGGTGCGCTGAATCGCGCTGGCGAGGCAGGCGTAATAGAGCAGATTGCCCACCAGCGACAGCTTCACCGCCTCCGTCCAGTCCGGACGCGTCAGCTGTTTTAGCCGGCGCCGGCTAAGCCACGCCAGCGGCAGCACCACCAGACCAAAGGCAACATAGCGACCCGCCGATTGCAACGTGCCCGGATAATCGGGTATCAGCAGCGGCCCGACAAAAATCATGCCCCACATCAGCCCCGCCGCGAGGGCAAACACTATTCCTGCAAACATACACCTTTCCTTTATCTTTAGTCCGCCACAGTGTGGCGCAGGAAAAGGTGAAAGGCTTGTAGCAGATTGCGGTTAACGTCCGCTGAACACCTGCTTTTGGTAGCGTCCCGGCGTGATGCCGTAGCGATGGGCAAACGCCCGCGTCAGATGCGCCTGGTCGGTGAGCCCAACCGCCGCCGCCACGCTCGCGGCGCTCTCGCCCTGCGCCAGCCGCTGCTTGGCCTCGAACAGCCGGAAGGCCATCAGCATTTGATGGGGAGTGACGTGAAAGTGTTGTTTGAAACTGCGCAGAAAATGCCACGGCGACAGCGATACCAGCGCCGCCAGCTCCTCCAGCCGCACCGGCTCTGCCAGGTTATCGCGCAGCCAGGCTTTTACCACATCAAAGCGGTGGGCGCCTTCGCGCGGCCGCGCGACGCCCTGCTGCGCCAGCGGACGCAGCCACTCGAGCAGATCCAGCAGCGCGCCCTGCCGCTCCAGCGCACTTTGCGCCTGCCACATCTGTGCCAGCGCATGGGAGAAAGGTTGTGCCAGACGCGCATCGGTGCGCAGCGCATCACTGAACCACCAGTTGCGATCGCCGGTCAGCCGATCCATCTCCGCCGGATCGATATAGATCATGCGATAACGCCAGCCTTCGGCGCAGGCCGATTCACCGGTGTGCAGTTCATCGGGATTCATCATCACCAGCGAATGCACCGGCGCGACATAATTGGTGCCGCGGTAGCGAAAGCGCTGCGCGCCGGATTCGATGGTGCCAATCCCGAAGGCTTCGTGGGTATGGGGCTCAAAAGCGTAGCGGGAGATGTGCGCCTGATAAAGCTCAATGCCCGGCAGCTCAGCAAAGTGCTGAAACTGCGCACGATCCTGCTCACAGGGAAAGACTTCGGGAACCACCGTCACCATACACCTCCATACGCTATCAGGCAGTAAGCATGCGCGGCGCGCACCAAAAAAGCAAAGCCCAATCGCTTTACGCGCCTACCCGTTCAGCGCGACACTGGGACCTGACCTATAAAGGAGGCGACAATGGCACAACGGGTGGTAATGGTAGTGGATATGCAAAATGGCGTGCTGGCAACGCCGCGTTACGACCGCGCCGGACGCTGCGCGCGCATTAATCAGCTGATGGCGGCCGCCGATCAGGTCATTTTTATTCAGCATAGCGGACCGGATTTAGCCGTCGACTCCGCAGACTGGCACATAGTCGCCGAACTGGAACAACCCGCCGGCGCGCTTTACATCACCAAAACCGCCTGCGACAGCTTCTGGCAAACCGGGCTCGCGGCGCAGCTTGAACAGCATCAGATTGAAAGCTTTGTCATTTGCGGCTGCGCCACCGATTATTGTGTCGATACCACCATTAAAGTCGGGGCCAGCCTTGGCTATCACATCACCGTGGCGGCCGACGCGCACACTACCGCCGATCGCACTTATGTGTCGGCGCAGCAGCTTATTAATCAGCATAACGAAGTGTGGGCGGATTTGATCATGCCGGGCAATCCGGTGCGGGTTAAAACCACGGAAGAATTACTGCGGGAGTGGCGCGCGCATTAAGGGTTGCGCTATTGAAATAATCTGACAAGTGTCAATAATAGAGCATGACACTTGTCTGTATGGGGTTTTTCAGATGCGAGCTTATATTCCTCAGCCTGGAGCCAATGACAACGCGCTGTGGCGGGTTGCAGGCCTGCCTCCACGTGGTATTGAGTTAACGCGTATGCTGGAAGCCGGTTTGCCGGTGGCCGTCATTGATGATATCCGTCACTGGTCGGCCATGACGCGCGCCGAAATCATGAAGGTCACAGGGATTAATGAACGCAACATTGCCCGTCGTAAAAGCACGGGTAAAAGTCTGTCACCCGACGAGAGTGAACGTGTCGCCCGCTTCGTCCGCGTGATGGATGCCGCCGTTCAGCTTTTTGCTGGTAATAAAGAAGAGGCCACCCAGTGGCTGAGCCGACCGGTGAAAGGGTTAGGCAATGTTGCGCCCATCACCTTACTGACGACGGAGAGCGGTGCGCTGGATGTTCTCGATCTGATCGGCCGTCTGGAGCACGGTGTTTTCTCGTGATTTTTTATCGGCTGACGAAGAGCCAGTATGCGGCTGAAGCCTGGTCCGGTTATGGGGCAAAACAGTATGGTGGACGCTGGAATCATAAAGGCTATCCCACCGTTTATGTTGCCACGTCGGTGTCACTCGCAGCACTGGAAGTGCTGGTCCATATCGGAAGAGAGTCGGTGCTGGATGAGTACACCTTACTCAGTATCGACATCCCGGATGCAGAAGTTGCCTATCTTGCTGAAGCATTTTTGCCGCCGGACTGGCGTCATGATCCAGCGCCACTGTCGACAATGGATCTCGGCACCGGCTGGCTGCAATCCGCTGAAGGTGCCGCGCTGATGCTACCTTCCACGATTATCCCGATGGAAAACAACGCCATCCTGAACCCTCTCCATCCTGCATTTAGTGACTATCTGCCGGGTGTGAAAGCGTTACCGTTTATGTTTGATCGCCGGCTTATCAGGACATAAAAAACCCTCGCAGAAGCGAGGGCTGGATAATGCTTGGATCGGTACGCCAATCAGAACGGGATATCGTCGTCGAAATCCATTGGTGGTTCGTTGTTCGCCGGTGCGCTCTGCTGCTGTGGACGCTGCTGCGCGCCGCCGCTGAACTGGTTGCCCCCACCCTGTGGCTGCTGCGGCTGGCCCCAGCCGTTATTGTTGCCGCCGCCCTGGCCGCCCATCGGTGCGCCACCGCCGTTGCCGCCCTGCTGACGACCACCCAGCATCTGCATGGTGCCGCCCACGTTCACCACCACTTCGGTGGTGTATTTGTCCTGACCGCTCTGGTCCTGCCATTTACGGGTGCGCAGCTGGCCTTCAATGTAGACCTGCGAACCTTTACGCAGATATTCGCCGGCGACTTCAGCCAGCTTGCCGAACAGCACGACGCGGTGCCACTCGGTGATCTCTTTGTTTTCACCGGTTTGCTTGTCGCGCCAGCTCTCTGACGTGGCCAGCGTAATGTTGGCTACCGCGCCACCATTCGGCATGTAGCGCACTTCCGGATCCTGACCCAGATTCCCGACAAGAATCACTTTGTTTACGCCACGACTGGCCATGTTGCTGTCTCCCGATGAGTTGATGCTAAAAGTCTAAGCGAAAAATTGTATCACGTCACAATGACGCTTCCCACTTTCGAGCGGGATTCCAGTTTTTCGACCGTGACAGGATAGCAAAAACACTGGATATTTATTCAGTTTATTTTTTGTGCCATAATGATGCGTTTCTGCTGGTCGTGCTGGCAAGGCATGGCGAGCGTTGCCTAATCCGGGAAAGGTGAATGGATAAGATTGAAGTCCGCGGTGCTCGCACCCATAATTTGAAGAATATCAACCTGATCATCCCACGCGACAAGCTCATTGTAGTGACCGGTCTGTCGGGTTCCGGTAAGTCTTCGCTGGCGTTTGATACGCTGTATGCCGAAGGCCAGCGCCGCTATGTTGAATCGCTTTCTGCCTATGCGCGCCAGTTTCTTTCCTTAATGGAGAAACCGGACGTAGACCACATCGAGGGGCTGTCGCCTGCCATTTCCATTGAGCAGAAATCGACGTCGCACAACCCGCGCTCGACCGTCGGCACCATCACTGAAATTCATGACTACCTGCGTCTGCTGTTTGCCCGCGTGGGTGAGCCGCGCTGTCCGGATCATAACGTCACGCTGGCGGCACAAACTGTCAGTCAGATGGTCGATCAGGTCCTGGCGCAGGAAGAGGGTCGGCGCCTGATGCTGCTGGCGCCGGTGGTAAAAGATCGCAAAGGCGAGCACACCAAAACGCTGGAAAATCTGGCGGCGCAGGGCTACATCCGCGCCCGTATCGATGGCGAAGTGTGCGATCTGTCGGATCCACCCAAGCTGGAGCTGCAGAAGAAACACACCATTGAGGTGGTGATCGATCGTTTCCGCGTGCGTGACGATCTGGCGACGCGTCTGGCCGAATCCTTTGAAACGACGCTGGAACTGAGTGGCGGCACGGCGATCGTCGCGGATATGGACGATCCCGATACCGAAGAGATGCTGTTCTCAGCTAACTTTGCCTGCCCGGTATGCGGTTACAGCATGCGCGAGCTGGAGCCGCGCCTGTTCTCGTTCAATAACCCGGCCGGTGCCTGCCCGACCTGTGACGGCCTCGGCGTTCAGCAATATTTCGATCCCGATCGCGTGGTTCAAAATCCGGAGCTGTCGCTGGCCGGTGGCGCCATTCGCGGCTGGGATCGCCGTAACTTCTACTATTTCCAGATGCTGCGCTCGCTGGCGGAACATCTGGATTTCGATGTCGAAGCGCCGTTCAATAGCCTAAGCGACAAAGCGCGCGAAGTGATTCTGTACGGCTCCGGCAAAGAGAATATTGAGTTCAAATATATCAACGATCGCGGCGATACCTCGGTGCGTCGTCATCCGTTTGAAGGCGTGCTGCATAACATGGAGCGCCGCTACAAAGAGACGGAATCCAACGCGGTGCGCGAAGAGCTGGCGAAGTTTATCAGCAACCGCGCCTGCGCCAGCTGCGAAGGGACGCGCCTGCGTCGTGAAGCGCGCCATGTGTTCGTGGAAGATACCAACCTGCCGACCATCTCGGATATGAGCATCGGCCACGCTATGGACTTCTTCCGCAATCTCAAGCTGAGCGGCCAGCGCGCCAAGATCGCCGAGAAAGTGCTGAAGGAAATTGGCGACCGTCTGAGCTTCCTGGTCAACGTCGGGCTGAATTATCTGTCGATGTCGCGTTCAGCGGAAACGCTGTCCGGCGGTGAAGCACAGCGTATTCGTCTGGCGAGCCAGATTGGTGCCGGTCTGGTTGGCGTCATGTACGTACTGGATGAACCGTCCATCGGTCTGCATCAGCGCGACAACGAGCGCCTGCTGTCGACGCTGATTCACCTGCGCGATCTCGGTAATACCGTGATCGTAGTTGAGCATGATGAAGACGCGATTCGCGCCGCTGACCATATTATTGATATCGGTCCGGGCGCTGGCGTGCACGGCGGCCAGGTGGTAGCCGAGGGCGATGTGCATGCCATTATGGCGCATGAAGATTCTCTCACCGGTCAGTTCCTCAGCGGCAAGCGTGAAATCGCGGTGCCGGCAGAGCGGGTGAAAGGCGATCCGTCCAAAGTACTGAAACTGAGCGGCGCGCGCGGTAATAACCTGAAGGATGTCACGCTGACGGTTCCGGTTGGGCTGTTTACCTGTATCACCGGCGTGTCCGGTTCCGGTAAATCGACGCTGATTAACGATACGCTGTTCCCGATTGCGCAGCGCCAGCTAAATGGAGCCACCAGCGGTGAAGCTGCGCCGTATCGCGAGATCGCCGGGCTGGAGCACTTCGATAAAGTGATCGACATCGATCAGAGCCCGATCGGCCGGACGCCGCGCTCAAACCCGGCCACCTACACCGGGATTTTTACCCCGGTGCGTGAACTGTTTGCCGGCGTGCCGGAAGCGCGTTCGCGCGGCTACAATCCGGGCCGCTTCAGCTTTAACGTGCGCGGCGGGCGCTGTGAAGCCTGTCAGGGCGACGGCGTGATTAAGGTCGAAATGCACTTCCTGCCGGACATTTATGTGCCGTGCGATCAGTGCAAAGGCAAACGCTATAACCGCGAGACGCTGGAGATTAAATACAAAGGCAAGTGCATTCACGAAGTGCTGGAGATGACCATCGAAGAGGCGCGTGAGTTCTTTGATGCGGTACCTGCGCTGGCGCGTAAGCTGCAGACGCTGATTGATGTCGGCCTGTCGTATATTCGTCTTGGCCAGTCGGCAACCACGCTGTCCGGCGGTGAAGCGCAGCGCGTTAAGCTGGCGCGTGAGCTGTCGAAGCGCGGCACCGGTCAGACGCTGTACATTCTCGATGAACCGACCACCGGCCTGCATTTTGCCGACATCCAGCAGCTGCTGGAAGTGCTGCATCAGCTGCGCGATCAGGGCAATACCATCGTGGTGATTGAGCACAACCTTGACGTGATCAAAACCGCTGACTGGATTGTCGATCTCGGTCCGGAAGGCGGCAGCGGCGGGGGTGAAATCCTGGTGGCCGGCACGCCGGAAACCGTTGCACAGTGCGAAAAATCGCATACTGCACGCTTCCTCAAGCCGATGCTGAAAAAGTAGGTTTAACGCGCCGCACCCGCTGTTGCGGCGCGTTTTTTCTGATCTCGCCACGGCTCACCGCTCCGGTTACTCGCCAGCCGGTGCCATTGTCTGAATGCCTTAGCAAATGCAGAAACAGGCAAGAAACAGACAACTTCAGGCATATACGCATCGCGTCCCGCTGACTATTCTTACTGCGTTCCTTTTGGCGCCGCTGACGCGCCTCTGTCCTTCAGTGTCATCACTGAACGGACCCCTCGCAAAAAATACTCACGACACATCTGACTGGAGACACCATGAATATTACGCATGCCTATGCCGCACAGGACGCGAAAGCCAAACTCGCCCCGTTCGATTATACGCCGCGCGAACTGCGCGCTCATGATGTGCAGATTGAAGTGTTGTACTGTGGCGTCTGCCACTCGGACCTGCACCAGGCGCGCAACGAATGGCGCAACACCGTATTCCCGGTGGTGCCAGGCCATGAAATCGTGGGTCGCGTCACCGCCGTTGGCGCGCACACGCACAAATATAAAGTGGGCGATTTAGTCGGCGTCGGCTGTATGGTCGACTCCTGCCGCAGCTGCCCAAGCTGTCAGGAAGGACTCGAGCAGTACTGTGAAAACGGCTTTGTTGGCACTTACAACGGCCAGGATCGTGAAACCGGCGCCATCACCTACGGCGGCTACTCCACCAGCATGGTGGTTGATGAAAGCTTTGTGCTGCGCGTACCGGAAAACCTCGATCTGGCGGGCGTTGCGCCGCTGCTGTGCGCCGGTATCACCACCTATTCCCCGCTGCGTCACTGGAATGTCGGTCCCGGCAAAAAAGTCGGTATCGTCGGTCTGGGCGGCCTCGGCCATATGGGCGTGAAGATCGCGCATGCGATGGGCGCGCACGTGGTGCTGTTCACCACTTCACCGTCAAAAATTGAAGACGGCAAACGCCTCGGCGCTGACGAAGTGGTGATTTCGAAAGAGGCTGACCAGATGGCGCAGCACGCCAACAGCTTCGACTTCATCTTAAATACCGTCGCCGCGCAGCACGATCTCAACCCGTTTATCGCCCTGCTGAAGCGCGACGGCAACATGACGCTGGTCGGCGCGCCGGAGCACGATCACCCGGCACCACAGGTATTTAACCTGATCCTCAAGCGTCGCAGCATTGCCGGTTCACTAATTGGCGGTATCGCCGAAACCCAGGAGATGCTGGATTTCTGCGGCAAGCACGGCATCACTTCGGATATCGAGCTGATCGCCATGAACCAAATCAACGACGCCTACGAGCGCATGCTGAAAAGCGACGTGAAGTATCGCTTCGTGATTGATATCAACACCCTGCGTGAAGAGTCTGCGGCTTAATCAGCGCGTCTCATCATCATGGCTGACGCCCGCCGCGCGCGTGGCGTCAGCCTGTTGCCATGACGCATCAACCAGATAGTAAATCTGCGAATCCTTCAGCGATCCATCCAGCCACAGCGTGCTCCAGTGCGACTTATTGAGATGTTCACTGGGAAACACATCGTGGTGTTCATCGCGCAATAACTCCGCCAGCGCGGGCGAGGTCTTCAGCGACAACGCCGGTCGCCCTTCAACGTCATGCACCATGGCAAACAGCACGCCATCGCTCTTCACCTGGGTTGCGTCCCACTCATCTTTATAACTTTGTGAAGCGCCCGGTTTGCTCATGCAGTAGGTCAGTAAATCCGACGTGTTCATGTTTTATTCCCCTTGTAAGGTGGCGACGATGCGCCGCGCGCCGCCGTGTACCCGATGTTCGCCCAGCCAGATTCCCTGCCAGGTGCCGAGCAGCAGTTTGCCGCGGCTGACCGGGATCAGCAGCGATACGCCAAGCAGTGACGATTTGATGTGCGCCGGCATGTCGTCAGCGCCTTCATAGTCGTGCTGATAGGGCGCATCCTCTGGAACGTGCCGCAGAAAGTGCTGCTCCATGTCGCTGCGCACCGTAGGATCGCAATTTTCATTGAGCGTCAGCGACGCTGAGGTGTGCTGCAATAGCAGATGCAGCTGGCCGATGCGCAGGTCCGTTAAGCCATTAAGCTGGCCGACAATCTCGTCGGTGATCAGATGAAAGCCGCGCGCCTTCGCGCTCAGCGTGAGAGTTTGTTGCTGCCACATGCCACATTCCTGGGTTAAACCGTTTACTTAAGTGTGCAGCATGTCGGCGAAAGGTAAACCCTTCAGCGGGAAAAAGCGGCAGAGCGCTTGCTCTGCCGCCGGCATATCAGTCGCTCAGCTTGTCAGCCAGCGCTTTGACCGTGGTGATATCGTCCTGCGTTACCGCCGCCAGACGCGTGCCGTACTCGCTATCGGCCTTATAAAAGAACGAGAGCATCGCCAGCCGGCTTTGCGCGTCGGCGCTTTTCAGCGCGCCACCGAGCGAGGTGATCAGATCGCCCCGCTCTTTCGCGTTAAAGGAACGATACAGCTCCCCTGCCTGGCGGAAATTCTGCGGTTTGGCGATCATCGCCTGCTGCGTACTGCCGCTAAGCGGCGTATGGCTGTAACGCGCGCTTTGCAGCTCTTCACGCGGATAGATGCGGCTTGGCTGGTAATTAACGCCCTTGTCATCGGCGTTACCGCTGTCCATCAGGCCATCCTGATTGCCGTTGCTGACCGGGACGCGCGGCGCGTTGACCGGCAGGCTGAGGCCGTTAGTGCCCACGCGGTACAGTTGGGTGTCAGCATAAGAGAACAGGCGGCCCTGCAGCAGGCGATCTTCAGACGGCTCAATGCCCGGCACCAGATTGGACGGCGCCATCGCCACCTGCTCGGTTTGCTGGAAGAAGTTGTCGACGTTGCGATTCAGCACCATCTGCCCGATTTTCACCTCTGGCACGTTCGGCCAGATTTTGGTGGAGTCGAGCGGATTGAAATCGAACTTATCCAGTTCGCTGGCTTTAATGGTCTGAATGTAGAGATCCCACTTCGGAAACGCTTTGCGGTTAATCGCCGCCACCAGATCTTCTGTCATGTGGCTGTAGCTGCGGCCCTGGATCGCTGCCGATTCAGTAGGATCGAGGTTGCGTTCGCCCTGCAGCGTTTTCCAGTGAAACTTCACGTAGTGCACTTCGCCTTTGCTGTTCACAAACTTGTAGGCGTGCACGCTGTTACCGTCCATTTCGCGATAGGTCGCCGGCGTGCCCATGTTGGAGAACAGCATGGTGAGCGCGTGCGTGGCTTCCGGTACGTGGGAGAAGAAATCGAAGGTGCGCGCATCGTTATCGAGGTTAGTGCGCGGATCCGGTTTAAACGCGTGCACCATATCAGGGAACTTGATCGCATCGCGGATGAAGAACACCGGCAGGTTGTTGCCCACCAGATCCCAGTTGCCCTGGCTGGTATAGAATTTGGTGGCAAAACCACGCGGATCGCGCAGCGTTTCCGGCGAATGCTTGCTGTGCACCACGCTGGAGAAGCGCACAAAGACCGGCGTCACCGTTCCCGGTTTAAACACCTCAGCGATAGTCAGATCGCTGATATCTTTGCTGGCGCGAAATTCACCGTGCGCGCCGGTGCCACGCGCGTGCACCACACGTTCCGGAATACGTTCACGATCAAAGCGCTGCAGCTTTTGAATCAGCTGCACGTCCTGTAACAGCACCGGGCCATTAGCGCCGGCAGTTTGTGAATTCTGGTTATCGCCGACCGGCGCGCCGTTGTCACGCGTCAACTCAACGGCCGCAGCAGGCAGTGCGAGCGCCAGCGTCATGGCAATGCAGAGGGGTTTCAGTGCGGAAGGGAAATAGCTCATGGGCGGTTCCTTATTGTGATTGGCGAGCGCTCTGGCAGTGCGCCAAAGCGCGCCGGCAAAAAATAGCGCCCTCATTAACAGGAACACACAAGACCCGTCCCGATTACCCGGGATTAAGGTGTTATAGCCATGCGGAATGCGGCTTTCAGCCAGCATAGCCGGCAAAGAGAAGCGTGGAAAAGCGGGGTGCGGCAGAAGGTACAGCGGGAACAGACAATGTGTGGATGGCGGAAACGGGTGCCTGCCAGCCGCAGGCTGACAGGCACCGCGTCAATTACATTACGGCAGCAAACGCCTCAGCCACCTGATTGACGTTGCGGCTGTTGAGACCGGCGACACACATGCGGCCGCTGGCGATCAGGTACACGCCGAACTTTTCGCGCAGGCGATCTACCTGCTGCGCGCTCAGGCCGGTGTAGCTGAACATGCCGCGCTGCTTCAGCAGATAATCAAAGTTTTTGCCGGGCAGTTTACTGTTCAGCACATTGACCAGCACCTGGCGCATTTCGATGATGCGCAGGCGCATCGCTTCCACTTCCGCCAGCCAGTTGTTGAGCAGCGCTTCGTCGTTCAGCACGCAGGAAACCACCTGAGCACCGAAGTTCGGCGGGCTGGAGTAGTTGCGACGCACGGTCGCTTTCAGCTGACCCAGCACGCGTGCCGACTCTTCTGCGCTGTCGCAGACAATCGACAGGCCGCCAACGCGCTCACCGTACAGCGAGAAGATTTTCGAGAAGGAGTTGCTCACCAGCGCCGGCAGGCCCGCCGCGGCAATCACGCGAATCGCGTAAGCGTCCTCTTCCATACCGGCACCAAAGCCCTGGTAGGCGATGTCGAGGAACGGGATCAGCTCCTGCGCTTTCAGGACCTCAACGGTTTGATCCCACTGCGCGTTGGTCAGATCCGCACCGGTCGGGTTGTGGCAGCACGGATGCAGCAACACGATGGATTGCTTCGGCAGCGTTTTCAGTTTGGCGATGAAGGCATCGAACTTCACGCCGTTGGTGGCGTCGTCGTACCATGGGTAGGTGTTAACGTTAAAACCGGCACCGTTAAAGATCGCCACATGGTTTTCCCATGTCGGATCGCTGACCCATACGCTGGCGTCCGGGAAGTAACGCTTCAGGAAATCTGCGCCCACTTTCAGCGCGCCGGATCCGCCCAGCGTCTGGATGGAAGCAATGCGCCCCGCCTGCAGCATCGGGTGCTCTTTACCAAACAGCAGCGGCGCAATGGCGTTGCGGTACGGACCCAGCCCTTCCATTGGCAGATAGAGCGAAGCCTGATGTGGCTGCGCCTGCAAACGCTCTTCCGCGGCGGCCACCGCCTGCAGCTGAGGAATGATGCCGGCTTCGTTGTAATAGAGGCCGATGCTCAGATTCACCTTGTGGTCACGCGGGTCCTGTTTGAAGGTTTCCATCAGCGACAGAATCGGATCGCCAGCATAGGCATCAACGTTTTGAAACACGGTGCAGATCTCCATGATTATTCATAAATGTGTGGGTCGACGTCATCAAACAAAATAGCGGCCGGGACGGTGATTCATGGCGATGATGAGATTGAGCATCACCGCGCCGGCAATGGAGGCCAGCAGCATCGGCAGCGATACCACAAAAAGCGAGGCCAGTACCACACAGGTATCCAGCGCCATTTGCAGTTTGCCGGCGCGCAGACCAGAGCGATCCTGCAGCCAGAGCGCCAGAATATTGATACCACCGAGGCTGGCTTTGTGACGAAACAACACTATAAACCCAATCCCCATCACCACGTTACCGAACAATGTCGCATAAAACGGATTTAGCGCAGAAAAATGGATAAACAGCGGGTGCAAATGGGTGAACAGCGATACCAGCCCCACCGCACAGAAGGTTTTCAGGGTAAATTCCCAGCCCATGCGACGAATGGCCAGCCAGTAAAACGGCAGGTTAATCAGAAAGAAGGCGCTGCCGAACGAGAGCGGCGACAGGTAGCTGATGAGAAAAGCCACGCCCGCCGTACCGCCGGTCAGCGCGCCCGCCTGTTTCAGCAAAATGACGCCAAACGACACCATCAGCGTGCCAAGCACGATAGCCAGCGCATCTTCTGTACGGGTGTGGGGAATGCGGGAAGGTTGTACAGCGTTATCCATGGCGCGATCTCTTTGCAAATGATGGCGTTCATTTGCAAAAAACGCACCACATCGGCGGCTTCCTGTCGCCGCCGATGGGTGCCAGCGATTATCCAATTGATAACTAAGGCGCTTTATTGCAGGTTTATGTGCATCAATCTGCCGTAAAATAATCGATTCATGCACAAATTCGGTTTCTGGTGCGCGCTTTACGCGAAAAATGGCAGAAATCTGCACCACACTGGCACATCATGCACTCTTTTGGCGCACTTTGTGCTCGGGGATCATCATCAAACCGTTCTCTTTTAAACGATTGAGTACCACCGAGGTTTTCACGTGCGCCACGCTTTGATGGCCAGCGACGAGCTGACTGATCAGCGCGCTCAGCGCCGCTAAATCGGCCACCGCGACTTTTAACAGATAGTCGGCGTCGCCGGTGGTTTTGAACGCGTCGACAATCGCCGCTTCCTGCTCCACCATGCGGTGAAAACTCTCTTCGTAATCGGGCGTGTGATTTTTCAGTCGCACCTCGATCAAGCCGACCATGCCCAGCCCTACCGCGTCCGGCGAGAGCCGTGCGTGATAGCCGAGAATAAGATTTGCCTGTTCGAGATTAATGCGCCGGCGTGAACATTGCGACGCCGAAAGTCCGACTAAATCACTGAGTTCCTGGTTGGTAAGGCGGCCGTTAGATTGTAGTAGTGTCAGTATCTTAAGGTCGTAATCGTCTACCTGAGTCATTCTGTGTCCACAGCGTTATAGGATTCGCTTTGCTACAGATAACCTGATAATTGACGAGGTTGTCCAACACTATTTTCTGATGACGTGAAATGCATGCACAAATCGTGCATGCAACTGCGGAAGCGCGATTATTCGTCGTCGTATTGCGGTCCGGCGTAGTTATCAAAGCGTGACCACTGGCCGTTGAACGTCAGACGTACTGTGCCGATCGGGCCGTTACGCTGTTTACCGATAATGATCTCGGCGATGCCTTTCAGATCGCTGTTTTCGTGATATACCTCGTCACGATAGATGAACATGATCAGGTCCGCATCCTGCTCGATCGACCCCGATTCACGCAGATCCGAGTTAACCGGACGCTTATCGGCGCGCTGCTCCAGCGAGCGGTTAAGCTGCGACAGCGCCACTACCGGTACATTGAGCTCTTTCGCCAGCGCTTTAAGCGAGCGTGAGATCTCGGCGATCTCCAGCGTACGGTTGTCGGAGAGCGCCGGTACGCGCATCAGCTGCAGGTAGTCGATCATGATCATGCTCAGGCCGCCGTTTTCACGGAACACGCGGCGCGCGCGTGAACGCACTTCGGTTGGCGTCAGGCCGGACGAGTCATCAATGAACATGTTCTTCTTTTCTAACAGGATGCCCATGGTGGCCGAGATGCGCGCCCAGTCTTCATCCTCCAGCTGACCGGTACGGATACGCGTCTGATCAACGCGCGACAGCGAGGCCAGCATACGCATCATCAGCTGTTCGCTGGGCATCTCGAGACTGAAAATCAGCACCGGTTTGTCTGTCAGCATAGCGGCGTTTTCGCACAGGTTCATGGCGAAAGTGGTTTTACCCATCGACGGACGCGCCGCGACAATGATCAGATCTGAACCCTGCAGACCGGCGGTTTTCTTGTTGAGATCCTGATAGCCGGTATCGACGCCAGTCACGCCATCGTGTGGCGTTGACACCAGCGCTTCAATGCGCGATACCGTCGCTTCGAGAATCTGCTCGATATTTTGCGGGCCTTCATCCTTATTGGCGCGCTGTTCGGCAATTTTAAAGACGTTGGATTCAGCGAAATCCAGCAGCTCTTCGCTGCTGCGGCCCTGCGGATCGTAACCGGCGTCAGCGATCTGATTGGCCACCGAAATCATCTCACGCACTACCGCACGTTCACGCACGATGTCGGCATAAGCACCGAGGTTTGCCGCACTTGGAGTATTTTTTGCCAGCTCGGCCAGATAGGCAAAGCCGCCCGCCATCTCCAGCTCACCGCGCGTTTCCAGCGACTCTGACAGGGTGATCAGATCGATAGGCTGACCGGCTTCCAGCAGGCGCTGCATTTCGGAGAAAATCATGCGATGCGAGCGGTTGAAGAAATCTTCCGCGACCACGCGCTCGGAGACGTTATCCCAGCGTTCGTTATCCAGCATCAACCCACCGAGCACCGACTGCTCCGCTTCGAGAGAGTGCGGCGGCATTTTCACGCCTTCGAGCTGCCGATCGCGGGGTTCGTTCGATTTGTTGGTGGGTTTATTTCCTGCCATAGTGAATGCATTACCGATCGTGAAAGGGACGCGCAAGTATACCGTCCCAGGATGAACAATCACAGGAGTCAGAATGGCAAAGCGAATTCAGTTCAACCAGCACGGCGGCCCGGAAGTATTGCAATGGGTCGATTTCACACCAGCCGATCCCGCCGACCATGAAGTTCAGGTGGAGAACAAGGCGATTGGTATTAACTATATCGATACCTACGTGCGCAGCGGATTGTATCCGGTCTCCTCGCTGCCATCCGGCCTGGGCACTGAAGCGGCAGGCATCGTGAAAAAAGTGGGCAGCGCGGTTTCGCGTTTCAAGCCGGGCGATCGCGTGGTGTATTGCCAGGCCGCGCTGGGTGCCTACAGCGAGCTGCACAATGTGGCGGAAGATCGGCTGGTGATTCTGCCGGACAGCATCAGCTTTGAGCAGGCTGCGGCCTCTTTCCTCAAGGGCCTGACGGTGCAGTATCTGCTGCGTCAGACGTACAAAGTAAAAGCTGATGAAATTTTCCTGTTTCATGCCGCCGCGGGCGGCGTGGGCCTGATTGCCTGCCAGTGGGCGAAAGCGCTGGGCGCGCATTTGATTGGCACCGTCGGTTCTGCGGAGAAAGCGCAGATCGCCAAAGATGCCGGCGCCTGGGCCACCATCAATTATCGCGAAGAGGATATCGCCCAGCGCGTCAGCGAACTGACCAACGGTGAAAAAGTGGCGGTAGTGTACGACTCAGTGGGCAAAGATACCTGGGAACCCTCCCTCGACAGCCTGCGCCGCCACGGCCTGATGGTGAGCTTTGGTAATGCCTCAGGCCCGGTGACCGGCGTTGACCTCGGCATTCTCAACAAGAAAGGCTCGCTGTTTGTCACCCGCCCTTCCCTGTTTGGCTATATCACCAACCGTGAAGAGCTCGATCGCGCCAGCGGCGAACTGTTTTCGCTTATCGCCAGCCGCGCTATTCAGCTTAACGTGCCGGAGCAGCAGAAATTTGCCCTGAGCGATGCAGTGCGTGCGCATCAGGTGCTGGAGAGTCGTGCCACTCAGGGTTCCAGCCTGTTAATTCCCTGATAGCAGAAATGATGAAGGGCTTCCCGAAGGAAGCCCTTTTCTTTCTTTTTTATAGTTCGCGCTGGTGTAGGGACAGCGGCGATGAATTCGTCTGAATTTCTTTACCTATCCTGACAGAAAACATAAGTAAAAAATATGTTTAATTGCGAATTCGTACTAAGCAATCACCAACTCTGTGATCGTAACCGCATTTAGCGCCAGCTTCTCTTCTCTAAGTCGCTGATTTTCCTTTTCAGCCGGTTAAGTTTCACCTCTCCCTGCGGCGTGCTAAATGCGCGATACAGCCACACGGCGACCACCGCCAGCACCAGCCACGGCAACAATTTTATAACAAGCGCAAACAGCCCGCCGAGAAACATCACCACGGTGGCCACCAGCAGCGCGGCGATCACACCCAGCAGCGATACGCCAGTCAGCAGCAGCATCATAAAAAAGCCGATAACGAATAATATTTCCACGAGCGCTCTCCTGTATCAGTAATGCAGAAGGTATTACAAGATACGTGCCAGGTCGTAATGA
The DNA here is from genome assembly GCF_002207995.1 of Pantoea sp. VS1. Taxonomy (NCBI): domain Bacteria; kingdom Pseudomonadati; phylum Pseudomonadota; class Gammaproteobacteria; order Enterobacterales; family Erwiniaceae; genus Pantoea; species Pantoea sp. VS1. The sequence continues at coordinate 29,699 of NZ_NHZE01000002.1, forward strand.
TCGCTAAGCCATTGAATTATCGCTTTGATGCAGGACAGAGGGGACGTTGATTTGGTGAAATTGACTAACTTCTGGTGAATTAAAAACCGCACGATGAAACCGTGCGGCTTAAACCGTCCTGCCAGCCTGACCAGGCCGGCTTGCGGGATCAGGCTTCCTGCACGATGCGGTCAGCGACCAGCGCCAGCGCCGCTTCCAGCACGCGGACGTCGGCGCCCGGTTTGTGGGCATTTTCGCTGAGATGACGGCGCCACTGGCGCGCGCCGGGAATGCCCTGGAACAGGCCCAGCATGTGGCGCGTAATGTGTCCCAGATAAGTGCCCTGGGCCAGTTCGGCTTCGATGTAAGGGTACATGGAACGCACCACGGCGACCGGATCGGCCACCGGTGTCTCACGGCCAAACAGCTGGCGATCAACCTGCGCCAGAATGCCGGGATTTTGATAGGCCTCGCGCCCCATCATCACGCCGTCCAGGTGCTGCAGATGCGCTTTGGCCTCTTCAAGCGTCTTAACGCCGCCGTTGATCGCTATGGTCAGCGCCGGGAAATCCCGCTTCAGCTGGTAAACACGCGGATAATCGAGCGGTGGAATTTCACGGTTCTCTTTCGGGCTGAGACCCGACAGCCACGCTTTACGCGCATGAATAATGAACGTATCACAACCGCCCTGCTGCGCCACGGTGCCGACAAAATCGCACAGGAAGGCGTAGCTATCCTGGTCGTCAATACCGATGCGGGTTTTCACCGTGACCGGAATGCTGACCACATCGCGCATCGCTTTGATACAGTCCGCGACCAGTGCCGCCTCACCCATCAGGCACGCGCCAAAACGGCCATTCTGTACCCGATCGGACGGACAACCGACGTTCAGGTTGATCTCATCGTAGCCGCGCGCTTCAGCCAGCTTTGCACAGGTTGCCAGCGCGGCCGGATCGCTACCGCCCAGCTGCAGCGCCAGCGGATGCTCCGCCTCGCTATAGGCCAGATAGTCGCCTTTGCCGTGGATGATGGCACCGGTGGTCACCATTTCGGTGTACAGCAGCGTGTCGCCGCTCAGCTGACGGTGAAAATAGCGACAGTGACGGTCGGTCCAGTCCAGCATGGGGGCGATGGAGAAACGTTGCGAAGAGAATGTATCGGTCATGAAACGCAGTAAATCCGCAGTTAAGTGATGAGAAACTGCGCAATGATATCACAGCTGTGACGGGCGACACAGCCGCCCGTCATCGTGTGGTCAGAAGTTAAACCCGAGCTGCACCATGGCGCCCCAGGTATTGTCTTTGCCGACCGAACCGGCCAGGTCCAGATGCACCGCATTGTTGAACGGCGACACGCCGAGACCGGCCGTAAACACATCGGTGTCATTCGACTTCATATCCGCGCGATAGCCGGCACGCAGCGCCAGCCAGTCCAGTACGCGATATTCACCACCCACGCCAGCGTACTGACTGCTCTCCTGCGATTTAAAACGTTTGGTTTCGGTCAGATCGACATCGCCGGTCAGGGTAAAGGGTCCGCGATTCCACGCCAGTCCGGTAGTTACCAGCGGGCGAATCTGATACGTATCGCGATAGCCGTTAACCTCTTTGGTGTCGATATCGCGCGATACCAGGTTCTGCCCGGTCACGCCGAAGGTCCAGTTCTCCGCGAAGTCGGTAGCGATACCGGCATCAACGTTGAAACCGGTATCGGTGCTGCGATAGCGGCTATCGTTAATATCATTCTTGTCGTAGTTATAAACGCTGGCGGTGTAGTTATACAGCCAGGTTTTCTGCAGCTTTGGCGTGACGCCAACGGAGACCGGGTGACCGGCGATGGTAAACTCATGTGCCATTGCGACGCCGTAATCGGTGATCAGGGCAGCCAGGCCGTTGGCGCTGGAGCGCAGATTATTTTGGTCGCCCGGCAAGGGAATGCGTCCATTTGCGACCTGATCCAGATAATCAATATCGCTCTGTACCACGTTAGCGCGGATGTGTGCCGTGCCGTAGGCTTTGGTGATGAAGGCGAAAGGAAGGGTCTCGTTGGGAATGCTGACGGCTAACGCCACGCCTGCGGTGCCATTCGCTTTATCACCGCGCAGATCGCGCAGCTGATTGGCCATATCACCTGCCGCGGCTCTGACCTGAGGCGCGCCATTGATGATCTCCGGCAGCGTGATGTTGTTGATCACGTCACGATAGCGGTCCACCGTATCAGTAATTTCGTCTACGCGATCCACTAATTTGTCTTTGTCAGTAATCTGCACACCGGCTGAAGGAAAAATGATGCTGACGTTATCTTCAGGCTGCGCTTTGGTCATCAATGCCGGGTTAGCCAGCACTGCCGAGCTCCAGGTTGAGGAAGCGACACCGGTTCCCCCCATGGCATCGTTACGCGCATCGTACCAGGTGCCAGCAGCAAATGCTGATGTGGTAACAAATACCGCATTAAAACCAACAACATAAGCAATTTTCTTGCGTCTGAATAATGTCTTCACCATGAGTCTGCCATCACCTTTTAATTGTCGTGGACTGTCTCTACGACGGAATAGTTTATTAGCCCTATTCTGAACGCTGGCTAACGCTTTATTGCTGTGAATTGAAAGGAATTAGCATTGCTATTCGCAGAATTGGTCACGCCCGCACCATTCTGCTGTTGTTTTATGCAGAAATATGAACGTCAGCTAAATTGATGCCAGAAATTACTTAAAACCTTTTGAACCATAGCCACTAAGTCAGTGAGTTGCAAAGCAAAAAGATGGGTTAACCTGTGAGAAAAAACTCAGGAAGGAAAAGCATGGCTTAACAGAAGGAGGGACCAGGGCGTAACGCGGCAGATAAGTGGCTGAAAGCCGGACATTTCCTGGATGATATAAGGTAAAAAAGCAATGGCAGCAGCGTAAAAGTTTGTGTGATAAAATAACATCACCCATCACCTGGAGAATGCTTATGCCAAACCTCACGCCCGAACAACTGCTCACGCAGGCTGAATCTCTGTGCCTTGACCGTGGCGTGCGCCTCACTACGCAGCGCGCAGAAGTGTTGCGCCTGATGGCGGAGCAGAACGGTTCCATTAGCGCTTACGATTTGCTGGACCAGCTGCGCATCAGTGAACCCCAGGCGAAACCACCGACTATTTATCGCGCGCTGGATTTCCTGCTGGAGCAGGGATTTATTCATCGGGTAGAGTCAAATAATAGTTATGTGGTGTGCCACCATTTCGACGAGCCGGCGCACACCTCGGTGATGCTGGTGTGCGACAACTGTGCCGCCGTCAGTGAGAAGCACGCGCACGGCGTGGAAAAGATCATTGCAGGGTTGGCCGATCAGGCAGGTTTTACCTTACGTCATAGCGTTATTGAGGCGCACGGCCTGTGTGAAAACTGTGCCGAAGTGGCAGCCTGCACGCAGCCGGGTAGCTGTCAGCACGATCATGAAGTGGAAAGTAAGAAGAAGGTGCGTAAAGGGTAACTGGCACGTCCGTGTGCCAGGCCGATCGTAACGATCAGCGGGTAGGAGCATCATCCTTAAAGCGGGAGACTTACCAGCGGTAATCTTTGTTTTGACTTTCCCAGTCTTTCAATTCACGTTCAGCTTCATCTTTGGCGTAACCGTAACGTTCCTGGATTTTACCCACCAGCTGATCGCGTTTCCCTTCGATCACGGTCAAATCGTCATCGGTTAACTTGCCCCATTTCTCTTTAAACTTCCCTTTAAACTGCTTCCAGTTTCCGCTCGCTTCGTCTTTGTTCATAACAATCCTCCACGTCTTCCTGAGTGAGATGGTGTATTTCTCATGTAATGCCGGAAATAACCATATAACGCGCTGCTTATCTGCGCCGTTTGAGATAATTATAGTAGCCGCTTCGGATTGTGCACGGAATTACAGATTATTCTGGTGCCTGCGCTGCGCTTATGGCTGACTGAACCAGCTGTCACGCTGCCAGTGGCGGCGCCACATCCATCCCAGCGTCAGGCCGCGCAGCGCCAGAAACACCGTGATCGCCAGCCATAAACCGTGATTCCCTAACCACGGCAGCGTTAGCAAAGTGATGCCAAAACCGGCTGCGGCCATGATCATGCTGTTACGCATTTCGCGACCACGCGTCGCGCCGATGAACATGCCGTCCAGCAGATAACACCAGACGCCGACCAGCGGTAAAATTACCTGCCACAGCAGAAAGCGATCGGCCATCTCACGCAGCGGCTGCAGCGAGGTAAGCAGCGCAACAATATGCGGGCCGCTGAGCGCATAAATAAGCGCAAACAGCAGCGCAACGATACCCGCCTGGCGACAGGCGGCATGCCAGATCAGCAGCAGCCGGCTGCGATCTTTTGCCCCTACCGCTTCACCCGAGCAGGCTTCCACCGCGTAAGCAAAGCCGTCCAGCGCATAGGCAGTAAACGTCAGGAACATCAACAGCACCGCATTAACCGCGACCACATCCGGTCCGATGCGTGCACCCAGCAGGGTCAGTGAGGCGAAGCAGATCTGCAGCATGAGCGAGCGCAGCATGATGTCGCGATTAAGGCGAAATAATCGCGCCGCGTCACCGCGCCAGCTGTTTTTCAGCAGCTTGAAATCGATACCGCGCAGTTTCAGCACGCGCGCCACCATCCATAATCCCACCGCCAGCGTCACGTATTCGGCCAGCGCCGTGGCGGCGGCGGCACCGGCAACGCCCCAGTGCAGTTTCAGCACCAGCAGCAGATCGAGCAGGATGTTAACCAGGTTTCCGACAATCAGCAGAACCATCGGCGCACGCGCATACTGCACGCCCAGCAGCCAGCCGAGAATCACCAGGTTAGCCAGCGTAGCCGGTGCGCTCAGCCAGCGGATTTCAATGAAGATCTGCGCCTGCTGCTGGACTTCCGCGCTGCCGCCCATCAGCGTTGCCGCCAGGCTACTGGCAGGAGAACGCAGCAGCGCCAGCAGCAACCCGGCGGCCAGAGCGATCAGCAGCGGCTGCATCAGTGCGCGCGCCAGTGCCTGTTTATCGCCGGCCCCGAACGCCTGCGCGGTTAAACCGGTGGTGCTCATACGCAGAAATAGCAGCAGCATAAAGATGAAGCTGGTTGCCGTGGTGCCTACGGCCACGCCGCCGAGGTAGATCGGGCTATCAAGATGGCCAATCACGGCGGTATCGACCACGCCGAGCAGCGGCACGGTGATATTGGAGAGGATCATTGGCAACGCCAGTCGCCACAGCGCTTTATCAGAAGAGGAAAATAGCTGCATCAGCCCCATCCCGAGGGTTACGGTGGTCGGCCTGAGCGAGCGCCTTACGGGCCGGGAACAAAAGTATGATTAAAGCAGACTGCGGCCAGCGCGCGAGCGCCGCCGCAGCGGGGGAGATCAACCGGGTTTCAGAGCCACTCGCCGTTGCGCACGATGCCTACGGCCAGCCCTTCCACGGTCAGTGACTGTTCACGGGTATCCACGACAATCGGCTGGAAATCATTGTTTTCCGGCAGCAGCTGGACAATCGCGCCCTGCTTCTTCCAGCGTTTCACCGTGACTTCATCATCGATACGCGCAACCACCACCTGGCCATTGCGCACTTCCTGCGTTTTATGCACCGCGAGCAGATCGCCGTCCATAATGCCGATATCTTTCATCGACATACCGCTGACGCGCAGCAGGAAATCGGCAGAGGGTTTGAACAGGTTGGCGTCGACCTGATAGTGGGCTTCGATATGTTCCTGCGCCAGCAGCGGTTCACCGGCGGCAACGCGACCGATCAGTGGCAGCCCTTCACTCGCCTCTTCTTCCATCAGCAGACGGATACCGCGCGATGCACCGGAGACGATTTCAATGACACCTTTACGCGCCAGCGCTTTCAGGTGCTCTTCAGCAGCGTTAGGCGAGCGGAAGCCCAGTTGCGAAGCAATTTCAGCACGCGTTGGCGGCATGCCGGTCTGATTAATATGGTCGCGAATCAGGTCATAGACCTGTTGCTGCCTGCTGGTTAACGCTTTCATCCCGCCCCCTGGTTGTTTATACAGTCGCTGTGAGTATATACAGGTATTGGCGAAATGAAAACCGAAACAGAGGGAAAAATCAGCGGCTTGATGAATGTGGAATGTTTATCGCAAATGCGACCAAAGCAGCGCGATCCAGACAAACAGAGCCAGTAAGATAGCCAGCAGTACCGCCGCCGAGCCCATGTCTTTGGCGCGTCCTGCCAGCGGATGGCGCTCCTGACCGATGCGGTCCACCACGGCTTCGATGGCACTATTAAGGATCTCAACAATGACCACCAGCACCACCGAGCCAATCAGCAACACACGCGTGATGGCATCGACATCCAGCCAGCAGGCAATGGCAACCGCGACCAGTGCGGCAATCGCTTCCTGGCGAAAAGCGGCTTCATGCTGCCAGGCAGCGCGCAGCCCCTGCCAGGAATAACCGGCGGCTTTAATGATTCTCAGGAAACCGGTGACGTTATTTGCCATGTTGTGGAACCCTTAACTGTTTTTGACGTCAATGTCTGGGCGCGCGAGGTGGCACAGCCACAGATCTTCGCCGCACTTTCTGGTATGCTTGCCGCGCTTTGCTAACAAGAGGCTTCAAGTTGTCTATGTCAGGTTGGCGTAAACTCTATTACAAATTGTTGAATTTACCACTCTCTATTTTGGTAAAAAGTAAGGTCATTCCGACCGATCCGATCTCGGAACACGGTATCGATCCGACCCGTCCGGTGATGTATGTTTTGCCTTATGATTCAAAGGCGGACCTGCTCACGCTACGCGCACAGTGCCTGAAGCACGATCTGCCGGATCCGCTGGCGCCGCTGGAGATTGACGGTACCCTGCTGCCGCGCCACGTATTTATTCACGATGGGCCGCGCGTCTTCCCCTATTTCGTGGCGAACCCGGAGTCGGTCAAGCTGTTCCATGACTACCTCGATCTGCACCGCAACAATGCGGCGCTGGACGTACAGATGCTGCCGGTTTCCGTGATGTTTGGCCGTGCGCCAGGCCGTGAAATTCAGGGCGAACCGACGCCACATCTGCGTATTCTTAACGGTATACAGAAGTTCTTTGCCATCCTGTGGCACGGTCGCGACAGCTTTGTCCGCTTCTCGCCCACGGTTTCGCTGCGTCAGATGGCCACCGAACACGGTACCGATCAGTCGATCGCGCAGAAGCTGGCACGTGTCGCGCGCATTCATTTTGCCCGCCAGCGGCTGGCAGCCGTCGGCCCGCGTCTGCCGGCACGCCAGGATCTGTTCAACAAGCTGCTGCAGTCCAAAGCGATTGAGAAAGCGGTTGAAGACGAAGCGCGCAGCAAGAAAATTTCGCATGAAAAAGCGCAGCAGAACGCCATCGAAATGATGGAAGAAGTGGCGGCGGATTTCTCGTACGAAGCGATCCGCGTGACTGACCGTGTAATGGGCTGGCTGTGGAGTCGGCTCTATCAGGGCATTAACGTGCACGGCGGCGAACGCGTGCGCCAGCTGGCGCAGGATGGTCACGAAATTGTTTACGTGCCCTGCCACCGCAGCCACATGGATTATCTGCTGCTGTCCTACGTGCTCTATCATCAGGGCCTGGTGCCGCCGCACATTGCTGCCGGTATCAATCTCAACTTCTGGCCAGCCGGACCGATTTTCCGTCGCCTCGGTGCCTTCTTTATTCGTCGTACCTTTAAAGGCAACAAGCTCTACTCCACGGTGTTCCGCGAGTATCTGGGCGAGCTGTTCAGCCGCGGCTATTCGGTTGAGTATTTTGTTGAAGGCGGGCGCTCGCGTACTGGCCGTCTGCTCGACCCGAAAACCGGCACGCTGTCGATGACGTTACAGGCGCTGCTGCGCGGCGGCAGCCGTCCTATCACCTTTGTGCCGATCTACATCGGTTATGAGCACGTGATGGAAGTCGGCACTTATGCCAAAGAGCTGCGCGGTGCCGCGAAAGAGAAAGAGGGCTTCATGCAGATGGTGCGCGGCCTGCGCAAGCTGCGTAACCTCGGCCAGGGCTATGTGAACTTCGGTGAGCCGCTGTCGCTGGTTAACTATCTCAACAAACAGGTACCGGAGTGGCGCGACGCGATTGACCCTATCGATCCTCAGCGTCCGGCGTGGATGACGCCGGTGGTGAACGATATCGCGGCACGTCTGATGGTGCGCATCAACGAAGCCGGCGCGGCCAACGCCATGAACCTGTGCGTGACCGCGCTGCTGGCATCGCGCCAGCGTTCGCTGACGCGTGAACAGCTGACGGAACAGCTGGAGTGCTATACCCAGCTGCTGCGCAATGTGCCGTACTCACCCGAGTCAACCGTGCCGGATCTCAGCGCTGAAGCGCTGCTCGATCACACCATGGGCATGAACAAGTTCGAGACCGAGCAGGACAGTATTGGCGAGATCATCATTCTGCCGCGCGAGCAGGCGGTGCTGATGACCTACTATCGCAACAACATCCACCATATGCTGGTGATGCCGTCGCTGATTGCCGCTATCGTGCAGCAGCATCGGGAGATCAGCGAGGCGGAACTGCTGCGTCAGGTCAGCCTGGTCTATCCGATGCTGAAGAGCGAACTGTTCCTGCGCTGGGACAGTGCCGAACTGCCGGCCCTGCTGAATGCGCTCTGCGCCGAAATGGCGCGGCAGGGACTGATCACCGTACAGGAAGGCCAGCTGAAAATGAGTGCGGCGCGTTACCGTACGCTGCAGCTGCTGGCGGCCGGGATCCGTGAAACGCTGCAGCGTTTCGCCATTACCTTCGCCATTCTCAGCGCCAAGCCGACCATTAACCGTGGCACGCTGGAGAAAGAGAGCCGCACGCTGGCTCAGCGTCTGTCAGTGCTGCACGGTATCAATGCACCGGAGTTCTTCGACAAGGCAGTCTTTACCGCGCTGGTGCTGTCGCTGCGTGATGAAGGCTATATCAGTGATTCCGGTGATGCGGATGCTGAACGTACCAATATGATGTGGCAGATGCTGGCCGAACTGGTCACCAGCGATGTCCGTCTGACCATTGAGAGTGCCGTGGCGCACGACTAATGGGCGACTGAAAACCGCGGCGCATCTGTCACACGCCAGATTGCGCCGCGGTTTTCGTTGTCAGAATTCAGGCGTGAAAAGAACGCGCTTCCCACTGCGGCGACCAGCGCGCCGCCAGGGTTAATCACCCCACCATCAGAACAGCGCAACAAACGGCTGGGTATTGAGCAGCACGCCAATAAACAGCACCAGGCCAACGTAGTTGTTGTTGAGGAATGCCTGGAAGCACAGCTCACGTTCACGCCCGGCAATCAGTTTCTGCTGATGCACAAACAGCCCGCCCGCCAGCAGCAGCGACCAGTAAAACGCACCGTTCAGATGCAGTAAAATGCCCACCAGTGCCATCAGGCCCAGCGCGGCCAGCTGTAACAGCCCGATAATCAGCTTGTCGTAACGCCCAAACAGAATCGCCGTCGATTTCACGCCAATCTTCAGATCGTCGTCGCGGTCAACCATGGCGTACTGGGTGTCATAAGCCACCGTCCAGCAAATATTGGCAAGAAACACCAGCCAGCAGACAAAGGGTAAGGACTCACTAACCGCCGCCCAGCCCATCGGAATCGCCCAGCCAAACGCCGCACCCAGCACCACCTGCGGCAGATGGGTATAGCGCTTCATAAAGGGGTAAACCCACGCCAGCGCCAGCCCGCCAAATGACAGCAGAATGGTCATGCGGTTCATGGTCAGCACCAGCAGGAACGCCAGCAGACCGAGGCCGGCAAACAGCAGCTTCGCCTCTTTCTCCGTTACCGCGCCGCTGGCTAACGGTCGCGCGGCGGTGCGTTTCACGTGGCCGTCGACGTTACGGTCGGCATAATCGTTGATCACGCAGCCCGCCGCACGCATCACAAACACGCCGAGGACGAACACCACCAGCACCGACAGCGGCGGAATCGCCATGCCGGACAGCCACAGCGCCCACAGTGTCGGCCACAGCAGCAGCAGCGTGCCAATCGGTTTATCAATACGCATCAGGCGACTATAGGCCTGCCATTTGCTCATGGTTAAAGTCTTTTGCACGGGGCGTTATCCTTGCTTCAGCGCGCGGTATAGCGGCGACGCCGGTAAAAACAGTTCAGTTAACAGCAGCGGTTTGCCGGACAGGCGCAGCCGCGAGCGGCGTCCCCACAGGTCATCAATCTGGCCCGGATCGATAAAATCGCGGCTCAGCGTCGAGGAGGAAAACAGGTAGCGTCCCAGCGGTCGCGTGCCGAGATTTTGCAGCATCTGTTCCGGGCCGTTCAGCGTGCTCTCCGGCACCACGGTACGGCCAATCAGCCAGGGTTCATTGTCACCGCACAGCACGATTTCACGCAGCCAGAAGCGCGTGTCGGCAGGCAGAAACGCCGCTTCCTGCGGCATCTCATCGGCGGTAATGAACGCTTCCCGCAGCAGTTGTACGGTAACCTGCTGGCAGTGCTGCTCAAAGCGGCGCGTCATTGAGTCTTCTTCCAGCAGCCAGTCAAGCAGCGGCGGTGAAAGTAACGGGGAAGAGGCTGGCAGCCAGTGCAGTGCGCGTAACTGGCGCAGCGCGTCATGCGACATCAGGACATCTCCGGTAAAAAAGTTGCCCTAGTGTAGCGCACCGCGCTCAGCGTGACACATCTGCTTGTGCCACGCTGGCGTCGCGGGAGGAATTACTCGCGTTTCAGGCGGTTACTGTTGGCCAGCCACAGCGTCACCACCAGAATCAAAATTGCCGCCGAGTAGCACAACGTATCGAAAGGATTTTTATGGTCGACAATGATCAGACGAATAATCGCCGTGATCCCGATATAGACGAAGTAGCGCAGCGGAAAGTGATAGCCGGACTGAAAGTACTTCACAATCAGCGCGATAAACTCGAAGTAGAGAAAATAGATCACAATGCCTTCGATCAGCAGATACGAGGACGCCTGCTCACCGGTGCTGAACAGCACATTCGCCAGGTGAATGGTCTCTTTACCGAGAAAGACCACCAGGATAACGGCCAGAATCACCAGGCCAATGTTCAATACCCACTGTAATACCGAAGCAATAAGCTGCCCCGCCGCTGGTTTTGTTGTCATTATTTTGCGCCTCAGATGACGAGATTCTTCTGGCGCTATCATGCTGTAATGTGATCTAAATCACAATACATCACACCTCAACATCAACACACAGCGCGTCATAACGCCAGTACTCGCAGTCGCAGTCAATCACCCGCTTATGCTGGTCACGGTTGATACGCGTAATCAGCAGGCCGGGCGTACCGCTCGCCACGTTCAGTGCGGGCGCCGCCCGCGCCGGAAGCGGACCGGGCACAATGGTAAACCGTGCGCCGCCGTAGTGAATGCCGTAGCGCTGGTCATACAGATCGGTCAGCGAGCGGGTGAGATCTTCACGCAACAGACCGGGAAAGAAGGCCGGATTGAGGTAATGCTCGACGTACAGCACCGCGCGGCCATCAATGCGGCGCAGGCGGCGAATGCGGTACACCTGATCGCCTTCCAGCAGTTGCAGATGACGCGCAATTGCCAGCTGCGCCGGCACCTCGCGCGCCTCCATCACCTCAGTGCTGGCAATGCGCCCCTGCTGCAGCGCCATGGCATGAAAGTGGCTGTGATGTGCCGGGTTATAGATGAGGCGCGGCGGCGCAATAAACCAGCCGCGCCGCAGTTCACGGTAGATGACGCCCTGCGCTTCCAGCAGGCCAAGCGCTTCACGAAGCGTGATGCGCGTGGTGGAATATTGTTCGCTCAACGCGCGCTCGGCCGGTAATCGTCTGGTGACAAACTCTCCGTTTTCAATCCGTTCGCATAGTGCGGCGGCGATCACATCTGCGGTTTTCGACGACATTTTTTTCAGCCTCATTTTGGGGCAAATCTGCACTATGACAGTTCGATGACTACAATGTGACAAGGCACATCCCACGCTTTAGCGCGCTGTAACCGCATGTGGAACGACGCGCCACATCCCATTTCAACACCCCGGTCATAAAACCTTCATCTATCCGGGCTACATTGGCTCGGTTCTTGCTGGACTAGACCACGACGACCCACAACTTACACCCGGAGCAACCGAGATGAAAGCGTTTATCTCTTCTGTAGTAGCCAGTGCCGTTCTGCTTGCGCTGCCCGCCGCGCATGCCGCCGATAACGATGTTGCCGCGCTGGAAAAAGCCGCGCGCGCCGAAGGCCAGGTTAACAGCGTCGGTATGCCTGACACCTGGGCCAACTGGAAAGATACCTGGAACGATCTCAGCACCAAATACGGTCTCAAGCACAGCGATACCGATATGTCTTCGGCGCAGGAGCTGGCGAAGTTTGCCGCCGAGCAGGATAACGCCAGCGCCGATATCGGCGACGTGGGCGCCGCTTTCGGTCCGATTGCCGTCGCCAAAGGCGTGGCGCAACCCTACAAACCGACGCACTGGGATCAGATTCCGGCATGGGCGAAAGACGCCGATGGCAACTGGATGCTGGCCTACACCGGCACCATCGCTTTCCTGATCGACAAGCAGCAGGTGAAAGACGCACCGCACAGCTGGGCCGATCTGAAAAAAGGTAAGTATGTGGTCACTATCGGCGACGTCGGCACGGCTGCTCAGGCGGCAAACGGCGTCCTCGCCGCCAGCTATGCGCTGGGCGGTGACGAGAAGAACATCAAGCCGGCGCTGGCGTTCTTTGGCGAGCTGGCGAAACAGGGCCGCCTTGGCGTGACCGATCCGGTGATCGCCAACATCGAAAAAGGTGAGATTCAGGTCGCCGTGGTGTGGGACTTCAACGGTCTGAACTACCGCGACCAGATTGATAAAAATCGCTACGAAGTGGTGATTCCGTCGGACGGGTCCGTGACTTCTGGCTACACCACCATTATCAACAAATACGCCCGCCACCCGAACGCGGCGAAGCTGGCGCGTGAATACATTCTGTCGGATGAGGGCCAGATCAACCTGGCAAAAGGCTATGCGCGCCCGATTCGCGCCGAGCATTTAACGCTGCCGGCGGACGTGCAGGCCAAGCTGCTGCCGCAGTCGGAATATAAAAATGCCCGCCCGATCAAAGATCAGGCTGCCTGGGATAAGACCTCAAAACTGCTGCCGCGTCTGTGGCAGGAGAATGTGGTTATTAACATGAAGCAGTAACGCAGACGTTTTGCCAGTCGCACATACCGTAGCGGCGCGATGTATCGCGCATCCGTTTTCCGGCAATGCGCAATACATTGCGCCGGTACCTATCACCAATTTTTACAGGGTGCGCATTCATGCGCACCTGAGGGAGCGGGGATGAAAACAATCCTGGTGGTACTCGATGGGCTGAGTAATCAGGTGGCGCAGCACGCCATGGGCTATCTGTTTGCCGAATGCAAACAGGGCAACGGCCACTATTACACGCTGACCTGCGAACTGCCGTCGCTGTCACGTCCGCTGTACGAATGCATTCTGACCGGCATTCCGCCGGTGCGCAGCGGCATCATTCACAACGGCGTCAATCGCCTGAGCAATCAGCGCAGCATCTTCCACTATGCGCGCGACGCCGGACTCACTACCGCCGCTGCCGCTTATCACTGGGTGAGCGAACTGTATAACCGCTCGCCGTTCAACGCCGCGCGCGATCGCCACACTAACGCGCCCGACCTGCCGATCCAGTACGGCCATTTCTACTGGGACGACGGTTACCCCGACTCGCATCTGTTCGAGGATGCCGAAAGCCTGCGCCTGCAGCACGATCCCGATTTCCTGCTGATTCACCCAATGAACATCGACGATGCCGGGCACAAGCACAGCCTGTCATCACCGCAGTACCGTAACCGGGCACGAATGGCGGATGGCTATCTGTCGCAGTGGATGCCCGGCTGGCTGGCCGCCGGTTATCAGGTGATTGTCACCGCCGATCACGGCATGAACGACGATCGCTCGCACGGCGGTATTCTGCCGGAAGAGACGCAGGTGCCGCTGTTTGTTTTTGGCCGCGGCTTCTCGCTGCAGCCCGACCTGGAACCGCAGCAAACCGACCTGTGCGGCACCGTCTGCACCCTGCTCGGCGTCACGCACGACAAACCGCTGTGTCGCGGTCTGCTGGCGGAGCCGCGCTGATGAAGGGCAAAACCCTGGCCTCACTGTTGCTGCTGCCGTTCGTGCTGTTCTGGATCGCCTTCCAGCTCGCGCCGCTGCTGTGGATTGCCATCAACAGCTTCTGGAGCGATATCAATGAGCGCTGGGGCATCGATAACTACAGCGATATCCTCACTTCACCGTTCTACCTGCAGGCCTTTCGCCTGTCGCTGGATATTTCGCTGTGGTCGAGCGTTTACGGCCTGCTGATCGCGCTGCTTGCCGGTTATTCGCTGCACAAGCTCGGCACCGGGCGTTTTCAGCGCTTTTTGCTGTCGTTCACGAATATGACCAGCAACTTCGCCGGCGTGCCGCTGGCCTTCGCCTTTGTCATCCTGCTCGGACTGAACGGCTGCCTGACGCTGCTGCTGCGCCACTACGGCTGGCTGGACAGCTTTAAGCTGTTTTCGCGCGACGGCATGGTGCTGGTTTACACCTGGTTCCAGATTCCGCTCGGTATTCTGCTGCTCTACCCGGCGTTTGACGGGCTGCGGAAAGACTGGGAAGAGTCGGCGGCACTGCTTGGTGCCAGCCGCTGGCGCTACTGGTGGCACATCGGCCTGCCGATTCTGTTTCCGGCGCTGCTCGGCACCTTTGTGATTTTGCTGGCCAACGCGCTGGGCGCCTACGCCACCATTTACGCGCTGACCACCGGCAACTTCAACGTGGTGCCGGTGCGCATCGCCGCGCTGGTGTCAGGCGATATCTCGCTCGATCCCAATACCGGCGGCGCGCTGGCGATGCTGCTGGTGCTGATTATGGCGCTGATTACCGTGGTGCAGCAGTATCTGGTGCGTCGCAGCTATCTGCATGCCCGCGTACAGGAGTCCTGACATGTCTCGCGTCGAAAAACTCTACCATCGCCTGATTGTCTGGCTGCTGCTGATCGTGCTCGCCGCACCGCTGCTGGCGACGCTGCTGTACGGCATCTCCAGCGAGTGGAGCGATACCATTCTGCCGCAGGGCTTTACCCTGAAGTGGCTGACGCAGCTGTGGAGCGATCCGCGCTTCCTCACCGCGCTCGGTCATTCGCTGCTGATCTGCGTGGGTGCGCTGTTGTTCTCCCTGCTGCTGGTGCTGCCTGCAATGTTTGTAATCGCTTACTATTATCCAAAACTGGACGCGGTGATGAACGTGCTGATTCTGATGCCGTTTGCCGTGCCGCCGGTGGTCTCGTCGGTCGGGCTGCTGCAGCTCTACTCCTCGGGCCCGCTGATGCTGACCGGCACGCCGTGGATTCTCATCGGCTGTTACTTCACCATTGCGTTGCCGTTTATCTACCGCGCCATTGCCAACAACATGCAGGCCATCAACCTGAAAGAGCTGATTGACGCGGCTCATCTGCTGGGCGCCAGCACCTGGCAGGCAGCCCTGTTTGTGGTGCTGCCAAATCTGCGCAAAGGGGTGTTTATTGCCGTGCTGCTCTCCTTCTCGTTTCTGATTGGTGAGTTTGTCTTTGCTAACCTGCTGGTCGGCACCCGCTATGAAACGCTGCAGGTTTATCTCTACAACATGCGCAACGGCAGCGGGCATTTCACCAGCGCGCTGGTGATCTCTTATTTTGCGGTTGTCCTGCTGGTCACCTGGCTGGCCAATGCCCTCAATCCTGAACGAGGCTGACCATGAGTTACCTGAACGTTACCCAACTGAATAAAAGTTATGGCCCCACCACCATTTTTGAAAACATCGATTTCAGCGCCGACGAAGGTGAGTTTGTCACCCTGCTCGGCCCGAGCGGCTGCGGCAAGTCAACGCTGCTGCGCTGCATCGCCGGCCTGACCGATGTCGACAGCGGCACCATTCTGCTGCAGGGCCAGGATCTGGTGCCGTTGCCGCCGCAGAAACGTACCATTGGCATGGTGTTCCAGAGCTATGCGTTGTTTCCCAATATGACGGTGGAGAAGAATGTCGCGTTTGGCCTGAAGATGCAGAAACTGGCCGCCGGCGAGATTCAGCAACGCGTGATGGAAGCGCTGGCGCTGGTGGAGCTGACCGACTTCGCGCGCCGCTATCCGCACCAGCTGTCAGGTGGTCAATGTCAGCGCGTGGCGCTGGCGCGTTCGCTGGTGACGCGGCCGCGCCTGCTGCTGCTGGATGAACCGCTGTCGGCGCTGGACGCCCGCATTCGCCGCCATCTGCGCGAGCAGATTCGCCACATTCAGCAGGAGCTGAAGCTGACCACCATTTTTGTCACCCACGATCAGGAAGAGGCGCTGACGCTGTCGGACCGTATTGTGCTGATGAATCGCGGTCGCATTGTGCAAAACGGCAACGCGGAAACGCTCTATACCCAGCCGGTGGATCTGTTCGCCGCGGGCTTTATTGGCAACTACAACCTGCTGAGTGCCGAACAGGCAACGCAGCTGACCGGTCAGCCGTTCAGCAGCCAGGTGGCGATTCGTCCGGAATCCATCCAGCTGTGCGCACCGCAGGCAGGCATCGCGGCCACCATTCTCAGCCATAGCCTGCTCGGGAACGTGATCCGCTATCGTGTGCTGGCGAATCAGGTCGAGTTGTCGGTGGATGTGCTCAACCGCAGCGTGGCAGATTTACACCCCGCCGGCATGCAGATTGGACTACAGTTAGAGATGTCGACGTTGCGCCAGGTCGCTTAAATTAAACGAAAAATTGGCAACGCAGCGCGACGCAGGTATTTATCGGCTGTGCTTATCGCCAGGCAGGCAGCCGCCTGTTTTCTGCCTGGCGCATAGGAGCCTTTATTCGTGCTAACCCTGCTTAACCTTCTCTCCGCCGTCGCCCTGCTGGTATGGGGCACCCACATTGTCCGCACCGGCGTGATGCGCGTGTACGGTGCCGATCTGCGTCGCGTGTTAAGCCGCAGCGTGGAAAAAAAGCCGATGGCGTTTCTTGCCGGGATTGGCGTTACCGCGCTGGTGCAGAGCAGTAACGCCACCACGTTATTAGTCACCTCGTTTGTGGCGCAGAATCTGGTCAGCCTGACGCCCGCGCTGGTGGTGGTGCTGGGAGCTGACGTCGGGACCGCCATCATGGCGCGTATCCTGACCTTCGATCTCTCCTGGCTGTCGCCGCTGTTTATCTTTTTTGGCGTGGTATTTTTCCTCAGCCGCAAACAGACGCGCGCCGGTCAGATCGGACGCGCGGCCATCGGCCTCGGGCTGATTCTGCTGGCGCTGCAGCTGATTGTCGCCGCCGCCAAACCCATTACGCAGGCCGCTGGCGTACAGGTGCTGTTCTCCACGCTGACCGGCGATATCATGCTGGATGCGCTGATTGGCGCGGTTTTCGCTATCATCAGCTACTCCAGCCTGGCCGCAGTGCTGATTACCGCCACGCTGACCGCCACCGGCGTCATCTCGTTCAAAGTGGCGCTGTGTCTGGTGATTGGCGCTAACCTCGGCAGCGGCTTGCTGGCGATGATCAACGCCAGCGGATCCAATGCTGCCGGCAAGCGGGTGGCGCTCGGCAGCCTGTTGTTCAAGCTGATTGGCAGCATCGTTATTTTGCCGTTTGTCGATTACATCGCCGATCTGCTGGATAAGCTGCCGGTTAACGATGAAGAGATGGTGATCTTCTTCCACGTGTTCTACAACCTGGTACGCTGTCTGGTGATGGTGCCGTTTGCCGAACCGATGGCGCGCCTGTGCCGCCGCATGATCGCCGACGATGCGGAAAACCAGACCCATCTCAAACCTAAGCACCTCGACAGCAGCGCGCTGGATACCCCGGCGCTGGCGCTGGCCAACGCGGCGCGGGAGACGCTGCGCATTGGCGATGTGGTGGAGCAGATGCTGGAGAGCTTCAACAAGGTGGTGATGGGCGAACTGCGCGAGGAGCGCGCAGTGCGGCGGCTGGATGATGATGTGGACGTGCTGTACACCGCCATTAAGCTCTATCTGGCGCGCATGCCGAAGGAGGACCTGGCGGAAGAGGATTCACGCCGCTGGGCCGAGGTGATTGAGATGGCGCTGAATCTGGAGCAGGCAGGCGACATTATCGAGCGCATGAGCGCCGACGTGGCGGACAAATCGCTGCAGGCGCGCCGGGCGTTTTCGCCGGAAGGGCTGGAAGAGCTGAATTCGCTGCAGGAGCAGGTGTTAAGCAACCTGCGCCTGAGCCTGTCGGTGTTTCTGTCACACGACGTCAGCAGCGCCAAGCGCCTGCGCCGTGCCAAGCACCGTTTCCGCATCCTGATTCGCCGTTATTCCCACGCCCACGTCGAGCGCCTGCACCGGCAGAATGTGCAAAGCATCGAAACCAGTTCGCTGCATTTAGGTTTGCTGGGAGATATGAAGCGCCTGAATTCGCTGTTCTGTGCGGTGGCGTACACCGTGCTGGATCAGCCGGACGATGAGCGCGAGGTGGATTAATCATTTTTACAACGCGCGATAAATCGCGCCGCTACAGGCTGTGCATTAATCTGTAACGGCGCAATTTATTGCGCATTGCCATTACGACAACAAACTGAACGCGATCATCCCGACGATGGCGCCGGTGGTGCCGAGAATCGTCTCCATCAGCGTCCAGGTCTTCAGCGTCTCGCCTTCGGTGGCACCGGTGAAGCGGCCGAACAGCCAGAAACCGGCATCGTTGACGTGGCTGATAATAATCGAGCCGCCGCCAATGCAGATCGACAGCGCCGCCAGCTGCGCGCCGCTGTAATGCAACGGTTCAATCACCGGCATCACCAGCCCGACGGTGGTTAAACAGGCCACCGTGGCCGAGCCCTGAATCACCCGAATCGCGCCGGAGAGAATAAAACAGGCCAGCGCAATCGGCATGCCGGCACCGGTCAGCGCGTGGCCCAGCACCGGGCCAACGCCGGAATCCACCAGCACCTGTTTGAACACGCCGCCCGCACCAATCACCAGCAGGATAATCCCCGCCGGTTGCAGCGCGCTGCCGCATACCTGCATCACCTTCTCTTTATTCATGCCCTGACGGTAAGCCAGGCCGTAAATCGCTACCAGCAGCGCCAGCAGGATGGCGGTAAACGGATGGCCGATAAACTCCAGCCACGCATACAGGCGTGAATCCGGTGTGGTAAAGCGCGCGCCGATGGTTTTCAGCCCGACCAGCAGCAGCGGGAACAGAATCAGCGACAGGCTAAAGCCAAACGACGGCAGTTGGCCCTCGCTGACGTCCGGCTGATGATCTTCCGGCGGCGCGCTGAACGTCACATGGCGCGCAATCAGGTTGCCGAACAGCGGACCGGCAATCAGCATGCCGGGAATCGCGGCGCACAGCCCCAGCAGGATCATCCAGCCAAAGTCAGCGTGCATCTGCGCCGCCAGCAGCATCGGTGCCGGTCCGGGCAGCAAAAAGGCCGCCGCGGCGGCGACGCCGGCAAACAGCGGGATCACCAGTTTGACCAGATTATCGTGGGTGCGGCGTGCCACCGCGAAGGCGATGCTGATCAACAACACTACGGCCACTTCAAAGAACAGCGGCAGCGCACAGATCAGCCCGGCAATGCCCATCGCATAGTGCGCGCGCCGTTCGCCAAAGGTTTTCAGCATGCGAATGGCGATCTGATCGACCGCACCGGTTTCGTGCAGAATTTTGCCGAACATGGCGCCCAGCGCCACCACAATGGCAAGAAAGCCGAGCGTGCCGCCCATGCCTTTTTGCATGGTCTCAGCAATTTTATCCAGCGGCATACCGGAGAACAGACCGGCACCCATCGACACTAACATCAGAGCGACAAAGGCGTGCATACGCGCTTTCATCACCAAAAACAGCAGCAGCAGGACAGAGCCTGCTGCGGTTAACACCAGCGTTGCGGTACTCATGACTAGCCCTTGTTGATTGCGCCCTCGATGGTCGCAACCGTGGCCGCAACTACCTCATCCAGTGAGTGATTGATATCGACAACCAGCACATCCGGCTCGTCGGCACCCGGTTCCTGCAGGGTTTCAAACTGTGTCACCAGCATCTGCGGTTTGAAGAAGTGGCCTTTGCGCGCCTTGAGACGAGACTCAATGGTGGCAAAATCACCCTTCAGATAGATGAATTTCAGGTTGTGATTGCCCTGACGCAGGATGTCGCGATAGGACTTTTTCAGCGCTGAACAGACGATAATCGAGATCGCCTGGGTGCGCTGCATCGCGAACGCCGCATCATTCAGCGCCTGCAGCCACGGCTGGCGATCGTCGTCGTTCAGCGGATGGCCTTCCGCCATTTTGGTGATGTTGCTGCGCGGATGCAGGAAATCACCATCCAGAAACGCGGTGCTGAGCTGATGAGACACCTGATTGGCGACGGCAGACTTTCCGCTGCCGGAAACACCCATCAGGATAAAGACGTGGTGCGATGGAGATGGCGTGGTCATGGTTTTGCGCTCCGGCAGTTGGTGCTGCCAATGTTACCGATAACAATTTTGATTGCCATTGTCCGAGCGCGCTCAGACGCTGGCAACCCTTGTCAGGCGGAAAAGCACGAAAGTGTGAACTGACTCAAAAAATCGCCAAAATCAGATGCTGCCACCTTCGGCAATCTCAAAACCGACATCCAGCGGCGCGGTCACGCTGCGATCGCCGCCAATCCGCGCCAGCAGCATGGCGGCTGATTCACGCCCCATGCGTTCGCGTGGCGTCAGCACCGTAGCCAGCCGCGGATTGACCACCTGCGTGATGTCGTGGCCGTGAAAGCCGGCGATCGCCATCTGCTCCGGCACGCGCAACCCCTGGCGCTGGCACTCAAACATCGCGCCTACCGCCAGGTCATCATTGGTACAGAACAGGCTGTCAGTGTGCGGATAGCGCTTCTGCGCCTCGCGCAGCAGCTGGGCACCGGCGCTGAAGGAGGAGGCATCTTCCATCATGACGCTGTGTGGCGTCAGCCCGGCTTCGCGCATCGCCTGTTCGTAGCCCTGCTGTTTTTGCAGCGTACGCTCATCGAGGCGCGCGCCCAGATAGACGGTGTGACGATGGCCTTTCCTGAGGATAGCATGCGTCATCTGCCGCGCCGCCTCGACGTTGTCGAAGCCCACGGCCATATCAAGACACGGCGTGACGCAATCCATCATTTCGATCACCGGAATGCCCGCCACTTCCAGCATGCGCAGCGTGCCCGGCGTGTGGGAACGTTCGGTGAGGATCACGCCATCAATGTTCCAGCCCAGCAGCGAACGCAGCTGCAGCTCCTCTTTGTGCGGGTTATAGCCGAAGTGCGCCACCAGCGTCTGATAGCCCGCTTCATCGGTCACGGTTTCAATGCCGCGCAGCACGTCGGCAAACACCTGGTTGGTGAGCGAGGGCAGCAACACGCCAATCGCGCGGCTGGTGGCGTTAGAGAGCATGTCGGGCGCACGGTTGGGGATATAGCCGAGTTCATCCAGCGCCACGGCGATTTTGTCGCGCAGCGCCGCAGAGACCTGATCGGGGTTCCGCAAATAGCGGCTGACGGTCATTTTTGTGATGCCGACGCGATCGGCAACATCCTGTAATACCGGTCTTTTCTTCTTCATCGTGTGCGCCTGAGGTCAGAGATACGCTGAGTTTATCATTTTTTTGTCATGTTATGCCGTTGCGGCCACGGAAGGAGAAGAGGGATAAAGTGCTGAGGACGGGGTGCGGCTGAGGCACAGGCAAAAAAAAAAGCCAGCACCCGAGCTGGCTAAGAAACACTGGAAGCAATGTGAGCAATGTCGTGCTTACCCGGTTTGTCAGGAGACGCTGCCGGACTCGCGTTGACAATAATAATCATTATCATTCGCGTCTGTAAAGCCCTTTCACGATTTTTTTGCCGTTGACGTTGCGCGCGAATTCCCTGATGTTAAAGGGGATTTCATTCACTGATTGCAAGGAGCTGCTTTATGAGTCAGGTTACTGTTCGTCACGCAACGCCCGAAGATGCCGCCGTTCTGACGCGTATCTATAGCCAGCCGGAAACTCAGGCGGGCACGCTGCATCTGCCGTATCAGTCACCGTCACTCTGGCAGGAGCGGCTCGCGAATCCCCGTCCCCATGTCACCATGCTGGTGGCCTGTATTGACGGGCAGGTTGTCGGTCAGCTGACGCTGGAAGTTATGGCGGTGGCACGCCGCCGTCACTGCGCCACTATCGGCATGGGCGTTGATCCGGCATTCCATCGGCGCGGCGTGGGTAAAGCGCTGATGGCGGCGATGGTGGATCTGTGCGACAACTGGCTGCAGGTCACGCGGATTGAACTGACGGTGTTTGCGGATAACCACCAGGCCATGGGTTTGTATCAGCAGTTTGGTTTTGAGATTGAAGGTACCGCCAGAGGTTTCGCGGTCCGCGACGGCCAGATGATCGATACGCACTACATGGCGCGTCTGAAAGGGAATGCGCGATGAATCGCGCCGCTACCGGCCAATGCACGGTGAGGTAGCGGCGCAATTTATTGCGCGACGTTAATACCCGGCACTCAAATCATCCACCGAGCGCGGGTCGGACGCGCCGTAGCGCATGCCGTCCGGGCCAATCATGATGCTCTGCGTGCTGCCCATCGCCGGCAGCACTTTCACATGCTGACCTTTTGCTTCCAGCAGACGCAGCGTATCCGGGCTGAAGCCCTTCTCGACGCGCAGCTGATCCGGCAGCCACTGGTGGTGGAAGCGCGGCGCATTGGTGGCTTCCGCCACGTTCATGCCGAAATCGATACTGTTCACCACCATTTGCAGCACGGTAGTGATAATCCGACTGCCGCCAGGGCTGCCGGTCACCAGCCAGGTTTTACCGTCTTTCGCCACAATGGTTGGCGACATCGATGACAGCGGACGTTTGGCCGGCTGAATCGCGTTCGCCTCACCGCCCACCAGGCCATAAACGTTTGGCGTGCCCGGCTTGGCGGAGAAATCATCCATTTCATTGTTCATCAGAATGCCGCTGTTACCGGCCACCACGCCGCTGCCAAAGTAGGTATTCAGCGTGTAGGTCACCGCCACCGCGTTGCCGTCTTTATCCACCACCGAGAAGTGGGTAGTTTGATTGCTCTCGTACGGTGCCAGCTTGCCGGGCTTGATGTCCGCTGAGGGGCGCGCCTTGTTGACGTCAATCTGCTGGGCCAGCGTTTTGGCGTAGGCTTTGCTGGTCAGCGCCTGCTGTGGCACCTTAACGAAGTCGGGATCGCCGAGATACTCGGAGCGGTCGGCGTAGGCATATTTTTCCGCTTCGGCCATAACCTGCATCGCGTCCGCGCTGCCGAAGCCCCATTTCGCCAGATCGAAGTTTTCCAGGATATTGAGGATCTGCACGATATGAATGCCACCGGACGACGGTGGCGGCATGGAGAACACCTCGTAGCCACGGTAGCTGCCGCTTACCGGCTTGCGTTCCACTGCGCGGTAGGCCGCCAGATCCGCCTTGCCAATCAGTCCACCGTGCTGCGCCATTTCGGCAGCGATCTCATCGGCAATTTTGCCTTTGTAGAAAGCATCCGGCCCCTGTTGGGCAATCAGCTGCAGGCTGTGCGCGAGGTTTTTCTGCACCAGGCGATCGCCCTTCTGGTAAGGCTGACCGTCGGCTTTGTAGAAAATGGCGCGACTGTTGTCGTGGTTGATCAGGTTCTCTTTACCGTAGGTAGCGAGATCGTCAGCCAGCGCATCGTTAACGATGATGCCGTCGCGCGCCAGTTTGATCGCCGGCGCCAGCAGCGTGCTGAGCGGCAGCGTGCCGTACTTCTGCGCCGCCAGGGCAAAACCGGCTACGGTTCCCGGCGTGCCCGAAGCCAGATGAGAAGTGAGTGATAACTTACTATCCGCATTGCCCTGCTTATCCAGGAACATATCGCGCGAGGCACGCGCCGGCGCCATCTCGCGGAAATCGATGGCGGTGGTGCGGCCGGCAGCGGTGCGCAGCAGCATAAAGCCGCCACCGCCCAGGTTGCCCGCCTGCGGGTGGGTGACCGCCAGCGCAAAGCCCACCGCAATCGCTGCATCTACCGCGTTACCCCCCTGTTTGAGGATATCGACGCCCACCCGGGTTGCCATGGCGTCCACTGACGCAACCATCCCGTGCTGCGCTTTCACCGGGTGAAAGGTGTCGCTGTCGACGCCATATGACACCGGCGGTGCGCTGGCTGGCGCCGCTTGCGCCCCCTGCACCACGGTAAAACTCATTAACAGCGCCCAGCCGAACTGGCGCACACCGTTATGTATCCTCATCCCGCCACCATCCTTTCAGTTGTTTACATTTGTTATTGATTGCTGCAAGTGTTTGCAAATACTGTAAAAAAGATAGCAGTTAAGCCAAATTAGGTGCACTCCTGGTTTTGGGGTTTGTGATATCGCATAAACTTATGGTTGCGGCGGTTGCTGCCGGGTGGCGAGCAACCTCACACAGCAGGCCGCACTGATGGAGGAACACCATGAAAAAATGGCTGATTGTTATCGCGGCACTGATGCCGCTGAGCGGCATGGCGAACATGCTGAACAACACTAACCAACCGAATCAACCCGGCTATAACCCAAGCCAGCAGCGGATGCAGACGCGCATGCAGATCCAGCAGCAGCAACAGCAGCAGCAGTTGCGTCAGGATCAGCAGCAGCAAAATCAGGAGATGCAGCGCAAGCTGCAGGAGCGGCGCGATAGCGCCCGGCAGCGCGTGATTCAGTCGCAGCCGGGCCAGCAGAACAGCAATACACAAACGCAGTACGGCAATTAACGGAAGTCCGGGCCGATAGCATCAATGCGATCGGTACAGATGGCATCCACGCCCCAGCTCAGCAGCTCGCGCGCCCGCGCGGGCTGATTCACGGTATACACCAGAATACGCAGACCGGCGGCTTTAAGCGCGGCGGTGCGTCCGGCGTCCAGCAAGCGATGATTTAAATGGATGGAGACGCAGTCAAGCGCGGCGGTCAGCGCCTGCCAGTCGTCGTGCCACTCATCCAGCAGCAGGCCGCGCGGCAACTCCGGCGCGGCCTGCATCGCCGCTTCCAGCGCCGCGTACGAGAACGAGGACATTAGCGGTGCCGTTTGTCCCTGCCACAGCGTTCGTGCGGCCAGCGCCACATCGCGCCCGGTCTCTACCTCTGTACCGCTGCTGGGTTTGATCTCAATGTTGGCCATCATCTGATGCTGGCGGCAGCGCGCGGCCACCTCGCTCAGCAATGCCAGCGGTTCACCGTCAAATTCACGGCTAAACCAGCTGCCGGCATCCAGCTGCGCCAGCTGCTGCCACGGCAGATCGCCCGCCACGCCCCAGCCGTTGCTGGTGCGGTCCAGCGTGTCATCGTGCAGCAGGAAAATCTGCTTATCCTGTGACAGTTTGGCGTCGAATTCGATCATGGTATGACCGTAGTGCGCGCCGACATCAATCGCCGCCAGGGTGTTTTCCGGGGCCAGCTTGCCGCCGCCGCGATGCGCAACAATGTGCGGATAGGGCCAGTTTTTTACACTCATTCCAGACGCTTTCCATGGGTAGAATCGAAGAAGTGTAACGCATCTGGCGGCAGTTGTAGCCACAGGCTGCTGCCAGCCTGCGGCCGCTCGCTATGCGGCAAACGCACCACCAGCCGCGTGTTGCCAATGTGGCCATGCGCAAGATTGTCCGCGCCGAGGATCTCCAGCGTATCCACCACCAGCGGCACACCGCCGGCCTCACGGCTGCTGAGCTGAATATGCTCGGGACGAATGCCGAGCGTCAGCGGACGGTTGGCCCATCGCGCTTTGCCGGCGCCGAGCGGCAGGCTGTTGAGCGCGTCGAGCTTAAAGCGCGAGCCATCGCTGTTAATCTGACCGGGTAGCAGGTTCATCGCCGGCGCGCCGATGAATGACGCAACAAACTGACTGGCCGGACGCTCATACACCTCCACCGGGGTGCCCACCTGCTCCACCACGCCTTTATTCATCACCATCACGCGCTGCGCCAGCGTCATGGCTTCAACCTGATCGTGCGTGACGTACAGGCTGGTGGTTTTCAGCCGGCGGTGCAGTTGCTGCAGCTCCAGACGCATCTGCACGCGCAGGCGCGCATCCAGGTTCGACAGCGGCTCATCAAACAGAAACACCGCCGGTTCCCGCACGATGGCGCGGCCCATGGCCACGCGCTGACGCTGGCCGCCGGAGAGCTCGCGCGGACGGCGCTGCAACAGGTGATCAAGCTCCAGACTGCGCGCCGCATCCATCACCCGCTGGGTAATCTGTTCCTTGCCCATGCCGCGGATCTTCAGGCCGTAAGCCATGTTTTCTCCCACCGTCATGTGCGGGTAGAGCGCGTAATTCTGGAATACCATGGCGATGCCGCGATCTTTCGGCTCCATGTCGGTGACGCGCCGATCATCGATGTAGATATCGCCCGACGTGACGCGCTCCAGCCCGGCCACCATGCGCAGCAGCGTCGATTTTCCACAGCCGGATGGGCCGACCATCACCATAAATTCACCGTCATTGATGGTGATGTTCAGCGGCTGAATGATTTGGTTTTTGCCGTCATACGATTTCGTAACGGTCTGAAGGGTTACCGCTGCCATCTATTTCTCACTCTCCACCAGGCCACGCACAAAAGCGCGCTGCATCACAAGCACCACCACCACCGGTGGAATCAGGGTTAATAACATCGCCGCCATCACTTCGTTCCACTGCGTCGGACCGCCGCTGGTGTTGATCATACTTTTCACCCCCGCCACGGCAGTGCTCAGGCCGGCATCGTTGATGATCAGCAGCGGCCACAGATACTGGTTCCAGCCGTAAATAAAGGTGATGACAAACAGCGCGGCGAGATTGGTTTTTGACAGCGGCAGCACGATATCCCAGAAAAAACGCATCGGGCTGGCGCCGTCAATGCGCGCCGCTTCAATCAGCTCATCCGGCAGCGACATAAAAAACTGGCGGAACAGGAACGTGGCGGTCGCGGAGGCCATCAGCGGCAATGTCAGACCGCTGTAACTGTCCAGCATGTGCAGCGTGGAGATCACCTCCACCGTCGGGAAAATACGCACTTCTACCGGCAGCATCAGGGTGATGAAGATCAGCCAGAAAAACAGCGTGCGCAGCGGAAAACGAAACCACACCAGCGCAAAAGCCGACAGCATCGACACCGTGATTTTGCCCACGGTGATGCCCAGCGCCATGATCAGGCTGTTCAGCATCATCAGGCCAAACGCCGCGCTGCCGTTGACGCCATCGCGCCAGATGTGGGTGATGTTGTCGATGAGATGCGGGCCCGGCACCAGCGTCATCGGCACCTGATACACCGCGTTGTTATCCAGCGTCGCGGCGACAAACGCCACGTACAGCGGGAACAGAATGGTCAGCACCCCCAGCGCCAGCAGCGTGTGGGCGAAGATATCCAGCCCGCGTCGATTTTCAATCATTGGTATTGCACCTTACGCTCGACAAAGCGGAATTGCAGAATGGTCAGCCCGATGACCAGCAGCATCAGCACCACCGACTGCGCGGCGGACGACGAGAGATCGAGTCCGGTGAAGCCTTCGCGGTAGATTTTGTAGATCAGCGTGGTGGTGGCCTGTACCGGACCGCCGCCGGTGGCAGCATCAATCACCGGGAAGGTGTCGAAAAAGGCGTAAACCAGATTCACCACCAGCAGGAAAAAGCTGACCGGCGTAATCAGCGGCAGCGACAGATTAAAGAAACGGCGCACCGGTCCGGCACCGTCAATCGCCGCGGCTTCCACCAGCGATTTAGGAATGGACTGCAGCGCGGCAAAGAAAAACAGGAAGTTGTAGCTCATTTGCTGCCAGATCGACGCTAATACAATCAGGAACATCGCCTGACCGCTGTTCTGCGCATAGTTCCAGTTGTAGCCAAGCTGGTTCAGCAGATGGCTGAACAGCCCCAGCCCGGGATTGAACAGGAACATCCACAGCACCGCCGCAACCACTGGCGCTACCGCATAGGGCAGCAACAGTAGCGTCTGATAGAGCTTTTTCAGCCGGATAACGTAATCCACCAGCGCCGCCAGCAGCAGCGAGAACGTCATACCGCATACTGTCACCAGCGCGCTAAACACGAGGGTGGTCCAGAACGAATCAAGGTAGTAGTCGTCACTGAACAGCCGGCGGAAGTTATCAAGGCCAACAAAGGTGCTGGAGATGCCAAACGGATCGATGCTTTGCAGCGAGTACCACAGCGCCTCTCCGGCGGGCCAGAGAAAAAAGATCGCGGTGATCGCCAGCTGCGGGGCCACCAGCAGATACGGCAACAAACGGGCGCGGAAAACCGGACGTGATGATGAAGACATAGCAGGCTCGTCAGAAAGAGACAGCGGGACGGACTTACCCGTCCATCCCGCCATTACGGAGTTACTTCACTTGCTGTTCAAAGCGACGCAGCAGTTCGTTGCCGCGTTTCACCGCGTTGTCCAGCGCTGCCTGTGGCGACTGTTTGCCGGTCCACACGCCTTCCAGCTCTTCGTCGACGATGGTACGAATCTGCGGCATGTTGCCCAGACGCATACCTTTGGTGAACGGCAGCGGATCTTTATTCAGCATCTGCCGCGTGGCGATGTCCGCGCCCGGGTTTTTGTCATAGAAGCCCTGCTGTTTGGTCAGCTCATAAGCCGCGGTGGTGATCGGCAGATAACCGGTTTTCTGGTGCCATTCTGCCGCGATATCCGGCTGGGCGAGGAACTTCATGAACTCCGCCGCGCCTTTGTACGTCGCTGCATCTTTGCCTTTCATCACCCACAGGCTGGCGCCACCGATAATGGCGTTCTGCGGTGCGTTCGGCACGGTGTCATCGTACGGCATCATGCCCACGCCAAAGTTGAATTTGGCGTAATGCTTAATGTCGGCCCGCGAACCGGATGAGGCGGTGGTGATACCGCAGTCGCCGTTATAGAACTTGGACGTCGACTCGTCTTTACGGCCAAAGTAGGTGAAATCACCTTTCTTATTCATCTCTTCCAGCAGCTGGATGTGGCGCACCTGCACGGGTTTGTTGAACTCCAGCACCGCGTCGGTACCGTCAAAGCCGTTGTTTTTGGTGGCAACCGGCAGGCCATGCCAGGCGCTGAAGTTTTCGATCTGAATCCAGCCCTGCCAGCCGCTGGCATAGCCGCAGCTCATGCCGGCTTTACGCAGCGCGGCGGCATCCTGCGCCAGCGCCTGCCAGGTTTTCGGTGGCTGATCCGGGTTAAGACCGGCTTTTTTGAACGCGTCTTTGTTGTAGTACAGCACCGGCGTGGAGCTGTTAAACGGCTGCGAGATCAGCTGGCCGTTGCTGTCGCTGTAGTAACCGGCAACGGCAGGAACAAACTGTTTCGGGTCCATCGGCACGCCGGCGTCTTTAAACACTTCATGCACCGGCACGATGGCTTTAGAGGCCATCATGGTGGCGGTGCCCACTTCGTAAACCTGCAGAATGGCCGGTGCCTTACCGCTGCGCACCGCAGCGATACCCGCAGCCAGGCTCTGCTCGTAGTTGCCTTTGTAGGTCGGAACGATTTTGTAATCCGGGTGAGCCTGGTTAAAACGCTGTGCCAGAGAATCGACTTCTTTGCCTAACTCACCTTCCATTGAGTGCCAGAAAGGGATTTCGGTAGCAGCCAGCGCATTACCGCTGATCGCCAGACCGAGCAGCAGACTCATCAGGCGGGGACGAAGCGTAAAAGCGGACATAAGGGTTTCCTGTGCTTGTGGCGCGCGCGATATCACGCATTTTTTGTTCGCGAAGTAACATGACACGAGGAAATGACGGAAAAATAACAGGATTATGACGGGAGTATGACGGGGTTAGTGCGCGCTGATGCCCTCACCCCGGCCCTCTCCCACGGGGAGAGGGAGATGGAAGGCCGTGCGCGCTGATGCCTTCTTCTGCAGGGCGAGAGAAGTCCGGGAGAATGCCAGGATAGCAACCTGGCCTGAAAAACGCTGCCGTACGGTTCCCTCTCCCGCGTGCGGGAGAGGGTTAGGGTGAGGGCAAATCACCGCACCCACGTCATGACCAAAGCCAGGTCAGGCGCCTAAATACGCGCTTCTCACCGCTTCATTGGATAACAACGCTTCACCGCTATCCTCCAGCACCACGTGACCATTCTCCAGCACGTAACCGCGATCGGCCAGCTTCAGCGCCTGGTTGGCGTTCTGCTCGACGAGGAAGATGGTCATGCCCTCTTTACGCAGCTGTTCGATGGTGTCGAAAATCTGCTGGATAATGATCGGCGCCAGACCCAGCGATGGCTCGTCCAGCAGCAGCAGGCGCGGCTGGCTCATGAGGGCGCGGCCAATCGCCAGCATCTGCTGCTCACCGCCGGACATGGTGCCGGCGCGCTGCACTTTGCGCTCCGCCAGCCGGGGGAACAGCTGATAAACGCGCTCAATGCGCTCCTGATACTGCTGACGCGTCGCGAAAAAGCCGCCCATCGCCAGGTTCTCTTCCACCGTCATGCGCGAAAACACGCGCCGGCCTTCCGGCACGATGGCAATCGCTTCACGCATGATTTTTGCCGTCTGCCAGTCGGTAATGGTTTTGCCATCAAAGGTGATGGTGCCGCTGGTGGCGCGCGGCTCGCCACACAGCGTACCGAGCAGCGTGGTTTTGCCTACGCCGTTAGCGCCAATCAGCGTCACGATTTCGCCCTGGCTGATGTGCAGATTAATGTTATGCAGTGCCTGGATCGGGCCATAGTGCGCACTGACGCCCTGTAAAGTTAAAATCGGGTTCGCCATGTTACGCCTCACCTAAATAAGCACGGATCACATCCGGGTTGTTACGCACTTCTTCCGGCGTACCGTTGGCCAGCGGCGTTCCCTGATTCACCACATAAATGCGGTCAGAAATGCCCATCACCAGTTTCATATCGTGTTCAATCAGCAACACCGTCACCTTGTGTTCGCCGCGCAGTTCAGCGATCAGCTCATCCAGCTCGTGCGTTTCGCGCGGATTGAGGCCGGCGGCCGGTTCGTCGAGCATCAGGATTTCCGGACGCGTCACCATGCAGCGGGCGATCTCCAGCCGGCGCTGCTGGCCGTAAGCCAGATTTCCGGCCTGGCGGTTAGCCAGCTCCAGCAGGCCAATGCGCTCCAGCCAGCTGGCCGCGCGGTCCAGCGCTTCGCTCTCGCCGCGCCGGAACGCCGGGGTTTTAAACAGCCCGGAGAACACGCCGCTTTTCAGATGCTGATGCTGCGCCACCAGCAGGTTTTCAATCACCGTCATCTCACGGAACAGGCGCACGTGCTGAAAGGTCCGCACCACGCCCATGCGCGCAATCTTCTGCCCCGGCAGGCCCTGCAATGGCTGATCGCGCAGTTTGATGGTACCGCCCGTTGGCTTATAGAAACCGGTCAGGCAGTTGAATACCGTGGTTTTCCCCGCCCCGTTCGGGCCAATCAGCGAGACGATCTCCTGCGGATGCAGTTCCAGCGCCACGTTGTTGACGGCCAGCAGGCCGCCGAAGCGCATCATCAGGCCTTCAACGGCTAATAAAGGCTGACTCATGCCTGCTCTCCTTGTTTTGCCTGTTTCAGCTTCAGGTGCGGACGCTTCATCGGCAGCAGCCCCTGCGGACGCCAGATCATCATCAGCACCATCAACCCACCGAGTACCAGCATGCTGTACTCGTTCAAATCACGCATCAGCTCGCGCGACACCACCAGCAGAATCGCGGCCAGGATCACCGCCAGCTGCGAACCCATGCCGCCCAGCACCACAATCGCCAGCACAAACGCGGACTCGACAAAGGTGAAAGATTCCGGGCTGACAAAGCCCTGACGCGCGGCAAACAGCGTACCGGCGAAACCGGCGAACACCGCGCTGATGGTAAAGGCCGTCAGCTTGATGCGCGTTGGGCTGAGACCGAGCGAACGGCAGGCGATCTCATCTTCACGCAGCGCTTCCCACGCACGCCCCAGCGGCATGCGCAGCAGACGATTGATGACGAACAGCGTCAGCACCACCAGCAGCAGCGCCACCAGATAAAGGAAAATCACGCGGTGATTGGGATCGTACGCCAGGCCCGTCAGATCGTGGAAGGTGGTCCAGCCGCCTTCACTGACGCGCCGGCCAAATTCAATACCAAACAGGCTTGGCTTGGGAATCTGCGCGATTCCGTTGGGACCGCCAGTGATTGATGTGCTGTTGAGCAGCAGAATACGCACGATCTCACCAAAGCCGAGCGTCACAATCGCCAGATAGTCACCGCGCAACCGCAGCACCGGGAAGCCCAGCAGCAGGCCAAAGGCACCGGCGACAATACCGGCCAGCGGCAGACTTTCCCAGAAGCCAAAGCCGTAATAGTGATTCAGCAGCGCAAAGGTGTAAGCACCGATGGCGTAAAAGCCGCCGTAGCCCAGCACCAGCAGGCCGGACAGGCCCACTACCACATTCAGGCCGAGGCCGAGCATCACGTAGATCAGCGTCAGGGTGGCGATATCCACGCTGCCGCGCGACACGAAGAAGGGCCAGGCGACGGCGGCAACAATCACCAGCAGCATCAGCAGTTTTTGCTTTGGTGTCGAACCGTCAAAACCCGGCAGCACCAGCCCTTTGCCACTGCGCTTGAACTTGCCCTGCAACAGCGGACGCAGCAGCTGGAACACAAACACCACTGCGCAGCCGAGGAAGATCCAGTTCCAGCGCACGGCACCCGCATTCGCCACCACCAGTTTGGTACCGTCGAGATCGAGGCGCATGCCCATAAAGAAGCTGGCGAGCACCAGCAGCATCACCGTGGAGACCACGGCGTTAACCAGACCGAGGCGTTTCATACTTTCTCCACCTCCGGACGGCCCAGGATACCGGTTGGCATCACCAGCAGCACCACGATCAGCAGCGCGAACGACACCACGTCTTTATATTCAGTCGACAGATAGGCTGACGTCAGCGCTTCCGCAATGCCCAGCACCAGGCCGCCAATCATCGCGCCCGGAATGCTGCCGATGCCGCCCAGTACCGCCGCGGTAAAGGCTTTCATGCCGGCCATAAAGCCGATGAACGGGTTGATGGAGCCGTAAAACTGCCCCAGCAGCACGCCAGCCACGGCCGCCATCGCTGCGCCGATCACAAAGGTCAGTGAGATCACGCGGTCGGTGTTGATGCCCAGCAGGCTGGCCATTTTCAGATCTTCAGCGCAGGCGCGGCAGGCGCGGCCCATGCGCGAATAGCGGATGAACAGCGTCAGCGCCAGCATCGCGAGGAAGGTGACGACCCAGATAACCAGCTGCATGGTGGTGAGCGTGGCGGCAAAGCCGTTGCTCTCACCCAGCGTCCACTGGCCGGTGATCAGGCTGGGCAGCGCCAGATCGCGCGAGCCCTGCGTCAGGCTGACGTAGTTCTGCAGAAAGATCGACATACCAATCGCCGAGATCAGCGCGATCAGGCGTTTGGAGGAGCGCACCGGCTTATACGCCACGCGCTCGATGCTCCAGCCGTAGGCGCTGGAGATAATCACCGCCATCACGAACCCGGCGGCAATCATCAGCCACGAGGTGTCGATACCCATCATCATCAGGGCGGCAATCACGATAAAGGAGACATAGCTGCCGATCATGTATACCTCGCCGTGGGCGAAGTTGATCATGCCGATGATGCCGTAAACCATGGTGTAACCGATGGCGATCAGCGCGTAGGTGCTCCCGAGGGTGACCCCGTTGAACATCTGCTGAATGAAATAGAGAAACTGCTCGGACATAGTGAGGACCTGCATGTAAACGGGAAATCCCCGGTGCGTTCGGCACCGGGTTAGGGTGAGAGCACCGCGTCGCAGCGCCTCATTCAGCGCGCGTGCGCGGTGCCGCACCCTGCCCTCGCCCATCAGGAGAGGGACAATTCAGGAGCGTGCTTACTTAACTGCGGTAGAAGAACCGTCTTTGTGCCATTTGAAGACGCCAAATTCGAAGCCCTTCAGATCGCCCTTCTGGTCCCAGCTCAGGTTACCCATCACGGTGGGCACCGGCGCACCCTCTTTCAGGTTTTTAGCAATCGCATCAGGCTCATCGCTTTTGCTGCGCTCAATGCCCGCCACCAGTGACTGAATAGCCGCATAGGTGGTCCAGACGAACGGGCCGGTTGGATCTTTGCGGTTTGATGCGCTGTTGGCTTTGATCGCGTCCACAATCGCTTTGTTGTCTGGCAGCTGGTCGTAGCGCTTCGGCAGCGTCACGTACAGGCCTTCAGAGGCGTCACCCGCGATGTTAGACAGGGAAGCGTTGCCGACCCCTTCTGGTCCCATAAAGCCGGCTTTCAGACCGGCGGTTTTGGCCTGACGCAGAATCTGGCCCAGTTCCGGGTAGTAACCGCCGTAGTAAACGAAGTCGACATTCTCTTTCTTCAGGCGCGCAATCAGCGTGGAGAAATCTTTATCGCCAGCGGTGATCCCTTCGAACAGCACCACGTTGCCGCCTTTCGCCTTCAGGGTTTTCTGCACGGATTCCGCCAGGCCCTGACCGTACTGCTGCTTGTCATGCACCACGGCAATACGTTTTGGTTTGATCTGATCGAGGATGTAGTTGGCAGCGGTCGGGCCCTGATCGGAATCCAGACCGGTGGTACGCATCACGTCGGCATAGCCGCGCGCGGTCAGTTCAGGCGCAGTAGCCGCCGGGGTGATCATCAGAATGCCTTCATCGTTATAAATGTCTGATGCTGGCTGAGTGGAGGAGGAGCACAGGTGGCCGATAACGTATTTGATGCCGTCATTAACCACTTTGTTGGCCACCGCAACCGCCTGTTTCGGGTCACAGGCGTCGTCATATTCTACGCCAACCAGCTTGTCGCCGTTTACGCCGCCTTTGGCGTTGATGTCCTTGATCGCCTGGGCCGCACCGGTGAACTGCATGTCACCGTACTGCGCCACCGGGCCGGTTGCCGCACCGACAATCGCAATTTTGATGTCTTTCGCCAGTACCGCATGGCTCATCGCCAGCGCTACGCAACCCGCCAGTAATGCGCGTCCTTTACTCATTTTCATGCGAACTTCCCCATCTGTTGTGTCGTGTCTGTTGTGATTGG
Organism: Pantoea sp. VS1; assembly: GCF_002207995.1. Classification (NCBI taxonomy): domain Bacteria; kingdom Pseudomonadati; phylum Pseudomonadota; class Gammaproteobacteria; order Enterobacterales; family Erwiniaceae; genus Pantoea; species Pantoea sp. VS1. The sequence goes on from NZ_NHZE01000002.1 coordinate 64,614, forward strand.
TTATTTATCTGCCAGTCAAAGAGCAAAACTGATTTGAGAATAATGAGTTAGCGCTCTTTTCTGGCATTTTTTGTTAAGAAGGCTTTATTTTTCAGGTTATTAAACAGGAACTTTCTTCTGTAAATCAACTGACATATTCAGTAAAAGCTGACGGGAACAGCAGATTACTCTGGTTTTTATGGCCGGTTTTTCACCACCAGGCCAGCGCGTTATGCTGGCTTTTTCAGCGATCGATGCGGGCTTACTCCACAATCCTGGCAAAGTGGCTGGCATTTGACCTCTTTTCATCGCAAAAAAGTGACAGCGCTCTGACTGTCTAAATTCGCTACACTAAGGCCTTTCTGCCAGTACAGGTAAGGGTTATGAAGCTCACTATTCAGCGCATCAGCACGCTGACGCCGCAGGATCGACTGGATTTAGCCAAAGTCTGGCCGCAGCAGGATATCGCGCAGCTGGAAGCCAGCCTCAGTGAAGCGCAGCGGCTGTATGCAGCGCGCTTTAATGATCGCCTGCTTGGGGCGCTGCGGCTGGAGATTCGCGGCACGCTGGGCAAGATTACGCAGCTGGAAGTGCGTGAAGTTACGCGGCGGCGCGGCGTAGGGCAGTATCTGCTGGAAGAGACGATAGCGCAGAACAGCGCGCTGGATCACTGGTGGGTTGCCGATGACGGCGAAGACGATCAGCGCGTACGCGCGGCGTTTATGCAGGCGTGTGGTTTCCGCGCGCAGAGCGACGGGTGGGTGCGTTAAGCGGCGATTTTACGCCGTGCAGAGTGGTGCGCATGGATGCGTATGTGGCGCAGGAGCGTGATTAACGGTGCGCATGAATGCGCACCCTGCGGGGATTGCGAACGAGCGTACAGATTGCGTGGGGTCGTGATTAACGATGCCTATGCATGCGCGTCCTGTAGGGTCGCCATTCATGGCGACCGTGCTGCAATCCGCACAGGTCATGCGTCGTCGCCGGTTATTGCGCGCATAAAAAAGGGCGACCCGCTGGTCGCCCCATTTATCTGTCAGCCGTTAATCAGGCTTCAATTGCCATACGCAGTTTCTTCATGGCGTTCTTTTCCAGCTGACGCACGCGCTCGGCAGACACACCGTACTGGTCAGCCAGCTCCTGCAGCGTGGTTTTGTTGTCATCATCCAGCCAGCGGGCGCGGATAATGTGCTGGCTACGCTCATCAAGGCTCAGCATTGCATCGCTCAGCTTGTCAGCGGCGTGCGCATCCCAGTTATCCTCTTCAATGCCGTCGGCAAAGTCAGAGGTTTTATCCTGCAGATACAGCACCGGTGCCATCGGCTTGCCTTCGCCCGCATCGTCATCAGACGACATGTCGAAGGTCATATCCTGGGCCGCCATGCGCGACTCCATTTCCAGCACGTCTTTGCTGCTGACACCCAGCTCGCGCGCCACCATTTCGACTTCATCCTGATTGAACCAGCCGAGACGCTGCTTGGTTTTACGCAGGTTAAAGAACAGTTTGCGCTGTGCTTTGGTGGTGGCAACTTTCACGATACGCCAGTTACGCAGCACGTACTCGTGAATCTCCGCTTTGATCCAGTGCACGGCAAACGACACCAGACGCACCCCGACTTCCGGGTTGAAGCGACGCACCGCCTTCATCAGGCCGATGTTACCTTCCTGGATCAGGTCCGCCTGCGGCAGGCCGTAACCGGAATAGTTACGAGCGATATGAACAACAAAGCGCAGGTGAGACAGGATCAGCGTCTTAGCTGCATCCAGATCGCCCTGGTAATGCAGCCGCTCAGCCAGTGCTTTTTCCTCTTCTGCCGTTAATACCGGCCAGTTGTTAGCAGCCCGGACGTAAGATTCCAGGTTGCCCAGAGGAGCAATCGCTAAAGTTTGCATTTCTTTGGTCATTCAAACCCTCACAAATTCAATGGACTTGCTGCTCGTTTCCCTGCGCAGCCGTTACATTATGTCAACGACGCGTGAAAACCAAAAGCAATCTGTGCTACTTGGACGTCAAAGTTATCCACAAGTTCAATTATAGCAGTGAATATTTTACACACAGATGACGGCGGGGGAAATCGGAGAAATCCTCTGCTCCCAGGTCGTCGGCAGCAGAGGAAGAGTATATCAAAAAATCGTTGCTATGGGTTACTGCGGCGTAAAACGACGTAAATGTTGCACCGTCGCCAGCCAGGCGGCAATCCAGCCGATGATGGCCGCGATTAACAGCAGCAGCAGACCTTCATCCCACGAAAAGCCCTCCAGCGCGAAGCTGGTACCGAAGACAGAGGCGACCTGCGCCACCACCGACTGCAGGCGCAGCACCAGCACTTCCGACAGAATCAGCGACAGCACCGCACCGCTGAAACCGAGCAGCGCGCCGCCGTAGAGGAAGGGCCGCAGAATAAAGCCATCGGTCGCGCCAATCAGCTTCTGCACGTTGATGGTGTCACGCCGGGCAAAAATGCTCAGACGCACGCTGTTGCCAATCACCAGGAACACCGCCACCACCATCAGCAGGCCGATCATTGACGCCACCTGCCCCACCAGCCCGGTGAGTGCGGCTAAACGCGCAAACCAGCTGTCATCCATGCGCACTTCATCCACGCCCTGCACTTTCGCTACGCGATCGCGCAGATTGGCCATGGTATCGGAGTTCTGGAAGTTCAGCTTCGGCGTGATGATCGCCACCGCCGGCAGCGGGTTCTGCTCCAGCATATCCATCGCACCACCAAAGCCGGACCAGTTGCGGAACTCGCTTTGCGCCTCTTCACGCGTCAGGTAGTTCACCTTGTCCACGCCATCGAGCTTTTTCAGCTCGGCGGTCACGTTCTCTGCCGCCGTGTCATCCAGCGCTTTGTCGAGGTAAACCGTCAGCTGCGGCGCCGGGTACCACTGCGCGGCGGCCTGGCTGACGTTTTTCCACACCATGTAGCACACGCTGGGCAGCGTCAGCGAAATCGCGATCACCATTACCGTCAGCAGCGTCGCCAGCGGCTGACGATACATGTCGGACAGCGTACCGCGCCACGCGTAGCGCCACTGCTCCTGCCAGCCGCCCTTCAGCGCTTTGCTCTTTGACGGCTGCTTCGCCGTTTTCGGCGCAGCCGGACGCTTGTTACGTTTATTGACCATCGTGGCCTCCGTGCAGACGTCCCTGATTCAGCGTCATCACGCGATAATTGCGGCGTGCGATCAGCCCGATGTCGTGCGTCGCCATCAGTACCGTAACGCCCACGCGGTTGAACTCTTCAAACAGGCGCAAAATATCTTCCGACAGCGCGTTATCGAGGTTACCGGTCGGTTCATCCGCCAGCAGCACGGCCGGTTTATTCACTACCGCGCGGGCAATGCCGACGCGCTGCTGTTCACCGCCAGAGAGCTGAATCGGATAACTTTTTGCTTTGTCGAGCAGGCCGACTTTGTCCAGCGCCGCCGACACGCGACGGCGAATATCCTCGCCGCTGGCGCCGGAAATAATCAGCGGGATCGCCACGTTGTCGTAGACCGAACGATCCATCAGCAGGTGGTGATCCTGGAAAATCATGCCGATCTGGCGGCGCAGGAAAGGCACTTCGCTGTGACGCAGCCGGGAAATATCGTGACCGCTGAACCAGATTTGCCCGGCGCTCGGGCGCTCAATGCCACAAATCAGCTTCAGTAAGGTACTTTTCCCCGCGCCTGAGTGGCCGGTCAGAAACGCCATCTCACCGGGACGCAAATGGAAATCCACGCCCTGCAGCGCCTGGCGTCCTCCCAGATAAGCCTTACTGACCTCTTCAAAGCGAATCATGCCAATTATTCCTCTCGGGCAAACAGTGCCTCAATAAAGTCGGCGGCCTTAAACGGCCGTAAATCTTCGATGCCTTCCCCGACACCGATATAACGAATCGGAATGCCAAACTGATCGGCCACCGAGAAGATCACGCCACCTTTTGCGGTGCCGTCGAGCTTGGTCAGGGTGATGCCGGTCAGGCCGACCGCTTCGTGGAACAGCTTCGCCTGGCTCATGGCGTTCTGGCCGGTGCTGGCGTCAATCGTCAGCATCACCTCATGCGGTGCCTCTTCGTCCAGCTTCTTCATCACGCGGGTGATTTTTTTCAGCTCTTCCATCAGGTGCGCTTTGTTCTGCAGGCGGCCGGCGGTATCGGCGATCAGCACGTCAACGTGGCGCGATTTCGCCGCCTGGATGGCGTCAAAAATGACCGACGCAGAATCCGCGCCCGTATGCTGCGCGACCACCGGAATATTGTTGCGCTGGCCCCAGACCTGCAGCTGCTCTACCGCCGCCGCGCGGAAGGTGTCCCCCGCCGCCAGCATGACGGACTTGCCCTGCGCCTGATACTGACGCGCCAGCTTACCGATGGTGGTGGTTTTACCCACGCCGTTAACGCCGACCATCAGGATAACGAACGGCGTTTTGCCCGCCACGTCCAGCGGAGCATCGACCTTTTCCAGAATGCCGGCCATTTCAGCCTTCAGCAGGCCATACAGCGCTTCGGCATCGCGCAGCTGCTTACGGCTGGCCTGTTGCGTCAGGCTGGTGATGATACGGCGCGTGGTTTCCACGCCGACATCGGCAATCAGCAGCTGCTCTTCCAGCTCTTCAAACAGCTCGTCATCGATTTTTTTGCCGCGGAACAGGCTGATAAAGCCGGATCCGAGGTTTTCACGCGTTTTGACCAGGCTGCGTTTCAGGCGGGCAAAGAAGCCCTCTTTGGTGGGGCGCTCCTGCTCCTGAGCCACAATCGGCGCGGCCGCCAGCGGCAGATCGCTCACGGTGTCTGTCGCCACGCGCTCTTCAGCCGCGTCTTCGGCATAGGTTTCCGCTAACGCCAGCGCTTCCAGTTCTTCATCGCTCAGCGGTGCGTCTGCATCCTCTGCGTCCTCTGCTTCCTCTGCTTCCTCTGGCTGAGGCTCCTCAGATAAAACCGGTGCTTCAATAATCAGTTCTTCAGCCTGCGGCTCCTCTTCAACCGGCATCAGCTCCGGCTGCGGATGATCTTCCGGCAGTACCTCTTCTTCAATCGCGCTGACGGCAGCGGTTTCTGCGTCATCAGCGTTAGCGTCGGATTCGGCAGCGGTTTCTGCTTCCGCAACGGGATGCGTTTCAGCGTCGGCGTGAACCGGCGATTCGGCCTGCTGTTCTGCCACCTGTTCAGTGACGATCACGGTTTCGGCGGCCTGCGCTTCGGCGCTTGCTAACGCGCTCTCTTCAGCGGCGGGTGCCGGTTGATCGGTCGGCTGCTGCTGCGCCTGCTCTTCCGCTGGCTGCTGCTCTTCTTTGCCAAAGCCCAGCCAGGAAAAAAAGCCGCGTTTTTTCTCTTTTGCCATTGTGTGACCACACTCCTCGATGGCTTATTCCCGGTAGCACGCTGTTCCCAGGGGATAAAAAATTCACTTTTTCGCGCGTGAGCGGCGTAAAAATCAGGCAATTACGTCCGCTTTATCAACTTAGTAGTCTAACACTTTCCTGCCAGCGCACCACAGCACCCTTTTTTAACGTTTCTTCTGCCTGCTACGCCCGTTAAACTACGCAACAAATTATGACGAGTTGTGAGCGAAATGAGTAAATCCCCCCGCAACAGCGGCGCGGCAGGCCAGATTCGCCTGATTGGCGGACAGTGGCGCGGCCGCAAATTGCCGGTGCCGGACAGCGCCGGCCTGCGCCCGACCACCGATCGCGTGCGTGAAACGCTATTTAACTGGCTGGCGCCGGATATCCAGCAGGCGCGCTGCCTCGATTGCTATGCCGGCAGCGGCGCGCTGGGCTTAGAAGCGCTGTCGCGCTATGCCGCCTCCGCAACACTGCTGGAACTGGAACGTCACGTGGCGCAGCAGCTGACGCAAAACCTGCACACGCTGCGCGCCAGTAACGCCAGCGTCGTCCAGACCAATACGCTGCAGTGGCTGAGCCAGCCCGGCGAGCCATTCGACGTGGTGTTTGTTGATCCCCCGTTCCGCAAAGGCCTGCTGCAGGAGACACTAACGCTGCTGGAGAACAATGGCTGGCTCGCCGCCCACGCGCTGATTTATGTTGAGAGCGAAGTGGAACACGGCACCCCGCTGGCCCCGGCTAACTGGGATCTGTATCGCGAGAAGATTGCCGGTCAGGTGGCCTATCGCCTCTATCAACGCCAACAGGAGACCGATGATGTGGCTTAATCTGGGACGTTTGCTGATGATTTGCGTCTGGGCATTTCTGCTGCTTAACCTGGTGCACCCCTTCCCGACGCCGCTGCGCTACTTTGTCCATGTTGCGCTGTTCTTTATGGTGGTGATGCACGGCCTGCAGCTGGTGCTGCTGCGTGCCACGCAACCAAAGGAAGCGCCAAAGCTGAGCCGCGCCACACAGGCGAAAATCTTCTTCTTTGGCGTATTTGAACTGCTGGCGTGGCAGAAAAAGCACTATCCGTCGTAACGTAAGACAGCGCGCGGCTTCAGCCCCGTGCGCTTTAGTGCCTATTGCGCCGGGGTAAAGCTGACAAAGCGCGTGCCCTGCATTTTCAGCTCGCCCTTCACGCCTTTGTCCATCTGGTGATAATCGCTGGCGCTGACGTTGACCTTAAAATCACCGGCGCCGTTCAGCGGATGGAACCAGGCTTCATACTTCATCTCTTCCGCCACAATCTCTTCGCGCTGACGCGAACGGCGATTGGGGGCCGGAAACTCTCGCTTGGTTTTCACTTCCACACTCATTGAGCGCACCGGTGAAGCGTCGTTGACCGCGGCTTCGCGGCGCTGCTTGATAAACTGACGGGTTGCCAGGATGGCAATTACAGCCAGGACGATAAAAAAGATTAGCGGTGGTTTGCTCATGTTTTCTCTCGCACTTTACGTCGGGGGTTAACAGATAAAAGACGCCAAAGCATACAACCAGAGTTGCCCGATTGTCACATTTGCCGCCAGTAACTTAAACTGAGATCGCGATTTTGGGAAAATTCATCAATGTGGGCGACACGTTCACAAAAGGGAGAAAAAATGCTTTGGTCTTTCCTTGCAGTCCTTTTTTCCGGTTGGCTGTATGTCGATGCCTCCTACCGCGGCCCGCAGTGGCAGCGCTGGCTGTTCAAACCCGTTACGCTGCTGTTGCTGGTTGCCTGGGCGTGGCAGGCTCCCACGCTTAACACCACCGACTACCTGATTCTGGCTGGCCTGGTCGCTACGCTGGTGGGCGATGCGTTAACCCTGCTGCCGCGTCAGCAGATGCTGTATGCGCTCGGCGCCTTTTTCCTTTCGCATCTGCTGTACACCATCAGCTTTGCCGCGCACATGACCATGAGCTTCTTCTGGCCAATTCCGCTCACCTTCCTGGTGATTGGTATCATCGTGATCGCCATTATCTGGTCAAAACTGGATACGCTGCGCTGGCCGATCTGTACGCTGATTGGCATGACGCTGGTGATGAACTGGATGGCGGCGGAAAATTACTTCTTCCGTCCGACCGATTACAGTTTCTCGCTGCTGGTGGGTGCCGTACTGCTGTTGCTGGCTAACATCGTGTGGTTTATCTCGCACTATCGCCGCCGCTTCAGCGCTGACAGCGCGATTGTCGCCGCCTGCTACTTCGCCGGTCACTTCATGATTGTGCGTTCACTGTGGCTGTACTAAAAAAATTGACCTCACCGCTTGACTCTGGAGTCCACTCCAGAGTGTAGCATGCAGACTGCGGGCATCGGCCCGCTTCTGCAACCGGAGGTCACATGCATCAACATGCCCACTCTTGCCGCTGTGGCAAATCACACCGTCAGCCAAAACCGCTGTGCGCGGTACGCAGCGTTCAGCCTGCATCCCTGAAGATTTCCGCCGCGCAACCGGTGGCCGCGTCCAGCGATTGCGGCTGCTGCACCAGCGATGACGACAGTCCCGGCGGCGGCGACGCCGACAGCGACAGGCGCGCATCCGCGTCCTATCAGTTTCGCTGGCAGATTGCCGGCATGGACTGCCCGAGCTGCGCCCGCAAAATCGAAACCGCCGTGCAAAAGCTGCCGCAGGTCGCCAGCGCGCGGGTGATATTCGCCAGTGAAAATCTGCTGGTGGAGGCGCACAGCGATATTCGTCCGGCTATCGAACAGGCCGTTAACCACGCCGGCTTTAGCCTGAAATCCACTGAGAACCCCGCACCGGCGGCGCGCCGCTGGCGCGATAATGCCTCACTCATACTGCTCACGCTGTTGATGATTGCCAGCTGGCTGCTGAGCCAGCTCACGCCGCTGTGGGGCGATCGCCTGTTTGTGCTTACCACGCTGGTCGGTCTGGTGCCGGTAGCCCGCAGCGCGTGGCAGGCCATACGCAGCGGCTCGCCGTTCAGCATTGAAACCCTGATGACCCTCGCCGCCGCGGGCGCACTGGTGATTGGCGCCCACGCCGAAGCTGCCATGGTGCTGCTGCTGTTCCAGCTGGGAGAACGGCTGGAAGCCTATGCCGCCGCGCGGGCGCGCCGTGGCGTCACCGCGCTGATGGCGCTGCGTCCGGACACCGCCACACGCGTCAATGGCACACAGCGTGAGCAGGTGTCACTGGCGGCGCTGCAGCCCGGCGATGTGATTGAAGTAGCGGCAGGCGGTCGTCTGCCTGCCGATGCCGAGCTGCTGCACGCCAGCGCCAGCTTTGATGAAAGCGCGCTGACCGGCGAATCGCTACCGGTGGCCCATCAGCCGGGCGATGCCGTGATGGCAGGCGCTACCAGCGTGGATCGGCTGGTGACGCTGCGCGTGACCTCACAGCCGGGCCACAGCGCTATCGACCGCATTCTGCAGTTGATAGAAGAAGCTGAAAGTCACCGCGCGCCGGTGGAGCGTTTTATCGATCGCTTCAGCCGCCTCTACACGCCGGCCATCATGCTGCTGGCGCTGCTGGTGATGGTGCTGCCGCCGCTGCTCGGATTAGGCGCCTGGCTGCCGTGGATCTACAAAGGGCTGACGCTGCTGCTGATTGGCTGTCCGTGCGCGCTGGTGATCTCCACGCCTGCCGCTATCACTTCCGGCCTGGCGGCGGCGGCTCGCCAGGGCGCGCTGATTAAAGGCGGCGCGGCGCTGGAACGCCTCAGCCGGGTGCAGGCACTGGCGTTTGATAAAACCGGCACCCTGACCGCCGGTAAACCGCAGGTCACCGACGTGCAGCCGTTTGGCGCAGATACACAGCAACAGCTGCTCAGCCTCGCGGCCGCCATTGAGCAGGGCTCCGGCCATCCGCTGGCGCGAGCAATAGTCGCGGAAGCGCAGCGCCAGCAGCAGGTGATTCCGCCGGCGCAGCATCAGCAAACGCTGGCCGGCAGCGGCATTCGCGCGCAGATCAACGGCGTGATGCATCAACTGCTGGCACCGCGTGATGTGGCGGCGCTGAGTGACGCGCAGCAGCAGCAGATTGCGCAGCTGGAAGCACAGGGCAAAACCGTGGTGGTGCTGTTGCGCGAAGCACAGCCGCTCGGGCTGCTGGCGCTGCAGGATTTGCTGCGCGAGGAGGCGCGCAGTGCGCTGGCGGCGCTGCAGGCGCTGGGGATTCATAGCGTGATGCTGACCGGCGATAATCCGCGCGCCGCCGCCGCGATAGCCGCTGAACTCGGCATCAGCTATCGCGCCGGTCTGTTGCCTGCGGATAAGGTAGCCGCCGTGCGTGAACTGGGCGAACAGCAGCCGCTGGCGATGGTCGGCGATGGCATCAACGATGCGCCAGCCATGAAGGCCGCGACGCTGGGGATTGCCATGGGCAGCGGCACCGATGTGGCGCTGGAAGCGGCCGATGCGGCTCTGACGCAGAATAACCTGGCGATTCTGCCGCGCACCGTGCAGCTGGCACGCCGCACGCGCGCCATCATCCGTCAGAATATTGCGCTGGCGCTGGGGCTGAAGGCGATTTTCCTCGTCACCACGCTGCTCGGCTTTACCGGCCTTTGGCTGGCGGTGCTGGCCGATTCGGGTGCCACCGCGCTGGTCACCGCCAACGCGCTGCGCCTGCTGCGTCAGCGCTGAGGCGGGCGGATGCCGCGATCAGGCATCCGCGCCTTTCTGGATCAAATACTGGTACGGCAGGCTCTCGGTCTGCTGTGCCAGCAGCTGATGCTCCATAAAGCGGCAGAAGCCGGGAATATCACGCGTGGTCGCCGGATCGTCGGCGATGATCAGCAACGTTTCGCCCGCCTGCATGGTACGCACGGTTTTGCGCACCATCATCACCGGCTCCGGGCAGCGCAGCCCAAGCGCATCAAGCGTATGGTCCGCAGCGGAAAAAGGATCGCTCATGATTCTCTGTCTTTATTCAGGGTGGGCGCTCATTCTAACGCGCTACAGCGCGCGCGCAAGGCGAGAACGATTGCGTTAAAATTAACCATTGCATTTGTTGCGCAACACGCTAAGATGCCGTCCGATTTTTTAATGTTACTGCCAATTCCTCAAAATAATTCAGGTTTCAGGAAGGCGGCAAGCCTGCTCACATAAAACCTGAAGTATGAAGAGGATGGGTTCCCTCACCCCATTACTAAAAAGGCCTTTATGATCAACTTCTCTGCTCGTCAGCGCATGCATGCGCTATTCTGGCTGTCGCTGTTTCACCTGCTGGTGATTACCTCCAGTAACTATCTGGTACAGCTGCCGGTCGCGATTTTCGGTTTCCACACCACCTGGGGTGCGTTTAGCTTCCCGTTTATTTTTCTCGCCACCGATCTCACCGTGCGTATTTTTGGCGCACCGCTGGCACGGCGCATTATCCTTGCGGTGATGATTCCGGCGCTGTTTATCTCCTACATCGTGTCATGCGTGTTTTATCAGGGCGCGTGGCAGGGCTGGGCCTCGCTGCAGGAGGTCAATCTGTTCGTGGCGCGTATCGCCTGCGCCAGCTTTATGGCCTATGCGCTGGGGCAGATCCTTGACGTGCACGTGTTTAACCGCCTGCGTAAACTGCCGCAGTGGTGGATTGCGCCTGCCTGTGCCATGTTCCTCGGCAATATCAGCGATACGCTGGCCTTCTTCTTTATCGCCTTTTATAAGAGTCCGGACCCGTTCATGGCCAGCCACTGGGTGGAGATCGCACTGGTGGATTACAGCTTCAAAGTGCTGATCTGCATGGTTTTCTTCCTGCCTGCTTACGGTGTTCTGCTCAATGCGGCACTTAAGCGCCTGGCGGAACGTTCGGCTCAGCGCCAGATGAATTTCGGCTAATTGAACGTAGACGAAACGCCACGGCACGCTAAGATTTCCTGACAAAGCGCTGATTGCTTTTAAGCACCGATTCCGTTTTGATAACGGCTGATGGAAACCTTACGAAGGGATAAGAATGCGTAAATTAGTGAAATATGCGGGCATCGGCCTGCTGGTGTTAGGCCTGGCGGCGTGTGATCAGAAGAAAGACGACACGGCGGCAAACAGCAACGGCGCCAGCGCCAGTCAGTCAGCACAGACAGTAAACCTGATGGACGGTAAGCTGAGTTTCAGCCTGCCAGCAGGCATGTCAGATAAGAGCGGCAAGCTGGGTTCGGAATCCACCAATATGCACGTGTATGCCGATGAAACCGGCCAGCGCGCGATTATCGTGATTGCGGGCGATCCGACCAATGAAGCACTGGATGCGCTGGCTCAGCGTCTGGAGCAGCAGCAGCGCAACCGCGATCCGCAGCTGCAGGTGGTGTCGAATAAAGCGGTGACGCTGAAAGACCAGCCGGCACAGCAGCTGGATACGGTGATTTCCGCCAATAACCAGACCTCCTGGTCCTCGGTTATTCTGGCGAAGGTGGACGGTAAACTGCTGACACTGCAGATCACCCTGCCCGCCGACAATCAGCAGCAGGCGCAGAGCGATGCCGATGCGATTGTGAAGAGCATTACCCTGAAGTAAGTTTGCACCAACGGTAGCGGCGCGATTTATCGCGCGTTGTTAAAAACCGCGCAATAAATTGCGCCGCTACAGAATGTGCCTCGTTTATAACCTCACCGGCGAAATATGCCAGATCTCATCCGCGTACTCCTGAATGGTACGGTCGGCGGAGAAATAACCCATATTGGCGATGTTCAGCGCCGCACGCCGCTGCCACTCTTCCGGCTGACGATAAAGCTTATCTACCTTATCCTGGGTATCCACATAACTGCGGTAATCCGCCAGCAGCTGATAGTGATCGCCAAAGTTGACCAGCGCGTCGAACAGGTTACGGTAGCGCCCCGGCTCCTGTGGGCTGAAGACGCCGCTGGCGATTTGCGTCAGCGCCTGGTGCAGTTCCGCATCCTCTTCATAGTATTTGCGCGGGTTATAGCCCTCAGTGCGCAGCTTCTCCACCTGCGGCGTGGTGTTGCCGAAGATAAAGATATTCTCTGCGCCGACGTGCTCGCGCATCTCCACGTTGGCCCCGTCCAGCGTACCGATGGTCAGCGCGCCGTTTAGCGCAAACTTCATGTTACTGGTGCCGGAGGCTTCGGTGCCGGCGGTAGAGATCTGCTCGGAGAGATCCGCCGCCGGAATGATGATCTGCGCCAGGCTGACGCCGTAGTTAGGGATAAACACCACCTTCAGCTTGTTCTTCACCTGCGGATCGTTGTTGATCACGTTGGCGACATCGTTGATCAGGTGAATGATGTGCTTGGCGACGTAATAGGCCGACGCCGCTTTCCCGGCGAAGATATTGACGCGCGGCACCCACTCTGCGGTCGGATCGGCTTTGATGCGGTTGTAACGCGTGATGACGTGCAGCACGTTCAGCAGCTGACGTTTGTATTCGTGAATACGCTTGATCTGCACGTCGAACAGCGCCTGCGGATCCAGCACGATATCCATATTCTTCGCTACCCACTCCGCGAGGCGCTTTTTGTTGGCGAACTTGGCATCGGCGATCTGTTCAATAAACGCCGGATAGTCAATGTGCGGCACCAGCTCGCTCAGCTGAGCCAGATCGGTACGCCAGGTGCGGCCAATCGCGTCATCCAGCACCTCAGACAAGGCCGGGTTGGCCAGCGCCAGCCAGCGGCGCGGCGTCACGCCGTTGGTTTTATTGCAGAAGCGCCCCGGGAACAGACGAGCAAAATCGGCGAACAGCGACTGCACCATCAGATTAGAGTGCAGCTCCGACACGCCGTTAACTTTGTGGCTTACTACCACTGCCAGCCACGCCATGCGGATGCGGCGACCATCGTTTTCGTCGATGATCGAGATGCGCGCCATCAGATCCCAGTCGTCCGGATAGTAATCCTGAATGGTCTTCAGGAAGTAGTCATTGATTTCGAAAATGATGCTGAGGTGACGCGGCAGGATCTTGCCGATCATGTCCACCGGCCAGGTCTCCAGCGCTTCGCTCATCAGCGTATGGTTGGTGTACGAGAACACCTGGCAGGTGACTTCAAAGGCGTCGTCCCAGGTAAACTTGTGCTCATCAATCAGCAGGCGCATCAGCTCGGGAATCGCCAGCACCGGATGGGTATCGTTGAGGTGGATGGCAATTTTGTCGGCCAGGTTGTCCCAGGTTTCATGCATCTGCCAGTGGCGATTGAGGATATCCTGCACCGTGGCGGAGACGAGAAAATACTCCTGGCGCAGGCGCAGCTCGCGCCCGGAGTAAGTCGAGTCGTCGGGATAGAGCACGCGCGACACGTTCTCCGAGTGGTTTTTATCTTCCACCGCCGCGAAGTAGTCGCCCTGATTGAACTTGCCGAGGTTGATTTCGTTACTGGCCTGCGCACCCCACAGCCGCAGCGTGTTGGTGGCATCGGTGTCGAAGCCAGGGATGATCTGATCGTAGGCCATAGCCACGATCTCTTCGGTCTCAACCCAGCGCACCCGGCTGCCTTCATGCTGCAACCGCCCGCCAAAACGCACTTTGTAGCGGGTGTTAAAGCGCTGGAACTCCCACGGGTTGCCGTATTCCAGCCAGTAATCCGGCGATTCACGCTGCTGGCCGTCAACAATGTTCTGTTTGAACATGCCGTAATCGTAGCGAATGCCGTAGCCGCGCCCGGGCAGGCCCAGCGTGGCCAGCGAGTCGAGGAAGCAGGCCGCCAGCCGGCCAAGACCGCCGTTGCCGAGCCCGGGATCGTTCTCTTCTTCCATCAGCTCGCTGAGGTCGAGTCCCATCTCATCCAGCGCCTGGTTGAGGTCGTCATAGATGCCCATCGCCAGCAAGGCATTGCCCAGCGTGCGCCCCATCAGGAACTCCATCGACAGGTAATAAACCTGGCGCACATCCTGCGACAGTTGCGCACGGCTGGAGCGCAGCCAGCGCTCCACCATGCGATCGCGTACCGCCAGCAGCGCGGCGTTCAGCCACTCATGCTTGTTGGCGATCGACGGATCTTTACCAATGGTAAACATCAGCTTATAGGCGATTGAGTGCTTGAGGGCGTCAACCGTCAGCGTGGGTGAGGCATAGGTGAAAGGTGCGTTCATATGCGGTATCCCAATCTCTCATTACAGCAAGCGTTGATAAAGATCGCGGTAGGCTTGTGCTGCCACCTGCCAACTAAAATCCATCCCCATCGCCTGGCGCTGAACATAACGCCAGAGTGAAGGACGGGACCATAAAACAAAAGCACGACGAATCGCGCGCAGCAGTGACCAGGCATTGCTGTCTTCGAAGCTGAAGCCGCTGGCTACGCCGTCGGCGAGGTTTTCCAGCGAGCTGTCCTGTACGGTATCCGCCAGTCCACCGGTGCGCCTGACCAGCGGCAGCGTGCCATATTTCAGGCCGTACAACTGCGTCAGACCGCACGGTTCGAAACGGCTGGGCACCATAATGACGTCCGCGCCACCGACAATGCGGTGCGAGAACGCTTCGTGATAACCAATTTGCACGCCGACGCTGCCCGGATGCTCAGCAGCTGCGGCGAGGAAGCCCTGCTGCAGTTCCGCATCGCCCTGGCCCAGCAGCACCAGTTGCCCGCCCTGTGCCAGCAGTCCCGGCAGCGCTTCCAGCACCAGATCCAGCCCTTTCTGTTTGGTTAAACGGCTGATAACGCAGAACACCGGCACTTTGTCATCAACCTTCAGCCCCATGGCAATCTGCAGCTGACGTTTATTCTCCGCTTTGCTCTCCAGCGTGTCGCGGTCGTAGCGGGCGGTCAGCAGCAGGTCGTGTGCCGGATCCCAGATGCCGGGATCGACGCCGTTGAGAATCCCGCTCAGCCGTCCTTCGCGCAGCCGCTGCTCCAGCAGCGCTTCCATGCCGTAGCCGAACTCCGGCCGGGTGATCTCCAGCGCATAGGTCGGGCTGACGGCAGTTATATGATCGGCATAAAACAGGCCGGCCTTTAGGTAAGAAATCTGGCCGTAGAATTCCAGCCCGTGCATTTCAAAATAGGCGCGCGGGATCTGGATTTCGTCCAGATGCCGCGCGGAAAACAGCCCCTGATACGCCAGGTTATGCACGGTAAACACCGTTTTCGCCGGACGTCCGCGTGCGGCGATATAGGCCGGTGCCAGACCGGCGTGCCAGTCGTGCGCGTGCACAATGTCCGGCTGCCAGTAAGTATCCAGCCCGCTGGCCAGCTCAGCCGCCATCCAGCCGAGCAGCGCAAAGCGCAGGTAGTTATCGACATAGGCAAACTGCGACGTATCGTGGTACGGGCTGCCGGGACGATCGTACAGTCCCGGCGCATCAATCAAATATATCCCCACGCCGTTGAAGGGCCCAAACAGCAAGCGGACCGGCCCGGCAAAGGTTTGCAGCTCCGCCACCACTTCGGTATCAGGAATCCCTTTACGCAGATCCGGAAACGCCGGAATCAGCACCCGCGTGTCCATACCTTCGGCAATTTGTGCCTGAGGCAATGCGCCGACGACATCAGCCAGTCCGCCGGTTTTTAGCAGCGGGAAAAGCTCTGAACAGACATGTAAAACCTGCATCCTGAACCCCTATTGTGTTATCGCCCGCGTTCCACGCGGCAATGTTCTTTGCCTTTCGTCACTTACTGACCCGCAGCGGCCAATTTGGCCAGCATGGCGCGCGTCACCAGTACGATGCCCTCTTCTGAACGGTAAAAACGGCGACTATCCTCATCCGGATTTTCGCCAATCACCATGCCTTCCGGAATGACGCAGGCACGGTCTATGACGCAGCGACGCAAACGGCACGATCGCCCGATAACCACATCGGGCAGCAGCACCGCCGAATCAATATTGCAAAACGAGTTAACGCGCACGCGCGGGAACAGCACCGAATTCACCACCACCGAGCCGGAAATAATGCAGCCGCCGGAGACCAGCGAGTTCATGGTCATGCCGTGACTGCCGGATCGATCCTGGACAAATTTGGCCGGCGGCAGCGGCTCCATGTGGGTACGAATCGGCCATTCGTGGTCATACATATCGAGTTCGGGCGTCACCGAGGCCAGATCGAGGTTGGCGCGCCAGTAAGCTTCCAGCGTACCGACGTCGCGCCAGTAAGGTTCCGCGTTTTCGTCGTTCTGTACGCACGACAGCGTAAAGGAGTGCGCATAGGCTTCGCCGCTGGCGACGATCTTCGGCAGCAGATCTTTACCGAAATCGTGGCTCGAGTCGGCGATCTGTAAATCCTCCTCCAGCAGCTCATAGAGGTAATCGGCGTTAAACACGTAAATGCCCATGCTGGCCAGCGCTTTGCTGTCGTCGCCCGGCATGGACGGCGGCTGCGCCGGTTTCTCAACGAAATCGATTACATTGTTGTCCGCATCGACTGCCATCACGCCAAACGCGGTGGCCTCATGCAGCGGTACGGGCAGACAGGCGATGGTGCACTTGGCGCCACGATCGGCGTGGTCGAGCAGCATGCGCGAGTAATCCATTTTGTAGATGTGATCCCCGGCGAGAATCACGATGTACTGCGCGTTGTAGCGGCGAATGATGTCGAGATTCTGCGTGACCGCATCGGCGGTACCGCGATACCAGTGTTCGGTCGAGGCGCGCTGCTGCGCCGGCAGCAGATCGACAAACTCATTCATCTCTTCGTTGAACAAGGACCAGCCGCGCTGAATGTGCTGCGTCAGCGTATGTGACTGATATTGGGTGATGACGCCGATGCGCCGAATCCCGGAGTTGATACAGTTGGAGAGCGCAAAGTCGATGATGCGGAACTTGCCGCCGAAGTGCACGGCAGGCTTGGCGCGTTTGGCGGTAAGATCTTTCAGGCGCGTACCGCGCCCGCCAGCAAGGATCAGGGCAACCGTCTGTGTAGGGAGCTGGCGCGCCAGCATCAGGGGGTCGTTTCTATCTAATTTCACCATGTCTGACTCCTTATGATTGCTTTAGGAACACACACACGCCGTGTGCGGGCCCGTGCCAGACAGTTGTCAGGATGGGGTTATCTTCCCCGGCGAAAGGAGGAATGGCTCGCCATTCTCCGTCTGGTAAGGCAAGGTCACTCACCGAATCCGTGGCGTTTATCGTTAGTAACCAGCGGCCGGAGAGCAGGATCTGCAATCTGTGCATCCCCTGTTCCCACTCATCCCTTTCCAGTGGTTTGCCGCTGGCATTCAACCACTGCACGTTGCCATCGCCCTCCTGCCACCAGCTGTCCTGCGTCAGCGCGGGAATACGCTGACGCAGCCGGATTAACGCGGCAGTGAAGTCGACCAGTCCAAAATCATCCTGTTGCCAGTTCAGCCAGGTGAGCGGATTATCCTGACAGTACGCATTATTGTTGCCGTGCTGGCTGTGACCGCGTTCGTCACCGGCCAGCAGCATCGGCGTGCCCTGCGCCAGCAGCAGCGTGGTCAGCAGCGCGTGCACGCTGCGCCGCCGCCGCTCGACCACATCGAAGTTGCCCTGCAGCCCTTCAAAACCATGGTTATGGCTGAAATTACTGCTGCTGCCGTCGCGATTATCTTCGCCGTTGGCCTGATTATGCTTCTGGTTATAACTCACCACGTCACGCAGCGTGAAGCCGTCGTGCGCGGTGATCAGATTAATGCTGGCGTGTGGCAGACGCGCCGCGCGCTGAAATACATCGCTGGAGCCGGCAAAGCGGCGGGCAAAATCACCGTTACTCAACTCACCGTGCAGCCAGTAGCGGCGCGCCGTATCGCGAAAATGGTCGTTCCATTCGGCGAAGCCCGGCGGAAAGTTGCCCACCTGATAGCCGCCGGGGCCGATATCCCAGGGTTCAGCGATCAGTTTCACCTGCGACAGCACCGGGCAGGCCTGCATGGCCACAAACAACGGCGCATCCTGGCGATAATCCGGCGTGCGCCCGAGCACGCTGGCCAAATCGAAACGAAAGCCGTCAACGTGGCAGGTTTGCACCCAGTAACGCAGCGCGCCCAGCGCCCAGTCAAGCACCTGCGGATCGCTGAGGTTCAGCGTATTACCACAGCCGGTCCAGTTGTGATATTCACCGTTATCGCCCAGCCAGTAATAGCTGGCGTTGTCGACGCCGCGCAGCGACAGTGTCGGGCCAATCTCTTCCAGCTCGGCGCTGTGGTTGAACACCACGTCCAGAATCACTTCAATGCCCGCCGCGTGCAGCGCTTTTACCGCCTGCTGAAACTCCTGCAGCGGCGTCTGGCCCGCTTCACCCGCCGCGTAATGCGGATGCAGCGCCCACAGCGCAAACGGGTTGTAGCCCCAGTAGTTGCTCAGGCCGAGCCGTTGCAGGCGCGGCTCGCTGGCAAACGCGGCTATCGGCAGCAGCTCCAGCGCGGTGATACCCAGCCGGCGCAGATAGCTCACCATAGCAGGATGCCCCAGCGCCGCATATGTCCCGCGTAGCCTTTCCGGAATTTCCGGATGCTGCTGCGTCAGGCCGCGAACGTGCGCCTCGTAAATCACCGTCTTGCCCCACGGCGTGCGCGGCGCACAATCGTCCTGCCAGTCAAAATCGTCGGCGATCACCAGCGATTTGGGGGCAACGCCAGCGCTATCGGCATCATCCTGCTGCCACTCTCCACCCAGCAGGCGCGCGTCGTCTGGCACCGCGCCGCATACCGCTTTGGCACAGGGATCGACCAGCAGTTTGGCCGGATTGAAACGATGACCGCGCTCTGGCTGCCACGGTCCATGCACGCGGTAGCCATAGCGCTGCCCCGGCTTTAGCGCCGGAACATAGCCGTGCCAGATGTCACCGCTACGCGCCGGCAGAGGGAAACGCTGCTCACTCCCCTGTTCATCAAACAGGCACAGCTCTACCCGCTCCGCGTGGCGCGAGAACAGCGTAAAGTTGACGCCGCGCCCGTCATAATGGGCACCCGGCGGTACCGGCTGGCCCGCCTGGAGCATCAATCGCCCTCCCGCACCAGCCACAGCGTGGCGAGCGGCGGCAGCGTCAGGCTTAACGACTGCGCGCGCCCGTGGCTGGCGATGTCATCGGTATGGACGATACCGTGATTGCGCAGATCGCTGCCGTGATAATCATGCTGGTCGGTGTTCAGCACTTCGCGCCAGCCGCCGCGCTGATTCACGCCGAAGCGATAGTTGTGACGCGGCACCGGCGTGAAGTTACTGGCGACGATCAGTTCGTTGCCCTCGCGGTCGCGGCGTACAAATACAAAGACCGAGTTTTCGTGATCGTCGACCACCAGCCACTCGAAGCCGCTGGCATCGAAATCGAGCTGATAGAGCGGCGAAAAGTGGCGATAGCTGTGGTTCAGGTCACGTACCAGTCGCTGCACGCCGTGGTGCCAGTTATCCAGCCCCTCCAGCAGATGCCAGTCGAGGCTGGTGTCGTGGTTCCATTCCCGCCCCTGGGCGAATTCATTGCCCATAAACTGCAGTTTTTTGCCGGGAAAGCCCCACATCCAGCCGTAATAGGCGCGCAGGTTGGCAAATTTCTGCCAGGTATCACCCGGCATGCGGTCGAGGATCGACTTTTTGCCGTGTACCACTTCGTCGTGCGACAGCGGCAGCACGAAGTTTTCCGTGTAGTTGTACAGCATGCCGAAGGTCATCAGCTGATGATGGTAGCGGCGATGCACCGGATCGAGCTTCATATAGTCGAGGGTGTCGTGCATCCAGCCGAGGTTCCATTTGAACCAGAAGCCCAGGCCACCATCTTCGGATGGCCGCGTCACGCCGGGATAATCGGTAGACTCTTCCGCCACGCTGATGCTGCCGGGTGCGGCGCGGCCCAGCGTGCGGTTGGTATGGCGCAGGAAGGCGATGGCTTCGAGGTTTTCACGGCCGCCAAATTGGTTAGGCACCCACTCACCCTCTTTGCGGCTGTAGTCGCGATAGATCATCGACGCCACCGCATCGACGCGCAGGCCATCAATGCCGAAGCGCTCCATCCAGTACAACGCATTGCCGGAGAGATAGTTGCTGACCTCGCGTCGGCCAAAGTTGTAGATCAGCGTATTCCAGTCCTGATGGTAGCCTTCGCGCGGATCGCTGTGCTCGTACAGCTCGGTACCGTCGAATTTGGCGAGGCCAAAATCGTCGCTGGGGAAATGGCCCGGCACCCAGTCGAGCAGCACGTTGAGACCCGCCTCGTGGGCAGCGGCGATAAAGTGACGAAACTCATCGCGCGTGCCGAAGCGGCGCGTCGGCGCGTACATGCCGAGCGGCTGATAGCCCCAGCTGCCGTCGAACGGATGCTCATTGATCGGTAACAGTTCGATATGGGTAAACCCCATCTCTTTGACATAGGGCACCAGCTGTTCGGCCAGCTCTTTGTAACTCAGCCAGAAATTGTTGTCGGTGTGGCGACGCCACGAACCGAGATGCACCTCGTAAATGGAGATCGGCTGGTCAAAGCCGTTGGCGATTTTGCGCTGTGGCTGCATCTCCAGCTTCGGCGGCAGGCCGCAGATCATCGAGGCGGTCTGCGGACGCATTTGCGCCTCGAAGGCGAACGGATCGGCTTTGATGCGCATCTGACCGTGCGCATCAATGATCTCGAATTTGTACAGCTGGCCGTTAACCGCGCCGGGGACAAACAACTCCCAGATGCCGAGCTCGCGGCGGAAACGCATCGGATGGCGGCGGCCATCCCAAAAGTTAAACTCGCCTACCACCGAAACGCGCTGCGCGTTCGGGGCCCAGACGGCGAAGCGCGTGCCGGCGACGCCATCAATGGTGGTACCGTGCGCGCCGAGCGTTTCATACGGTCGCAGGTGCGTGCCTTCGGCCAGCAGCCAGGCATCCATCTCCGCCAGCAGCGGGCCAAAGCGGTAGGCATCGTCGATCAGGTTTTGCTGGCCGTGCCAGTTGACTGCCAGCTGGTAGCGAAACAGGTTTTTACGGCGCGGGATCACGCCGCTGAAGAAGCCGCGCGAATCAAGACATTTAAGCTGGGCGCATTTGCGGCCGGTGTTAGTTTCAATCACCCAGACTTCGGATGCATCCGGTAACAGCGCACGCACTTCAAGACCTTGTGTGGTCTGGTGCATCCCCAGTACTGAGAAGGGGTCGGCATAATTCCCGGCGAAAAGGGCATTGATCGCATGGCGATCGGGAAGCTCTGACATGACTTTCTTCCTATGATTTTTTGCGCAGGCGACCGGAGAGACAGGATTGTCGCTATAGGTGCGCTGCTTTTCATGAGCCATACATACAGCAGCAAGGAAGGACACCCTCCGTGGGAAAGATCCTGGCCGTGTACAACAACTATTCCATTCGCAAAGTAAAAACAGTTAACAACCGGCACATCACTGTTAAATCATAGCTTGGGGTTGGCAGAAGCCAGGGTGGAACGCAAAAAATTGTTATCGGGCGAGCAAAAAGGGGAAGCTGATCACTTGTCGGGCGCAATTTGGGTTAAGTTTTGCACTCCCGTGGAAAGAAAAAAGGCCGGGAAACCCCGGCCTGTCTGGATTCGCGCTGCGCTTAGTCGATCAGCAAACGCAGCATGCGACGCAGCGGTTCGGCAGCGCCCCACAGTAACTGATCGCCGACGGTGAAGGCCGACAGATACTCCGGCCCCATGTTCAGCTTACGCAGACGGCCCACCGGCGTGGTCAGCGTACCGGTCACCGCAGCAGGCGTCAGTTCACGCATGGTGATGTCGCGATCGTTCGGCACCACTTTCACCCACTCGTTGTGCGCGGCCAGCAGCTGTTCGATTTCGTTCAGCGGCACATCTTTTTTCAGCTTCAACGTGAACGCCTGACTGTGGCAGCGCAACGCGCCGACGCGCACGCACAGGCCATCGACCGGAATGGTGTGACGGGTCGAGAGAATTTTGTTGGTCTCCGCCTGGCCTTTCCACTCTTCGCGGCTCTGGCCGTTGTCCAGCTGCTTATCGATCCACGGGATCAGGCTGCCGGCCAGCGGTACGCCGAAGTTGTCGGTCGGCAGCGTGCCGGAACGGGTAAAGTCAGTCACGCTGCGCTCGATGTCGAGAATGGCGGAGGCCGGATTTTGCAGCGAAGTCGCAACGTGGTCGTGCAGCATGCCCATCTGGGTCAGCAGTTCGCGCATATGGCGCGCGCCGCCGCCGGAGGCCGCCTGATACGTCGCGACGGAGGCCCACTCGATCAGGTCGTTAGCGAACAGTCCGCCCAGCGACATCAGCATCAGGCTGACGGTGCAGTTACCGCCGACAAAGGTTTTGATGCCGCTGTCGAGGCCCTGACGAATCACCTGATGGTTGACCGGATCAAGAATAATGATGGCGTCATCTTTCATGCGCAGCGTGGAGGCCGCATCAATCCAGTAGCCCTGCCAGCCGCTCTCGCGCAGCTTCGGGTAGACTTCACTGGTATAATCGCCGCCCTGGCAGGTGATGATGATATCCAGCGCCTTCAGCGCCTCAATATCAAACGCATCCTGCAGCGCACCGGTTGACTTGCCGCCAAACGTCGGCGCAGCCTGACCCAGTTGCGAAGTGGAGAAGAAGACCGGATTGATCACATCGAAATCGCGTTCTTCGCTCATACGTGACATCAGCACAGAGCCGACCATGCCACGCCAACCAATAAAACCTACATTCTTCATTTTCTGTCCGTCTCAGGAACTCGGGCCGGGGCCTGGGTGGTGCGAAAAAAGACCAGCGCCAGCAACGCGCCAGTCTGCGTAATAATCAGGTTTACCTATGACCCACAACTCTACAAAATGCAGCACTTCTGGCAAGTGAATTAATTCGATTGCGCTAACTTTTTCAGCAGTACAACTTATAACGGCTGTGGCCGACCTGAAGGGATGGTTTACCTCTGATGACTGAAATGATATCCGCGACCATATTGTTGCTGTTGATTATGGACCCGCTGGGCAACCTGCCGATTTTCATGTCGGTGCTGAAGCACCTGGAGCCGAAGCGCCGCCGCGTAGTGCTGATGCGCGAGATGCTGATCGCCTTGATTCTGATGCTGCTGTTCCTGTTCGCCGGTGAACGCATCCTGGCGTTTCTTAATCTGCGCACCGAAACGGTATCGATTTCCGGCGGCATCATTCTGTTTCTGATCGCCATTCGCATGATTTTTCCGTCCGGCGAGACCAGCACCAGCGGCCTGCCCGCCGGCGAAGAGCCGTTCCTGGTGCCGCTGGCGATCCCGCTGGTCGCCGGGCCCTCGCTGCTCGCCACCCTGATGCTGCTGTCACACCAGTATCCCAATCAGATGACGCACCTGGTCGGCGCCCTGCTGATTGCCTGGGGCGTCACGGTGGTGATTCTGCTGATGTCCGGCCTGTTCCTGCGCCTGCTGGGGGATAAAGGCGTCAACGCGCTGGAGCGATTAATGGGCCTGATCCTGATTATGCTGGCGACGCAGATGTTCCTGGACGGGATTCGGGTTTACCTGAAACTGTAATGTTTCGCATGCTGGCGGCTCCGATAAATAATACCAGGCAATAGCATGAGTCAACACATGTTATTGCCTGGTATTCTATAGACAACATTCAGGTTCACAACACGCGTTATCCGTTTTATCGTAAAATCGCTATTTTACGTGTTTTTCGACAGTGAACAGTTTGCGGTCTCTCATCATTTTTGTGGTGGTTAGAATAAAATGGCGCTGACCCTCTTACTAAAATCCATAAAGAATGGATTGATTAAGACGTTTGATTATAGTGGCAAAGATAGCCGCTTATACTACATCATTTTTATGATGTTCCAGATTATCTGGTTTTGTTGTTATCTCAGTGTGTTCGCTTCATCCACGAATGAAATAGCATGGATTCCTTTACTGCTTTTCGTTCTGCCATCGCTGGCTTGTGGCAGCAGAAGAATAAACGATGCAGGATATTCACGGGGAGTGTTTATTCTTTTGATCGTTGCGCCTTATTTACTGTTTCCCTTTCTGGCTTTTCCTGCATCAGTAAAAAAAGAATAAAACGGGCCGGCCCGTGTAGGGGTTCCTGGTGCTTGCATATTTATATGAGGTGAGGATTAGTGCGCCAGTGGAATATTTTGAATGACTATTTATGACGCCACGCTGCCCGTTGAGTGTTTGCGGTCGCCATGAATGGCGACCCTACAAGATTATTGCGCGTTTTTACAGAGGGCGCATTTATGGGGGAACCCTTGACCGTTGAGCGTTTACGGTCGCCATGAATGGCGCCCCTACAAGATTATTGCGCGTCTTTCTGAGGGCGGATTTATTGCGCCCTCTGCAAGGTTATCGCGTGTTTTTTGTAGGGTGCGCATTTATGCGCACCGGCATCAACAGGACGATGGTGCGTAACCGATCGTCATTGATGACCACCGATACGCATGCCCCGTTATTTCTGCTTCTTCTCAATCGTTTTACCCGACCAGTAACCCGCCAGCAGCGAACCGGAGAGGTTGTGCCACACCGAGAACAGTGCGCCGGGCAGCGCGGCCAGCGGTGAGAAGTACAGTTTGCCCAGCGTGGCCGCCAGTCCGGAATTCTGCATACCAACTTCCAGCGCCAGCGTGCGGCAGGTGGATTCGTCAAAGCCAAACAGCTTGCCACCCCAATAGCCGCCGAGCAGTCCAATGGCGTTGTGCAGGATCACCGCCGCGATCACCATCAGCCCTACCGAGCCGATAAAGCCCTGGCTACCGGCGACCACCGCGCTAATGATCAGCAGAATACACACCATCGAAAACGCCGGCAGATACGGCTCAACGCGGCGCACCACGCTGTTCATGGAGTGGTGAATAATCAGGCCAAGCCCAATCGGGATCACCACGATTTTGACGATGCTGAGCAGCATGCCCACCACATCGACCTGAATGTGGGTATCTACGTAGAAGCGCGTCAGCAGCGGCGTCGCGAACACGCCCACCAGCGCCGAAACCGACGAGATGGTCACCGACAGCGCCACATCGCCCTTCGCCAGATAAATCATCACGTTCGAGGCTGTCCCGCTGGCCACGCTGCCAACCAGAATCATCCCGGCGGCCAGATCCGGCGGCATCTGGAACAGTTTCGCCAGCGCCCAGGCCGCCAGCGGCATCACCAGATAGTGCAGGAACGTGCCGGCAATCACCGGTGCCGGACGCACCAGCACGCGTTTGAAATCGTCAATGTTGAGCGTCACGCCCATGCCGAACATGATCAGCATCAGCAGGTAGGTTACCCACGGCCCGATGCCGAGGAAGGTGGACGGCGAATAATAGGCTGCAACGGACAGCAGTACGGCCCAGAGCGGAAACAGGCGGGTGAGTTTGGCGAGCATGAAGAAATGTCCTTAGCGTTTTACTTAATTGGTTTTTTGCCACAGATGAAACGGCGCGCGGGGAACGACCGCAGCGACCTGCGCCGGATCATAACATTTCATTATCATAAGCGTGGCCGACGACAGAAAATGCCTATCGGCTGCTAAAGATCGCCAGGCAGGCATAGGCATTCCGCTGGCATTTGTCCGAAATAGCGTCAGGCTGAACGGCAGAGATAAAAAAAGCCGGACATTGTCCGGCTTCAGGTGGCTTATGCGTCAATTAAGATTCGAACAGATTCTTATGCAGCGCGCGCACCACCTCTTCCGCGTCCGGCGTTGGCACCAGGAAGCACAGGTTGTAGCTGCTTGCGCCGTAGCAAATCATGCGCAGGTTAAACGGCTCCAGCGCGCCGAACACCTCTTTGCCGACACCGCAGGCTTTCGACAGGTTGTTGCCAATGATCGCCACCAGCGCCAGATTCTCTTCCACTTCTACCCGGCACAGGGAAGAGAGCTCGGTCAGCAGCGCCTGGGTCAGCAGACTGTCGGCGGTGCTGGTCGAACCGGTGGTATCCAGCGTCAGCGCCACGCTCACTTCCGAGGTGGTAACCAGATCAACCGAAATACTGTGGCGTGCCAGGATGGCAAACACTTCCGCCAGGAAGCCGTGCGCGTGCAGCATATTCAGGCTGTGCAGCGTCAGCAGCGTCTGTTTGCGCCGCAGTGCCAGCGCACGGAACAGCGGCGGATTTTTAGTCTCGTTGCAGACGCGCGTGCCGCCCGCCGCCGGATCTTTACTGGAGCCGACAAACACCGGAATATCACTGCGCACCGCCGGCAGCAGCGTCGCCGGATGCAGCACTTTCGCGCCGAAGATCGCCATCTCCGCCGCTTCTTCAAAGGTGATCTCTTCGATGCGTTTCGCCTGCGGCACCACACGCGGGTCGGTGGTGTAGATGCCCGCCACGTCGGTCCAGATATCCACACGCGTCGCCTGCAGCGCTTCGCCGAGCAGCGCAGCGGTGTAATCGCTGCCGCCGCGGCCCAGCGTGGTGGTGCGGCCTTTGCCTTCGCTGCCGATGAAGCCCTGCGTGATCACCAGCGCTTCTGCGGTGCGCGGCTGCAGCTGAGCCGCTGCCAGCGTTTTCAGCTCGGCTACATCCGGCTCGGCGCGGCCAAAACGGTCGCTGGTGCGCATCACTTTGCGTACGTCAAACCACTCGGCATTCACCTGGCGCTCGCGCAGGATCTCCACGAACAGCAGGCTCGACATCAGTTCGCCGTGGCTCACCAGCTCATCGGTCAGCGCGGTCGAACGGGCTAATGCCGCCCCTTCCGCCAGCATGATGATGTTCTCCAGCATGCGATCAATCTCCTGACGGATGACGTCCGGCGACTGCAGGCGATCGATGATGGCATATTGAATAGTGCGGATTTGATCCAGCAGATAAGCGCGCTGCTCGAGTTCCTGGCCTTCAGCCAGCGAAACCAGCAGGTTAGTCACACCCGCCGAGGCAGAGAGCACCACCAGACGGGTATTGGCATCAGACAGCACGACGTCCGCGCTGCGGTTCATGGCATCGAAATCGGCAACGCTGGTGCCGCCAAATTTTGCCACGATCAACGATTGAGACATGTAACAAAACCTCGTGTCAGGTTATCTCCTCCCATTCGCGGAAGAGAAGATCAGGTAACAGCCTTGGCACAAGAGAAGAGCAGAATTGGACAGACAAGATCAGGAGATGAGTCACCAAAAGCACTTCACCTTGCGAAACGTCCGACTGCGGACGCTTCTGGTGACAACCCAGAGGATTCAGCCCCTGCAGCCGACAGCACAACACTCCGCGTGTTGCACCACCTCGGCGTCGCACCCCCTGATGTGTTCTCGCCGGATACGGATCCTCAAACACACTGCCTGGGCGACGCGCCTCTTCTGGCTTGCACCCGGAGGTGCAAGTCGCGCGCACAAAATACTGATTAATTGTTCCGCTGTCCAGCCTTGCGGCGCCGGGAAAATTCATTTTTACACTTATGCAGCGCATTGCTAAACAAACCCGGCAGCCGCCAGCCGCCTAAAGTAGTCAGCGGTGCGAAAAAACCGGTGTTTTGCTGATGCCGCGCAGAGTAATGCGCGGCGAACCGGCCGACAATCGCCGCCGGATTTAACTGAAACGCTGCGGCTGGCGTCACAAATTTTTTCCTTTCAGTTGCAACTGTGGTCATACTGAAACGCGTGCAAGCCGTAACAAATGCTCAGCATGCCGGGCCAGACAGGATGCGCCCGGATGGAATGACGGTTCTTATATCAACAAGAGTGTTGCCATGAAAAATATCAATCCGACACAAACCGCAGCCTGGAAAGCGCTGCAGCAGCATTTTGATCAGATGAAATCGGTAGAGATTGCCGACCTGTTTGCGCAGGATGCCGATCGTTTTGCGAAATTCTCTGCCACCTTTGATGATCAGATGCTGGTGGATTTCTCAAAAAACCGCATCACCCAGGAAACCCTCGACAAACTCCAGGCGCTGGCGAAAGAGACCGATCTGGCGGGCGCCATCAAATCCATGTTCTCCGGTGAGAAGATTAACCGCACCGAAGATCGCGCCGTGCTGCACGTAGCCCTGCGCAACCGCAGCAATACGCCGATTCTCGTGGATGGCAAAGATGTAATGCCGGAAGTGAACGCGGTGCTGGCGAAGATGAAAGCCTTCTCAGAGCGCATCATCAGCGGCGAGTGGAAAGGCTACACCGGTAAGCCGATTACTGACGTGGTGAACATCGGTATCGGTGGTTCAGACCTCGGCCCATTCATGGTGACCGAAGCGCTGCGTCCGTATAAAAACCACCTCAACATGCACTTTGTTTCCAACGTTGATGGCACGCACATTGCCGAAACGCTGAAACCGCTTAGCCCGGAAACCACGCTGTTCCTCGTGGCGTCGAAAACCTTTACCACGCAGGAAACCATGACCAACGCCCACAGCGCGCGCGACTGGTTCCTGAACACCGCCGGCGATCAGCAGCACGTGGCGAAGCACTTTGCCGCGCTCTCAACCAACGCGAAAGCGGTCGGCGAATTTGGTATTGATACCGCCAACATGTTCGAGTTCTGGGACTGGGTCGGCGGCCGCTACTCACTGTGGTCCGCGATTGGTCTGTCGATCATCCTGTCCATCGGCTTCGAAAACTTCGAACAGCTGCTGAGCGGCGCGCATGCCATGGACCAGCACTTCGCGAACACGCCGGCGGAGCAAAACCTGCCGGTGCTGCTGGCGCTGATCGGTATCTGGTACAACAACTTCTTCGGTGCCGAAACCGAAGCGATTCTGCCGTACGACCAGTACATGCACCGTTTTGCCGCTTACTTCCAGCAGGGCAACATGGAGTCCAACGGTAAGTACGTCGACCGCGACGGCAACCCGGTGGATTACCAGACCGGTCCGATTATCTGGGGTGAACCCGGCACCAACGGGCAGCACGCGTTTTATCAGCTGATCCATCAGGGTACCAAGCTGATTCCATGCGACTTCATTGCGCCGGCGCAGACCCACAACGCGCTGGCCGATCACCACCAGAAGCTGCTTTCCAACTTCTTTGCTCAGACCGAAGCGCTGGCGTTTGGTAAAGCCCGCGAGGTGGTAGAGAAAGAGTTTACCGATGCCGGTAAATCGGCGGAGTCCGTCGCGCACATCGTGCCGTTCAAGGTGTTTGAAGGTAACCGCCCGACCAACTCGATTCTGCTGCGTGAAATCACTCCGTTCAGCCTCGGCGCGCTGATTGCGCTGTACGAGCACAAGATCTTCACTCAGGGCGCGATTCTCAACATCTTCACTTTCGATCAGTGGGGCGTTGAGCTGGGCAAACAGCTGGCTAACCGCATTCTGCCGGAGCTGGAAAACGATGCGCAGATTAACAGCCACGATAGCTCCACCAATGGCTTAATTAATCGCTACAAATCCTGGCGTTAATTTCACGCCCAGGCTCATCAGGCGGCAGCACATGCCGCCTTTTTTTTGTTCCGATCAACTGCCCCGCCGCAAATAAGCGGATTTTGCTGCCACGCTGCGGTTAGATAATTCTTAAAATGCCCTAAGGAAAATCGGAAGATGCCATCATTCGTGGCGGGCTTATCTGATAAAAAATGGATCTGATTTGTCCACCTCGCCCACCTAAGCAACTGATTAAATTTACCTTTCTATTTTAACCCTTTCAGGAAAATCTGATTATTCCTATTCCGTGCCATTTTTTAATGCAAAAGTGAAAAATGCTGCTGTGCTATAACGTCCTGCGCAAATATTCCAGCCAGCGAAAAAAGCGCAATTAAAAAAAGCAGCTAACGCCAATTCGCCTTATTTATCACCAGAAATGTCCTGCTTAATCCCCCTCTTTTTCTGGCGCTGAACTCTGGTAATTTGTTGCCCTATACTGAACGCGCCTTCAAGGCTGCCCTGAATACTTCCCCGCTGTCGCCCGGCGGCCCGGGAAACATTATTGCGCGCTGACCACGGTTAGCCAGCTGCATGCGGCCCAGCGGCCATCGGACGGCAGCGTACGGTATGACGGGTAATATCCTTCATTCACGTTTTATCAAGATGCAGGAAACGTTGTTATGAAAAAACTGATGGTTGCCGGTGCAGCCTTACTTTACGTTGCCGTTTCTTCCGCTGCGATTGCCGCACCGGAAGAAGCCGGTGCTGCAGCAGGCGCGCAGGCGGGAGCAATCTCGACCGGTGCGACCACCGCTGTGGGTATCGGCGCACTCGGTGCGTTAGTGGGTCTCGGCGTTGCCGCTGCTGGCGGTGGCGACGGTGCAAATACCGGTACAACAACCACTACCACAACGAGCACCACTCGTTGATGTAGCACCTTTAAACATAACCACACAGTCGTGTGGTTATTTTTTGTTTTTTTGCCTCTATTGAGACAGGGATACACAGTGCGCCGACTCTCTTTGCTGCTTCTTTGCCTGTTGCTGCAGGCTTGCACACAAACGCAAAAAGGCCTCGAACAGACCGTGATGCTGGCCATCAGCGGTCCGGACGATGTCACCGTCAGCGATGAACAAATCGCTAATCTGCCCTATGCCAGCCTGTATGCGCGCGTCGACAACGGTCCGCGCATCTTTGTGGTGCTGGGCTACCTGGAAAACGGCCAGCAGAAATGGGTGACCCAGGATAAAGCCATGCTGGTGATGCAGCACGGCCGCCTGGTGAAAACCCTCGGCCTGCGCGACAACCTGCAGGCCGTCAGTAACCTGGCGCAGGATCCGCTGGCCGATGCGCTGCGGCTGCAAAATGGCGCGCAGTGGACGCGCGTCGTGCAGTGGCGCGAGCAGGACAACGTGCGCGCCGCCACCGCTCACTCCACCTTTCAGCGCGGCGACGATGAAGTGCTGAACCTCGCCGGCGAGCGGGTGCCCTGCCGCGTCTGGCACGAAACGGTAGAGATGGAGAGCCCCGGCGTCAGCTGGCAGAACACCTTCTGGATCGATAACCGCG
Source organism: Pantoea sp. VS1 (assembly GCF_002207995.1). Taxonomy (NCBI): domain Bacteria; kingdom Pseudomonadati; phylum Pseudomonadota; class Gammaproteobacteria; order Enterobacterales; family Erwiniaceae; genus Pantoea; species Pantoea sp. VS1. The sequence continues at coordinate 95,532 of NZ_NHZE01000002.1, forward strand.
ACGGTACGGTGCTGCAGGCGCAGCAGATGCTGGCGGCTGACCAGTTCCCGATTGCAACCACCCTTCTGAAGCCGGCGAAATCATGAAAAAAATCAATCTCTTGCTGGCGACACTCGCCCTCACGGCGGCCAGCCATGCGCTGGCGGATAGCCAGGTGACGGTACACCCTGCGCACGATCAGCGCAGTTTCCAGATCGATCATGCCAGCACCCTGAGCGAACTGGTAACGAACCCGGCGCTGCACAGCTGGTGGCCGGGCACGGTGATTGCCGAACGCGGTGCGACCGCCGTGGCGCAGCAGCAGCACGCTCAGCTGCTGGCGGATCTGCGCGCCTGGCAGGCCGACAGCGGTACTTCACTGGCCGCAACCATCGGCAGCGTAATCCAGCAGCTCAGCGCCCTGCAGGTTACCGGGCGCCAGTTTACTTCGCTCGATCCCGACTGGGTGCGGCTGCGTCCGGAAGCCAACCGTAAACTGCAGGGCAGCTACGACCTGTACATCGTGGCAGCGCCGACGCAGGTACGGGTGATGGGCGCACTCAGCCATCCCGGCAGTGAGAGCTGGCAGCCAGGACGCACGGTGCGTGACTATCTCGCGCCGCATGCGCGTTTATCGGGTGCCGAACGCAGCGTGGCCACGGTGATTGCGCCGTCAGGTGAGACGCAGCAGGTGCCGATCGCTTACTGGAATCAGCGGCATGTTGAAGTCGAGCCTGGCAGCATCATCTGGCTGGGCTTTTCCACATGGAGCCTGCCCTGGGGCCAGCCTGATTTGAATGCGCGCATGCTTTCCGTTCTGACTCACCGGATGCCAGACTGATGAAAAAACAATTACTCCTCAGCCTGTTGGCTGCTTCTGTCGCCGCCGCATGCCAGGTGCAGGCGGAAACCTGGCCGGAACCGGTCGGTCCTTCACAATCTGATTTTGGCGGCGTGGGCCTGATGCAAACCCCGACCGCGCGCATGGCAAAAGAGGGCGAATTTAGCCTGAACTTCCGCGATAACGATCAATATCGCTACTATTCTGCGTCATTGCAGCTGTTCCCGTGGCTGGAAACCACGGTGCGCTATACCGACGTACGCACCCGCCGCTACAGTGCGGTGGAAGGCTTCAGCGGCAACCAGAGCTATAAAGACAAAGCCTTCGACCTGAAGCTGCGCCTGTGGCAGGAGAGCTTCTGGCTGCCGGAAGTGGCGGTGGGTTCGCGCGATTTGGGCGGTACCGGCCTGTTCGACAGTGAATATCTGGTGGCGAGTAAAGCCTGGGGGCCGTTTGATTTCAGCCTCGGCCTGGGCTGGGGCTATCTCGGCAACAGCGGCACTATCAAAAACCCGTTCTGCTCCTACAGCGATAGCTTCTGCAGCCGCACCGGCGGCGGTTCGGCGGGTTCCATTAACGGCTCGCAGATGTTCCACGGTCCGGCGGCACTGTTTGGTGGCATCGAATACCAGACGCCGTGGCAGCCACTGCGTCTCAAGCTGGAGTATGAAGGCAACGATTATCAGGACGATTTTGCCGGCCGGCTGGAGCAGCGCAGTAAGGTCAACGTTGGCGCAATCTATCGCCTTACCGACTGGGCGGATATCAACGCCAGCTACGAGCGCGGCAATACCTTTATGTTTGGCGTGACCGTACGCACCAACTTTAATTCGTTACACCAGTCGCACCTTGATAGCGCAAAACCGGCTTATCAGCCACAGCCGCAGGGCGATCTGCTGCAGCCGACGGTGGTCGCTAATCAGCTTACCGATCTGAAATACAATGCCGGACTGGATGGTCCGCGCATCCAGACCAAAGGCCGCACGCTGTACGTCTCCGGTGAGCAGACCAAATATCGCGACACGCGCGAAGGCGTTGACCGCGCTAACCGCATTATCATGAACAATCTGCCGGCGGGCATTGATACGATTGAAGTCACCGAGTCGCGTTTTAACATGCCGCAGGTCACCACGCGCACCGATGTGGCCAGCCTGAATAACGAACTGCGCGGCTATCCGCTCGGTCACGAGCAGCCGCTGCAGCAGACGCGTGAAGAACCGATCGATCCGGGCACCACCGAACAGGGCTATTTCATCCGCAAGGATCGCCTTAACTACAGCCTGTCGCCGGTGCTGAACCAGTCGGTCGGCGGTCCGGAAAGCTTCTACATGTATCAGCTCGGCGTAATGGGCAATGTCGATTACTGGCTGACCGATCACTGGCTGATTGGCGGCAGCCTGTTTGGCAACATCGCCAATAACTATGACAAGTTCAACTACAACGGCGCGCCAGCCGACTCGACGCTGCCGCGCGTGCGCACCCACATTCGCGACTACGTGGAGAACAACGTTTACGTGAATGATCTGCAGGCCAACTACATGCGCTATCTCGGCAATGGCTTCTACGGCCAGGTGTATGGTGGCTATCTGGAAACCATGTACGGCGGCGTGGGCGGCGAGCTGTTGTTTCGCCCGGTGGACAGCAACTGGGCTTTCGGTCTCGATGCGAACTACGTGAAGCAGCGTGACTGGGACAACATGATGCAGTTCACCGATTACAAGGCGCCCACCGGGCACCTTACCGCTTACTGGCGTCCGTGGTTCATGCAGGATGTGCTGGTGAAAGCCAGCGTCGGTGAATATCTGGCGAAGGACAAAGGGGTCACGCTGGATGTGTCGAAGCGCTTTGACAGCGGCGTGATGGTCGGCTTCTACGCCACCAAAACCAACGTGTCAGCCGAAGCGTATGGCGAAGGGGATTTCACCAAAGGTTTCTATATTTCGATTCCGATGGATCTGTTTACCGTCACGCCAACCCGTGGCCGTGCGCAGGTGAACTGGGTGCCGCTGACGCGTGACGGTGGTCAGATGCTGGGCCGTAAGTACCAGCTGTACGATCTGACCTCCGATCGCGATGCGCGTTTCAATTAAATTGCAGCGCGGGTAGAACCCGCGCCGGTTTTAAAAAACGCGCGATGAATCGCGCCGCTACAGAGTGTGCACGTATTTGTAGCGGCGCAATTTATTGCGCAAACAATAGGGCACATTTCATTGCGCGCGCTCTGCGCCGGCAATTCATCAATCCGCGTCGTAGCCTAAATTTGGTGCCAGCCAGCGCTCCACGTCGCTGACGCTCATGCCTTTACGCGCCGCGTAATCTTCCACCTGGTCGCGCTGAATCTGCGCCACGGCGAAATATTTACTCTCCGGATGACTAAAATACCAGCCGGACACCGCGGCACCGGGCCACATGGCAAAGGATTCGGTCAGCTTCATGCCGGTGTGATGCTCCACATCCAGCAGCTGCCAGATTTGTGCCTTCTCGGTGTGTTCCGGACAGGCCGGATAGCCCGGTGCCGGACGAATGCCCTGGTAATTTTCGCGAATCAGCTCGTCGTTGCTGAGATTTTCATGGGCGGCATAGCCCCAGATCACCTTACGCACGCGCTCATGCAGATATTCGGCAAACGCCTCCGCCAGGCGATCCGCCACCGCTTTTACCATGATTTTGTTGTAATCATCGTGCTGCTGGTCGAACGCCGCCGCCAGCGCATCCTCCTCCAGCCCGCCGGTGACGGCAAACGCGCCGAGATAATCCGCTTTACCACTGGATTTCGGCGCCACGAAGTCCGCCAGACAGTAGTTGGCAAAGTCGGTTTTTTCCGTTTGCTGACGTAAATGATGGCTGACGCACAGCACCTCGTGCCGGGTCTCGTCACGGTAGATTTCAATGTCGTCGCCGACGCGGTTCGCCGGGAAAATACCGACCACGCCGCGCGGCCTGAGCGTGCCCTGCGCGCTGAGGTTATCCAGCATCGCATTGGCATCGGCAAACAGCCGCGTGGCTTCTTCACCCACCACCTCATCTTCCAGGATGCGCGGATATTTGCCGGCCAGCGACCAGGTCATAAAAAACGGCGTCCAGTCGATGTAGTTGCGCAGCGTATCGATACTGGCCTCCACTGCGCTGACGCCGGTACGATGCGCCATCGGTGGCGTGTAGCGTTGCCAGTCAATGACGTAATGATTATCGCGCGCGGCCTGCAGCGTGACCGGCGGCGTGCGCGGCTTTTTACGCGCGTGCTGAATCCGCACGGTTTCGTACTCTTTACGCGTGCGCGCCACGAACGCCTCTTTCAGCGTGGGCGACAGCAGCGAAGAGACCACGCCGACGGTACGCGAGGCGTTCTGCACATAAACCGTCGGGCCGCTGTAATTCTGCTCAATCTTCACCGCTGTGTGCGCTTTCGAGGTAGTGGCCCCGCCAATCAGCAGCGGCAGCGTAAAGCCCTGGCGCTCCATCTCTTTAGCCACATTAACCATCTCGTCGAGCGACGGGGTAATCAGGCCGGAAAGTCCGATGATGTCGGCGTTTTCCTCACGCGCGGTTTTCAGGATTTTGTCGCCCGGCACCATCACACCCAGGTCGATGATTTCGTAGTTGTTACACTGCAGCACCACGCCAACAATGTTTTTGCCGATGTCGTGCACGTCGCCTTTTACCGTCGCCAGCACGATTTTACCGTTGCTGCGGCCGGCCTCTTTGCTCGCCTGGATAAAGGGTTCGAGGTAGGCCACCGCCTGCTTCATCACACGCGCCGATTTCACCACCTGCGGCAGGAACATTTTGCCCTCGCCAAACAGATCGCCTACCACATTCATGCCGGACATCAGCGGCCCTTCAATGACTTCAATCGGCCGTGCCGCAGCCTGGCGCGCCTCTTCGGTGTCCTGCTCGATAAACTCGGTGATGCCTTTCACCAGCGAATATTCCAGCCGCTTCACCACGTCCCAGCTGCGCCATTCGGCCTGCTGCTTGTCCTGCTCACCCTCGCCTTTGTTGCCGCGATACTTCTCCGCCAGCGCCAGCAGTCGCTCGGTGCCATCGTCGCGCCGGTTGAGGATCACGTCCTCAACCGCATCGCGCAGCTCCGCCGGCAGATCGTCATAAATCGCCAGCTGACCGGCGTTGACGATGCCCATGTCCATGCCGTTGCGGATGGCGTAGTAGAGGAACACCGCGTGAATCGCCTCACGCACCGGTTCGTTACCGCGGAACGAGAACGACACGTTGGAGACGCCGCCGGAGATCATCGCATGCGGCAGTTCGCGTTTAATGTCTTCACAGGCACCGATGAAATCCATCGCGTAGTTGTTGTGCTCTTCGATGCCGGTGGCCACGGCAAAGATATTGGGGTCGAAAATGATGTCTCCCGGCGGGAAACCAACCTCTTCAGTGAGGATGTGGTAGGCGCGGCGGCAAATCTCAATTTTGCGCGCGCGGGTGTCCGCCTGGCCCACTTCGTCGAACGCCATCACCACCACCGCCGCGCCGTAGCGCCGCACTTTGCGCGCGTGCGCAATAAATGGCTCGACGCCCTCTTTCATCGAGATGGAGTTGACGATGCCTTTGCCCTGAATGCACTGCAGGCCTTTTTCAATGACCTCCCATTTCGAGGAGTCAATCATGATCGGCACACGCGCAATATCCGGCTCACCGGCAATCAGGTTGAGAAAGCGCACCATGGCCGCTTCCGCATCCAGCATGCCTTCATCCATATTGATATCGATAATCTGCGCGCCGTTTTCCACCTGCTGTCGCGCCACGTCCAGCGCTTCGTTGTACTTCTCTTCTTTAATCAGGCGCTTAAATTTGGCCGAGCCGGTCACGTTAGTGCGCTCACCCACGTTGACGAACAGTGAATCGGCCTGAATATTGAGCGGTTCGAGGCCAGACAAGCGGCAGGCGACGGCTATTTCCGGTAGCGGGCGCGGTGGCACGCCCTCGACCGCTGCCGCCATCGCCGCAATGTGCTGCGGCGTGGTGCCACAGCAGCCACCGATAATGTTGAGGAAACCGGCGCGCGCCCACTCGCCAATCTGCGCCGCCATCGTCGCCGCATCAAGGTCATATTCGCCGAAGGCATTCGGCAGACCGGCGTTGGGGTGGGCGCTGACATAGCCTTCGGCAATGCGCGACAGCTCCTGCACATACTGGCGCAGTTCGTCCGGGCCAAGCGCGCAGTTGAGGCCGAACGACAGCGGCTCCGCGTGGCGCAGTGAGTTGTAGAATCCTTCCGTGGTCTGGCCGGAGAGCGTACGGCCTGACGCATCGGTAATGGTGCCGGAGATCATCAGCGGCAGCGTCACGCCCATCGCTTCCATCTCGCTCTGTACCGCATAGATCGCCGCTTTGGCATTCAGGGTATCGAACACCGTTTCGATCATGATGATGTCAGCACCGCCGCTAATCAGCGCATGGGTCGATTCGCGGTAGGCGTCCACCAACTGATTGAAGGTGATGTTACGAAACGCGGGATCGTTAACGTCAGGCGAGATCGAGCAGGTGCGGTTGGTCGGGCCGAGCACGCCAGCAACGTAGCGCGGGCGATCGGGCGTTTTTGCCGTCCACGCGTCGGCGCAGGCGCGCGCCAGTTTCGCCGCTTCGAAGTTGATCTCCGCCGACAGCGCGGCCATTTCATAATCGGCCATGGCAATCGGGGTGGCGTTGAAGGTGTTAGTTTCGAGAATATCCGCGCCAGCCGCCAGGTAAGCATCGTGGATTTCGCGAATGACGTCCGGCTTACTCAGCACCAGCAGGTCATTATTGCCCTTCACATCGCACGGCCAGTCAGCGAAGCGGCTGCCGCGAAAATCCTGCTCATCCAGTTTGTAACTCTGGATCATGGTGCCCATGCCACCGTCCAGAATCATGATGCGTTGTGCCAGCTGCTGCTGTAGCGTTGCGGTTTTATTGCTCACTCTTGCCCCATCCACGTCATTACGCTGGCTAAATGCCAGCCAGTCATACTGGCACAACTTTCAAATGAGCAAAAGTCACCCGTTTGCGGGCACCGGCGGCAAAATGACCAGCAGATCCGACCAGTCAGCCAGCGTTTGCATTCATACCATTAAAAACGAAAATGGTTTCCATACCTGCAATGACTGTGGAGATGTTATGGCAACCCCTGCGCCCGCGAAACGCGGCAAAAAACCCCGTACGGCTCCGGCGGCCAGTGCCCCTGCCGGCGGCCAGGTACAATCTCTGACGCGCGGGCTGCGTTTGCTGGAGCTGATTGCCGAATCACACGGTAGCGTGGCGCTGACCGAGCTGGCGCAACAGGCCGGGCTACCCAACTCCACCACTCATCGCCTGCTGACCACCATGCAGCAGCAGGGATTTGTGCATCAGGTGGGCGACCTCGGTTTATGGACCATTGGCGCTCATGCCTTTGTGGTCGGCAGCAGTTTTCTGCAGAGCCGCAATCTGCTGGCGATTGTGCACCCGATTCTGCGCCGGCTGATGGAAGAAGCCGGCGAAACCGTGAATCTGGCGGTGCTGGATCTCAGTGATTATCAGGCGGTGATTATTGACCAGGTACAGTGCACCCAGCTGATGCGCATGTCAGCGCCGATTGGCGGCAAGTTGCCGATGCATGCGTCCGGTGCCGGCAAAGCGTTTCTCGCTCACCTCAGCGATGATCAGGTCACCGCCCTGCTGCATCAGAAGGGATTGCATCACTACACGCCGAAAACCCTGATGTCGCCGCATAGCCTGAAGGAGAATCTGGCGCTGATCCGTAAGATGGGTTTTTCGCACGACGACGAGGAGCACGCGCTCGGCCTTCGCTGTGTGGCGGCACCGATTTATGATGAACACGGCGAACCGTTTGCCGCCATCTCCATCTCCGGCCCGCTGGCGCGCATGACCGACGACCGCATTACCGAGCTCGGGGCGCTGGTGATCCGCGCGGCGAAGCAGGTAACACTGAGCTATGCCGGCCGCTAGGCGGCCACTGACGCGTAGCGCGCGCTGAAACGCTGTCCGGCGCGCCACGCCATCACCTCTTCAATATGCCCGGCACGGATCCGCGCCTGCAGTGCGCGCCACCAGCCGGGATCGAACAACTGCGGATGCAGCGCCTGCAGCAATTTTCCGGTCGCCGGTTCGCTGCACAGCGCGTAGCGGAAGGTTTCCGGAAACACATCATCCGGCCCGACGCTGTACCACGGCTCGGCCTGCAGCTCATCCTCTTCGTAACGCGCCGCCGGGACATCGCGGAACACCAGCTCGGTCATCGGGCGGATTTCATCATAGTCGTAAAACACCACGCGGCCATGGCGCGTCATGCCGAAGTTTTTAAACAGCATATCACCGGGGAAGATATTGGCCGCCGCCAGCTGACAAATCGCATCGCCGTACTCCTCAATGGCGTGCTGGCGCTGTTCCGGCGTCGCATGCATCAGCCACAGGTTAAGCGGCTGCATACGACGCTCCAGCCATAAGTGGCGGATGATCACTACGTCATCGCGCAGCTCGATTTTTTCCGGAATCTCGCGCTCAAATTCCGCCATCAGCGCCGCCGGAATGCGCGCGCGCGGAATGGCGAAATGCTCAAACTCCTGGGTGTCAGCCATGCGCCCGACGCGGTCATGCTCTTTGACCAGCCGGTAACAGGCGCGCACCTGCGCATCCGTCACCTCTTTTTGCGGCGCGAAGCGATCTTTAATCACCTTAAATACCCGATCAAAACCGGGCAGCGTAAATACCAGCATCACCATACCGCGCACGCCGGGCGCGATGGTGAACGCTTCCTGACTGTGCGCCAGGTAATCTAAATATTCGCGATAGCATTCGGTTTTACCGTGTTTCTGGCAGCCAATCGCCATATAGCGCTCGGCGAGGGTTTTGCCCGGCAAAATCGGCTGCAGCCAGGCCACCAGCGCGGCCGGCACCGGCGCATACACCATGAAATAGGCGCGGGCAAAGCCAAACACGATGCTGGCGTCATTGCTGTCGGTGAGACAGGTATCAATCCACAACCGCCCGGCGTCATCGCGCTGGATCGGCAGCAGGCACGGCACGATTTCGCCCGCGCTCAGCTGCAGCCGCGCCACAATCCAGGCGGTTTTGTTGCGATAAAACAGCTCGCTGGCGACGTCCAGCGTGGCATGGGCCAGCTGTGCCGCGCTGAACTGCTCGTGCAGATGACGCACAATCCAGCCGATGTCGCGCGTCTGATCCTGCCACGTCAGCCGCAACGGAATGTCATTCAATACCTGACGCAGCGTTTCATGCCAGCTGTGCTGCGGCCGGTACAGGCGCGACAGCGGTCGCTGCGCCGGCGGCGCGGGCGCGTACGGCTGTGACGGCAGGATAAACAGCCGCTCAGGCAGTAAGTGGCTGTGCCCCAGCAAGCGACAATAGACAGAATTAAAAAAGCTTTCGGCGATTTCATGACGCGGATAGCCCGGCAGCAGCGTGGCATAGTGGCTTTTTACCCGTAGCCAGAAAGCGTCATCCCAGTCGGCCATCTCGTTGAGGATGCGCAGCTGATTGGCGACCAGCCCGACGTGATGGTCGTACAAATGGATACGCGCTTTCATCGCCTGCTGCACCGCCTGCCAGTCCGCCTGTTCAAAGCGCTGCTGCGCGCCTGCGGTAATATCGAGAAAGCGGCCGTACTGCGCATCAAAACCCTGCAGAATCGTGTGGGCGATAAGGGATTCTCTCGGTGACATCGGCAATCTCCGGCAAGCGTGAGCCAGTGAAACGGTGCGCCATGCTGCGCACCGCGAGTACGCTGATCAGAACTGTGCGGCTTCGGTGGAGCCGGTCAGCGCGGTGACCGACGAGCTGCCGCCCTGAATCACCGTGGTGATGCGATCGAAATAACCGGTGCCCACTTCCTGCTGATGCGCAGAGAAGGTGTAGCCGCGTTCGCGTGCGGCAAATTCCGGCTGCTGCACCTTTTCCACGTAGTGGCGCATACCTTCGCCCTGCGCATAAGCGTGCGCGAGGTCGAACATGTTGAACCACATGCTGTGAATGCCGGCCAGAGTGATGAACTGAAAGCGGTAGCCCATCTCGCTCAGCGCCTGCTGGAAGCGGGCAATGGTGCGATCGTCGAGATTCTTCTTCCAGTTAAACGAAGGCGAGCAGTTGTAAGCCAGCAGCTTGCCGGGATACTGCGCGTGAATCGCCTCGGCGAAGCGCTGCGCCAGCGCCAGATCCGGCGTGGAAGTTTCGCACCACAGCACATCGGCATACGGCGCATACGCCAGGCCACGGGCTATCGCCTGTTCGATACCGGCATGGGTGCGGAAGAAGCCTTCAGCGGTCCGTTCCCCGGAAATAAACGGCGCATCGCGCTCGTCGCAATCGGAGGTAATCAGATCGGCAGCGTCGGCATCGGTGCGTGCAATCAGCACCGTGGGCACATCCATCACATCGGCCGCCAGCCGCGCCGCCACCAGTTTCTGAATCGCTTCCTGCGTCGGCACCAGCACCTTGCCGCCCATGTGCCCGCACTTCTTCACCGCCGCCAGCTGATCTTCAAAGTGCACCGCGCCGGCGCCGGCCTGAATCATCGCTTTCATCAGCTCAAAAGCATTGAGCACCCCACCAAATCCGGCTTCCGCATCGGCGACAATCGGCAGGTAGTAATCGATAAAGCCGTCATCGTCCGGCGACAGTCCGCTCGCCCACTGGATTTGATCGGCGCGCTGAAAACTTTGGTTAATACGTTCCACCACGTTCGGCACCGAATTGACCGGATACAGCGACTGGTCCGGATACATCTGCCCGGCCAGGTTTGCATCGGCCGCCACCTGCCAGCCGGAGAGATAAATCGCCTCAATGCCGGCTTTCGCCTGCTGCACCGCCTGTCCGCCGGTCAGGGCACCGAGGCTGTTGATATAGCCTTTGCGCGCGTCACCGTTCAGGAGTGCCCACAGCTTTCTCGCGCCGCGATCCGCCAGCGTGCAGGCGGGATTAACGGAGCCGCGCAGGTTAATGACCTCTTCGGCGCTGTAAGGACGGGTAATGCCCTGCCAGCGTGATGCCAGCCAGCTATTTTCCAGTTGAGCGATCTGTTGGGTACGATTTGACATAGCAGTATCTCCAGAGTCAGGGCAGCAGGCGGTAGCCCGGCAGGGTGAGGAAAGGAACCAGTTGTTCGTCGGTGGTGATTTGCGCCATCAGCGCAGCCGCATCTTCATAGCGACCGGCGTCAAAGCGCGAGTCACCCAGGCTGTGGCGCAGGGCCGCCAGCTCTTCATCAAGAAACTGTTCGAACAGCGCGGCGGTCACCAGCTGACCATCGCTGAGGATTTGCTTGTGGTGAATCCACTGCCAGATGGAGGTGCGGGCAATCTCCGCGGTAGCGGCATCCTCCATCAGCCCATCAATAGGCACGCAGCCATTGCCGCTGATCCACGCTTCCAGATACTGCAGCGCAACACGGATGTTGGCGCGCATTCCGGCTTCGGTGCGCTGACCACGGCACGGGCGCAGCAGGCGCTCGGCGGTGATCGGCGTATCCTGTTCACGACTGACGTGCAGCTGATTGGGGCGATCGCCCAGCTGACGGTCAAACTCCGCCATGGCGATATCCGCCAGGCCAGGATGGGCGACCCAGGTACCGTCATGGCCGTTGCCCGCTTCACGCGCCTTATCCTCCTGCACTTTCTGCATCACCCAGGCGTTGCGTTCAGCGTCTTTGGCCGGGATCAGCGCCGACATGCCGCCCATCGCCAGCGCACCGCGCCGGTGGCAGGTTTTGATCAGCAGGCGCGAATAAGCCTCGAGGAACGGCTGGTCCATGCTGATCTGCTGACGATCCGGCAGAATGCGGTCACCATGCTGGCCCAGCGTTTTGATGTAGCTGAAGATGTAATCCCAGCGACCACAGTTGAGGCCAACCACGTGATCGCGCAGTTCCCACAGGATCTCATCCATCTGGAATACCGCGGGTAGCGTCTCGATCAGTACCGTGGCTTTGATGGTGCCGCGCGGCAGATCGAAACGATCTTCACTGAAGCGGAAGATTTCCCGCCACCATGCCACTTCCGCCGCATGCTCGGTTTTCGGCAGATAGAACCACGGACCGTGGCCCTTCTCCAGCAGCGCGGTGACGTTGTGAAACAGATAGAGCGCAAAGTCGAATAACCCGCCGGGAATGGCCCGATCGCGCCACTCAACATGCTTCTCATCCAGATGTAAGCCGCGAACCCGGCACATCAGCAGCGCTGGATCGGATCGTAACTGGTAGATCTTGCCGTTTTCGCTGGTGAAGCTCAGCGTGCCGTTAACCGCATCGCGCAGCGCCAGCTGGCCATCAAGCAGTTTTTGCCAGGTCGGTGCCAGCGAATCCTCAAAATCGGCCATGAACACTTTGACGTTAGCGTTCAGCGCGTTGATCACCATTTTGCGATCTGGCGGACCGGTAATTTCGACGCGGCGATCGCGCAACAGCTGAGGAATGGGCCTCACCTGCCAGTCACTTTGCCGAATGGAAGCGGTTTCCGAATCAAAGTCTGGCAACGCCCCCTGATCGTAGCGCTGCTGGCGCTGCTGACGCGCTTTCAGCAGACGCTCGCGCTCGGGTGCAAAGCGCACTACCAGCGAGTGCAGGAAATCAATGGCTTCGGGCGTGAGCAGCTGCTTTTCCGCGTGGGTAAAGGGCTGGCTAAAGGTCAGTGTCGGGCTGATAACCGTGTCTGTCATGCGGGCTGCCTCCTGGTTTGATCCTTTTTCTAACAACAGGATCGGGCTGTAGGGTGTTTTTTAACCGGCAAGATCAGAGCATAATCATTTTTATTTTAATTTCAAAAACTATTTCCATTTTAGTGTTTATTTGATTTTATTTATCTGATTTAACTGTAATTTAATCTCACGAAATAAAGGCAATACGTTCCATCATAGAAAAAAGGCAAAAAAAAGCCGCGACAACACGCGGCTGTCACGGCAGGTTTAAACGCGTTGTTAGCAGGCGTTTTACTCGAGCGTTGGATTCATGTGGCGCAGATCGAATGGCGTAATCTGGTAGACGTAGTAGTTGAGCCAGTTGGAGAACAGCAGGTTGCCGTGGCTACGCCAGGTGGCGCGCGGCGGCAATTCCGGGTTGTCCTGCGGGAAGTAATTGAACGGTACCTCAGGGTGCAGGCCGGCCTCGTAGTCCCGATGGTACTCACCCGACAGCGTGAGAGCGTCATATTCCGGATGGCCAGTGACAAACGCCAGGCGTTTGTCTTTACTCGCCATCAGATAGGCACCGGTGCTTTCCGATTCGGCAAACAGCTCGAGATCGGTGTAGTCGCGGATCAGCTGGCTGGGGAAATCTGCATAACGTGAATGCGGCGCCAGGAAGTTGTCATCAAAACCGCGCGTCAGCAGCGCGTGCGGATGAAGGATCTGATGCTCATAGACGCCAGAAAGCTTGTTCTGTCGCGTCTGTTTAGGAATGCCATACAGGATGTTAAGCGCCGCCTGCACCGCCCAGCAAACAAACAGGGTAGAAGTGACGTGCTCTTTCGCCCAGTGCAGCACGCGCTGAATCTGTGGCCAGTAGGCAACATCATTGAAATCAACCAGCCCCAGCGGCGCGCCGGTGACAATCAGGCCGTCAAAGTTATCGTTAGCGATATCGTCGAAGTTGCAGTAGAAGTTGTTCAGATGCTCGCTTGGTGTGTTGCGCGACTCGCGACTGTCGATGCGTAACAGCTGGACATCGATCTGCAGCGGCGAGTTAGAGAGCAGGCGCAGAAACTGGTTTTCCGTTTCAATTTTTTTAGGCATCAGGTTAAGGATCAACACTTTAAGCGGACGAATCTCCTGAACACTGGCGCGCGATGAGGTCATGACAAAGACATTCTCATTACGCAAAAAATTCACTGCCGGTAATTCGTCGGGGATCCTGATTGGCATAACCTGCTGACCTCTTGCTGATAACCATATAAACGTTTAGACATCCAGATGCCCGAGATTAGCCTGGCTGCCGCTGGATGTCGAGTCTTCATGCGGTTTATGAAAATGTTTCAGCATTGAACGGCAATAGCCGCGAGCGCCGCGCGGTGAGCAGCAGCAATAAGGTCGGAATAAGAGTGCGTTAGAATTTTTTCAGGGTTAAATAAGTCGTTATGGAGGGGGTTTTTGGCGGCAAATTTGCCGGAGTACGGACGTAAAAAAGCCCCGGACTCTCGTCCGGGGCTTCCTTACTGGTTTGATGCCTGGCAGTTCCCTACTCTCGCATGGGGAGGCCCCACACTACCATCGGCGCTACGGCGTTTCACTTCTGAGTTCGGCATGGGGTCAGGTGGGACCACCGCGCTGTT
>NZ_NHZE01000021.1:0-276 GCF_002207995.1 Pantoea sp. VS1
GGCGCTGACTGCCGGTGCCGGAGTGGCACTGCCGGCCGCCGCCGCGGTGCCCGGCCCGGCCGGAACCATGTTTGAGAACAACGCGCACCTGAAGGCGCAGATGAGCAATACCAGCCCCAACAAAATCATCATCGACGGCGAGCTCATCACCGCCGTGACCGGTCCGGATAACGCCTACACGAAGGCCACCACCGCCGACGGCGCGCTGCTTATCACGCCGCTGACCGGGCAGGACTTCACCCTGTTCCTGGAAACCGCCGGGGGCGTCGGCGTCTC
>NZ_NHZE01000022.1:0-316 GCF_002207995.1 Pantoea sp. VS1
ACCAGTGGCGGATTTTTTTTGGCCCCCAGTCGGGGTGCTGCTGGCGGAACTGAACGAGGCGCGCGGCGATGTCGGGGGCGATTTTATCGGGCTGGAGATGGCGGGCGCGGGAGAGATTTTGAAGCGAGGAGAGCTCGCCGGGGTTAAAGCGGCTGAGCCACTTGTAGCCGGTTTTGCGGCTGATGCCGTGGCGGTTACACAGCTGCGTCATGGATTCCCCGCCTGCCTGGCAGGCGAGGATGAATTCAGGGCGTTGCATGGTAACAGTCTCAGTCCAGGGCATAGTGAGTCTCCTCTGCTATGCCGTTTATAACTG
>NZ_NHZE01000023.1:0-53413 GCF_002207995.1 Pantoea sp. VS1
GAAAGAAAATACAGATAGAGAAATTAAAACATCTGAAAGACTCATAAAGCATAATTCATTATTTATTCCGTTGCTCACTATACAAACGTCAGAAGTTTTTTTCGGTATTATATTATAAAAAATCGTGAAAAAAAATTTTAGCTTATTAAATAAAGCCAATAGTAAAACCGATACCCACGCCTGAAAACAAAAGAAAAAAACTGATAAGATTTAAATTATGAAGCCTCAGCATCCATGATATATTTTCTTTAGGCTGAGACTGGATGAAATTGTATGTATTCTTACTTACAGGCTTTCCTTTCGCTAAATTCATCGCTTTCCCATTATAAAGATCAATAAAATAGACTATCTTATTGGCATTAAATAGAGGCCCCAAAAAAGAATAGATATTCGTTACTATATCCAGGTCGAGATCACGGCGTCTAAACTCACTGATCAACTCAACGTATTTACGTTCATTCTTTTTAAAGATGTAGTATGAAAAAACCTGCATAATTAACGCAAAGAAAATCAATAGGAAAGCTAAATAAAGAAAAAAATCAGCTCCATTCATAGGATTTTCTCCATAACCTTTTTTACTATTTTTTCAGTGCCTTTAGACGCAATTAACCCGCCAGCAACGGAGCTTACCACATTACACGTTAAAAAACCTACCGGCCCTGTAGCAACACCAAACGCCAGACAAGCACCTCGCATAGCGATACTTGCACCCATAGCACCGTATAATCCGGCAAATGTGCTACCAACAAAAGCAGAGTATTCGGTAACTGCAACTTGCAAACACTCGTTTTTACGGTTAACTGTACATGCATCATACACGGTGTTTGTGGTATTCAAAGCGCTGAAACCTACCGCTATCCAACCGCCTGTCTTGATAATCCTTGCGGCTTTTGCAGCACCGTCTACATATGTTGAGTAACCACGAATAGCACCAACCCCCGCAGTTTGCCAATCATGTACAATCGAAGAACTCGAAAGGTTGAGGGCACTTTTAAGCTTATCGTAGGGTCTTAAATTAATAATCAATCTTGAAAATCTATTTAATAAACTATCAAGCTCTGAAAACAATCGCCTTCTTTCCGCATAAAACTGCTCACTGATAAGCGAACCCGAAGTTATATATTGATTTTGATAAGCGACTTCTATAGCGGTTAACTTTTTGCTAATTTCATTGAAATACTTTTCGCCTGCATCACTAATTAAACCAGACGCTGTATCCATGAAATTTGTAATTGCTGCGATGGATTTATAATGTTGATGAAAAAAACTCGCCTCATCAACGGATAGATGTGCCAGACTATTGTTGGTTGTCGCTTTTGCCGTTGCCAGGGCACTCATCGCCGCAGGATGATTGTTTCCTTCCGGATCAGCAACGATTAGGATTTGTCCCGGTTTAGCCCATGCGACATCAGCATTTAACTGCAAAAAGTAATTTGCCGCCGGCATGTTGCGCGTCCCGTACAGCCACATCGCTTGCTCGGTGAGGCTTCCAGGGCGTTGCACTACACAAAATCCCGGTTCGATGGAAGTTTTACCTGTCATCACAATCTCCTTTTGCAGTTAAATATTTATTTAATTAAAAGATAATCTTATTAACATCTCTTCTGTAAGTTGTATCCCGCTCAATTATATTTTCAGATAAGTATTCTGAAATATTTATAGCGGCCCCACAGGGCCGCTTAATAAAGCAATTACGCTTCTTTATTTTCTTTGATGTTCCAGCCAGCGCTGCTTTCAGCGCCTTTACCACCTGAAGAGCTCTGCTCCCAGTATTGCTGCTTCACTTTGGCAGCCTGGAACGCGTAAGTCACGCTCAGGGTATCGCCATTAGCAGCACCGGTATAATCAACTTTTGACACCAGCACATCTTCCAGTGTGATACGTGCGTATTCAATCTGTGTGCCGCCTGCTTTGCATACGGACAGCTCTACTTTGCTGATATGCTTACCGCTGGCGCAATTTTTCAGGATTGCAGTGGTGGATTTGTCAATCAGTGCATTTACGCTCAGGTCAGCAAAATTTACTTTACCTGCACCACCGCCGCCGCCAACAGACATATTACCCGGCTGGTTAGCACCCCAGTTGAAAGAGGTAATATCGGTCCAGCCGGTGTGGTTGGAGTCTTTAGACTCGCCGGTCACACCATCAACTTTTAAAAACATATCAATAGCCATAATTATCTTCTCTTGCTTGATTTACGTTCTGCTTTGATAAAGCATCGTTATGGCAAACAGGAAAGCATGGGGCTGAATAAAACAGTCCATATTTTACCTCTGCCTCGTTTTCTGAATATCGCTACATGGTTTATTCAGAGAGTGTTTTTATTGTCCCACTGGATGGAGCAATAAAAAATAGTGAATCCTTTAGTTCCTCGATATTAATATCGAAACGTGGAGCCGGCTCGCAAATAAGCGTTTTGCGTCTGCACATTAACTGCAAAGCTCTGTGAGCATTCTGGCCGCCATACATGACGGCCTGATACAGTTAATCAATTCTCATTCGATTTGAGTGAAGGCAGTTTAGATACCAGACGCAGTGACACCGTCAGGCCTTCCAGCTGGTAGTGCGGACGCAGGAAGAATTTCGCGGCGTAGTAGCCCGGGTTATCTTCCTGCTCTTCCACGCTCACCTCGGCAGCAGCCAACGGCTTACGCGATTTGGTTTCCTGTGACGAGTTCGCCGGGTCACCGTCGACATAGCTCATCACCCAATCGTTCAGCCAGCGCTCCATTTCATCACGCTCGCGGAATGAACCGATCTTGTCGCGCACGATGCACTTGAGGTAGTGCGCGAAGCGGCAGCAGGCAAACAGATACGGCAGGCGTGCAGCCAGACGTGCATTGGCGGTCGCATCGGCATCATGGTATTCCGCAGGCTTTTGCAGCGACTGCGCACCAATAAAGGCAGCAAAGTCGGAGTTTTTGCGGTGCACCAATGGCATGAAGCCGTTTTTCGCCAGCTCGGCTTCACGACGATCGCTGATGGCAATCTCCGTCGGGCACTTCATGTCTACGCCGCCGTCATCACTCGGGAAGGTGTGGCACGGCAGGTTTTCAACCGCACCGCCAGACTCGACGCCCCGGATCGCGGTGCACCAGCCGTACTCTTTGAACGAACGGTTGATGTTGGCTGCCATGGCGTAGGCGGCGTTGCTCCAGGTGTAGCCGTTGTGATTTGAGCCATCGGTCTGCTCTTCAAAATCAAAGCTATCCACCGGATTGGTGCGAATGCCATACGGCAGGCGCGCCAGGAAGCGCGGCATGACCAGGCCGAGATAGCGGGCATCTTCCGATTCACGCAGGCTGCGCCAGGCGGCATATTCGGTGTTCTGGAAGATTTTGGTCAGATCGCGCGGGTTCGCCAGCTCCTGCCATGACTCCATCTGCATGACGGTCGGCGCGGTACCGGTGATGAACGGGCAGTGTGCCGCCGCGCTGATACGCGCCATTTCGCCCAGCAGCTCCACGTCCTGCGGGCTGTGATCGAAATAGTAATCGCCCACCAGGCAGCCAAACGGTTCGCCACCGAACTGACCGTACTCCTGCTCATAAATCTTCTTAAACAGCGGACTCTGATCCCAGCCAGCGCCTTTAAAACGCTTCAGGCTGCGTCCCAGCTCCTGCTTGGAGATGCTCATGAAACGGATTTTCAGCATCTCGTCGGTTTCGGTGTTGTTCACCAGGTAGCTCAGACCCCGCCACGCGCTCTCCAGCTGCTGAAACTCTTCATGATGAATAATCTGGTTGATCTGCTGTGACAGCTTGTCGTCAATCTCAGCGATCAGCGCCTGGATGGTGCGATAGGTATCGTTCGAGATGGTGACGGTGTTTTCCAGCGCCTGCTGCGCCAGCGTCTTCACGGCACTTTCGACGGCTGCACGCGCCTGATCGCTGGTTGGACGAAATTCTTTGTTCAGCAGGGCGCTGAGTTCATTCTCGCTGTAGTGCGAGGCGCCCTGTTGCTGCTGATGCGAAGACTGGGTCATGATTACTCCTCCTTACCTTCAGCGCTTTCATCCTGCTTCGGCAGATGGGTCAGCGCTTTCAACAGCGTTGGATCCTGCAGAATCTTACCGATCAGCTCTTCCGCACCGTTTTTGCCGTCCATATAGGTCAGCAGATTCGAAAGCTGGGTACGCGCTTCCAGCAGGTTGCTCAGCGGTTCGACTTTGCGGGCAATCGCATCCGGTGAGAAATCGTCCATGCTCTCAAAGGTCAGTTCGACGTTAAGCTTGCCTTCGCCGTTGAGCGTGTTATCCACCTGAAACGCCGCGCGCGGCTTCAGCGCTTTCATGCGCTCATCGAAGTTATCGATATCAATTTCCAGGAATTTACGCTCATCAAGGCTCGCCTGCGGCTCGAGTGGTTTACCGACCAGGTCCGCCATGACGCCCATCACAAACGGCAGCTGAATTTTGCGTTCCGCGCCATAAATTTCCACGTCATATTCAATCTGAACGCGAGGCGCGCGATTGCGGGCAATGAACTTCTGCCCACTGGATTTCGTTGGTGCCATGGTTTTCTCCATTAAGGGTGCGCGGGTAAAGTTTCGCAGGAGGCGCGCAGGTCTCGCTGCGTTGAGTTGTTACGCTCGCTTAGTCGCGGCGTCCAAAGATATTTTCCAGCTGATGCACGCCGTCTGGCGCCAGATCGCGGATGATGTCCATAAAATCGAGCTCAATCAGCCGCTGTACGCGGTCGATCATCAGCGGTGCCGGATGGCTGGGTTCGTGCTGAGCAAAGTAGTGCTTCACCTTCTCCAGCATCAGTTGCGCATCGGCGCGCGAACTGAGCTGCACGCTGCGCCAGTCAGCCGTGCGAACCGCTGCGGCGGGCGCGGCGACGCTCGGTTCCGGCGGCGGCTCTGTTACCGCGGCCGGCTGCAGCGCGCTGAGGTCAGTGGCCTGACAGCGTTCGGCGATCATGGCGATCTGCCTGCGCAGCTGCGACAGCTCCGGCACCGCCGCTTCACCCAGCTGTTCGGTCAGAGTTTCGGTAATAGTTTGCAAACGCTCACTTATCTGTAGCACCGCTTCAATACCGGGCTGCTCGCCGCGCGCCAGCTCATCGGTCAGGCGCGGCAGACCGCCAGGATAGTCCGCAACTTCGGTCTTGCTGCCGTCGCACAGCGCTGCGGCATCGCGCAGCGTGATGCCATCCGAGGCGTAGCGCAGCAGCCAGCTCTGGCGTACCGCGCTGCTCAGCGCTGATTTATCGCCCAGCAGCGCCACCGCGTTGATGCGGTAAAACGGATCCTGTTCGCCGTACTCTTCCAGTCGCGGCCACAGCGGCTCCCAGTACAGCAGCAGCGCCTGCTCAATCAGCTTCAGCCCCTGCGCATAGCCCGGCAGCCCTTTCAACTCGGTCCATGCGTGAGTAAGCGCTAACATCACTCGCAGGTCTTTGCTGCGGCTGAGCAAGTCAATCGCCAGCTTTTCGACTTTATTCCAGTCCGCTGATTCAGCCGGGATAATGGTCTCGCCAAACTGCTGTTCGGCTTTACCGGTACTGGCCTGCTCCATCGCCTGGTAATCCGCGTGATACTCCAGGTTGTCGCCGCAGGGGTTATCACTGCTGACCGGCGCCAGCAGCGCGTCAATATTCATCGTCATAGCGGTTGGCCTCAGGATTCAAACATCGGAGGATAAAGTCCGTTTCGTCCGGGTTTTGCCCCGCCGGCCGGGTCGAACAGCAGTGAGAACAGCTGTGCGGTGAAGTTGCCGCTGTGCACCTGGGTGTAAAGCGGGAAACCGTCGCTCTGGTTTGTCCACCAGAAGCTGGTGTAAAACTGCGGGTCGAAGCTGTCACCCGGCAGTTTCCAGTTGAGCGTCGACGGCTCGCCGTCGCCAATCACCTGTAAAATGTCCGATTGTTCGCCGTCAGTTTGCGGCTGCTGGGGCTGCGGAATACTCAGCAGCGCCTGGTCGAGCTGCTCTGGCGTACCGCCGTTTTGCACCACGCGCAGCAGCATATTGCCGACCTGCTGATACCACTCGCCCGAGCGGGCCAGCAGCGCCGGTGACCACTCGGCAGGCGTAAAATGGCGCAGCGCGCACAGCGGATAGTTGCGGCCGACGCTGTCGCGGGCGGCAATCAGGCAGCCCATCTGGATCAGCTGACTGCCGAGCATCGGCGGTACGACAAAATTCCACACCGGCGCTTTGAGAAAGGCGCGCGACGGGGCGTTTTTACTCTCCTCACTGGTTTGCCAGTGATGCAGTCCGACCTGAAACCAGTTCGACCACTGCCGGTACAGCACATCGGGGAAGCGTCGCTTCACAAAGTCACCCGAGCTGGGCAATTTGCCGTACCAGCCGGGTGCTGCGTAATGAGTCATTATCAGGTCCTGTTTCAGGGGCAGCTAAAGCCGGGAAGCTGGAACGGGTTACGAATACTGCCAGGGGTGAACGACAACGTGACCTGATGGCCATCGACGTTAAAACTGGCCTCGCGGGTCAGGCCACCGACCGCGGTTACACGAGCGCGATCGAAAAAGCGGTTCAGCGCCCACGGACCGCTGGTCACCAGCGTTGAGGTGGTGCCGTTGGTCAGGCCAAGCTGCATCCGCACCTGGCTGGTGCCGCCCGGTCCGGGCCAGCTCACCATCTGCACCGCCTGCGGGCCGTGGCTGTAACGCAGAATCTGGCCATCGACGTCGAGCGTCAGGTTGAGAATGTCGTTATCCATCTTCACCGTACGCAGCGTGACGCGGAACGACGGCGTGGTCGCCCCGTTAGCAAAGAAGGCATCACGAATCGACTGCGCCTGCTGGAAAGGACGCAGCAGCGCTTCACCGCCCGGCAGCGTTTTGCCGTCGATACCTGGCGTGAAACGCCACGCCGTATTGGTGGTATCCACTTTGCTGGCCAGATTGTCGCGGAAGAAGCTGTCCATCAGCCCGCTGCCCGGCGCGAACATGCGCGCCAGATCGTCCGGCGTCACTTCGCTGCGCGCATTGCGCACCAGCGGATAACGGCCGGCAATCGCCTGGCGGCAGAAGCTGCCCACTTCCATGGTGATGCGCTTGCGCACGTTATCCATATCGCGGCGCTGTGCATCGCTGCTGGCGCCCACGGCCATGCTGGAAACCATATTCTGCAGCGAACCCGGTAAGCGACCGGCGCTGGCCTGCAGGCGACTGATGGCATCACCGGACGGCGGCGGCATGCCGCTATTGGCAGCGTCCTGCACCGCCGTCAGATAGCGATAGAGATCGTCGATCTGATGCAGAAAATCATCCACCGCCAGCACTTTACTGCCCTGCTGCAGCGGCTGTGCCAGCTCCAGCACAGGCGCGAAGTGCACCGCCACCGCCTGCTCCGGTGCCTGCTGGGCTGCGCCCTGGCCCGGCGCTGCGCTGGCTTTGGAGGAACTGAACAGCGCTTCTAAAGTGCGCGTGGCGCTGTTGCCCGTCGCCGGCTGTGCCTGGGCACTTTGCTCATCCGGCTGTGCGCGGTTCAGCGTCAGCAGCTTACTGAGGTTAACCACCAGCTGGCGCAGCGGCGAGTGGTTGCCCGACAGCAGACGTGCGGTGTTGATGCGCTGCGACAAATCCGCGCTGCTGTTGAGCTGGATATCGCTGAGGAACTGCTCCCACTGGCGGATGTAATCCTGCACGTAGAGCTGGCGCACCGCGAGATCGGTCTGCTGACTGTTCTCCGGCGACGCAACGCCGCCCAGCACCCAGACATCATCCTGGAATAGCGCCTGCGTGACCGGTGCGATTTGTTTATCGACGTGCTGCCAGTAACCGTCTGGCGTGAACAGGCCGGCCACGCCGTCATTGACTGATTTGCCGCTTTTGCGTGAAAACACCAGCTCACTCTGCGGCCCGCCCAGCGCTGCGAGGGTGACCGGTTGCAGGCTGCCGTCACGCTGCAGCAGGCGCTTCAGACGTCCGTAGACGCGCTGCGACAGCGGCATTTGATTAATCAGCGCCTGCTCGCGCTTTACCAGCGCGTCATCCTTCGCGTATGGCGAGGACTGAATCTGTGTCTCCAGCAGCTGCTGCAGATGCCACGCCAGCTGTTTCACTTCCTGCTGCGTCACGTTTTGCGGCAGTTCGCGGCTAATATTCAGCATCAGCCAGGCATGCAGGAACTTGCCGTCATAATGTTTTGGCTGATACAGCATCTGGTAAGCTTTCAGCGCTTCGTAGCTGTAATCCGCATCGCTGCCGTTGTCGTTACGCAGCCAGCGGGTGATGTTTTGCGCCACCTGCGGCAGCAGCAGCTGTTTTAGCGCTTTGTCATACAGGGTGCGCGTGGCGTCGCTGACTTCGGTACCGCGATACAGCCCCATGCGGCGCGTCAGCGGGGGATCTTCCAGCGAGAAGTCGGCGCTTTTCGGCAGCTGCAGCAGCGTGTTGAGATACGGCACCAGCGCAAACAGATCGCCATTGCCCTGGCGTTCCAGCTGTTGTCCCAGCTGTTCCACCTGCGGCGTTTTACCCGCCATCTCCTGTAAATAGGCTTTGTTTTTACTGTAGCTGGTGAGCCACAGCGCTCCGGCAATCAGTACCAGCACCAGCAGCGCCAGATAGCCGGACCACAATCCGGCGCGATTGCGCAGCTCCCACCAGCGGTTACTGCCCGCCAGGCCCGACTCCTGGAAGATGACATTTTCCAGCACGCCTTTCAGGAAGAAGCTCTGGCCTTTGTTCGGCGGGATCGGTGACTCTTTGTCGACCTGGTCCCAGCTGCCGGACTCGCCGCTGCGCTGTCCCGGCAGATGCAGGGCACGGCTCAGCTCGCCCATCACGCGGTCAAACGGCAGCCCTTCCTGAGTACCGCTGGCGAAATAGATACCGCGCGGCGCGAACTGGGTTTCGAAATCAGAGCGGGCAAACAGCGTATCCAGCGCCTCCGCCAGCAGCGGGCGCAGCGCGGCGAACTCCTGCGGGAACAGATAGCTTTCCGCCCGCGCCTGCGCATCGCTTTCCGCTAACAGCGTATCGGCCAGGCCGGCATCCAGACGCTGCTGCAGCAGTGAATACTCCTGCTGAAACTGACTGTTGAGCTCAAACTCTGCGGTCGACGCCTGCGCCCACGGGAAGGTAAAGCCCCAGATTTGCTCGCGCTGGGTTTTATCCAGCGCAGCGAAGTAGCTGCGGAAACCTTTGAGCAGGTCGGTTTTGGTGACCAGCACATAAACCGGGAAGCGAATGCCAAGGCGATCGTGCAGCTCCATCAGCCGCTGACGCAGTGCGATCGCCTGATTGCGCTGCGCTTCCGGCGATTGCGTCAGTAAATCGGACACGCTGAGCGTGACAATCACGCCATTGACGGGCTGACGACCGCGATATTTGCGCAGCAGGTCGAGAAAGTGATGCCACTCGCTGGCGTCGCGCTCCTGCTGGCTCTCCTGGGTGGTATAGCGGCCAGCGGTATCCAGCAGCACCGCTTCGTTGGTGAACCACCAGTCGCAGTTGCGCGTGCCGCCGATGCCGCGCAACGCCGCTTTGCCGAACTTGTCCGCCAGCGGGAACTGCAGCCCGGAGTTGACCAGCGCAGTGGTTTTACCGGCACCCGGAGCGCCAATGATCATGTACCACGGCAGCTGGTAGAGGTATTGATGGCTGAAGCGCTGCGCCCAGAAAGGCGCGCCCTTGCTGCTGGCGCGCTGGAAGTGCGCTTTTTTCAGCATGTCGGTGGCTTCGGAGAAACGGCTCGCCAGCACCTGCTCTTCATTGGTCAGGCGTTTGCGGTCCTGCTCCGGCGCATCGCTTTTGCTGGTTTCGAGGCTCGACATCAGTTTGCGGTTGAGCCAGAAGTTATACAGGCGCGGAATCGCCTGGCTCAGCCCCCACACCAGATAGAGCAGCGCAATACTGATGATGCGGTTCTGCTCTGGCTCCAGCGGCCGCGAGTCAACAATGGAAAACACCGGGCCAATCACCCAGATGATAAAGGAGAGCGCGGTAATGCCGACAAAACCCCAGGCGAGGCGGCTGGTCAGCACCGCAAAAAGCATATTCAGCATGGATTAGTTCCCTCTCGCCAGGCCGTTGAGTTCCGCTTGCGTCGCATCCGGCGCGACCAGCAGAGTAATTTCTACGCGACGGTTGCGGGCGCGATTCTCCGCGCTGGTGTTCGGCACCAGCGGATGGCTTTCGCCACGCCCTTCGGCTTTAACCCGCGACGGTTGTGCCAGCTGCTGCTGCAGCAGGGTTTGCACCGACTGCGCGCGCGCCAGCGAGAGTTCATAGTTGGAGGCGAAGCGGGCGCTGCGAATCGGCACGTTGTCGCTGTAGCCAATCACCAGAATCTTCCCGCTGACGTTATTCATCGCGGCGGCAATGCGCTGAATCACCGCATCGTAGCGGCCACGCACTTCGGTGGATGCCGAGGCGAACAGGCCATCGCCCTTCAGGGTGACCACGCTCTGGTCGGCTTCATCGCGCACCGCCACCAGGCCGGCATCAATTTCCGGCTTGAGGAACGCTTTCAGGTTCAGCGTGGCGGGCGGCGGCGGTGCCGGATTGCTAATTTTGACTTCCGGCAGCGCGGTCTGATAGATGCTGGCCAGCACCGGCGAGGTGTAGTCGCCGAGACGCCAGTTCAGGACGATGTAGAACAGGCAGGCAGCAAAGCCGGCCACCGCCGCACAGGCCCACAGTGGAATCATCGGCCGCCACAGCTTGCGCAGCACCGGCTGATCGGTGGGATGCGGTGACAGCGCCGCCGGGTAACTGCCGCGCACGCTTTTGATCATCTGCAGCAGACGCTGTTTGATGGTTTCCAGCTGCGAACGCCCGTTATCCAGCACGCGGTAGCGCCCTTCAAAGCCGAGCAGCAGGCAGAAATAGATCAGCTCCAGCAGCAGGATGTGCTGACGCGGGTTTTGCGACAGCTTGGCCAGCAGCTGAAAGAACTTCTCACCGCCCCAGGTTTCATTGTGAAACGTCACCAGCAGGCCGTTGCTGGTCCACACGCCGCGGCTGCCCCACGGCGTCAGCGCCGCCGCTTCATCCAGCGCGGTGCACAGGCAGTAGCGCGCGCCCACGATCACTTCATAACTCAGCCCCGACTGCTGGCAGCTGAGCTCAAAGCGACGGATCTGATCGATCAGCTGCTGGCGCAGCCGCGCCGGATCGTCGTGCGAGACGGAGTGGCGAATCTGCGGGATCGCGTTAATCAGCGGATTCGCCGCGGCGACCAGCACATTCTGATGGCTGACATCCTGCTGTGTGACGTCACTGTTCGGTTTCTGTTGTTCCTGCATCATGCGGCGTGCTCAGTTTTGATTATTCTGACTGACTACGAATGGCCCAGAACTCCATGTTCAGGCCCGGAAACTCACCGGCCAGATGCAGCGCAAAGGCACCTGAGCGCTCCATCTCCTGCCACAGCTCGCTGTTCTTATCGAGCTCGAAATAGCTGTAGCCGGCATGCCACGGGATTTGCGGCGGCGCGCCCGGCATGGCTTTCAGCGCCAGTCCCGGCAGCTGCAGCTGCACCAGATCGCGGATTTTGGTGACGGGCGCGACTTTCATCTGCGCCGGGAAGTGGGTTTTCAGCGCCTCGGCTGGCACGCTGGCTTTGACCGCCAGCACAAAGCCGAACTCGCGCACCATGCTGCTTTCCGGCACCGTGGCCACGTTGAGGCCGTGCGAGCGCTGCGTCAGCGGCAGCTGGATGGCGCTCTCTTCCATCACCTGCGACAGTCCCTGGCGCAGCAGCAGCGTTAAGCGGGCAAAACAGCTGTACAGATCGTCATGGTCATACAGCGGCAGCGCGTCCGGGGTGCGCGCCGGCATCCAGCTGCTCAATTCAGCGGCCAGCTGCAGCCAGTGACTGTAGAGCGTTTCCGGGTGCAGCAGCGGCAGATGCTGTAAGTGCGCGTGCAGGCCAAGCTGACGGTTGAGTAAGGTCAGCAGCATAAAATCGACCATGTCGGCACTGTTAAAACGGCCGGTACCCGGCGTGCGCTGGCTCAGCTGCTGGCTGCGCTGCTGAATCAGGCCGTGCAGGTCATTGAGCATGCTTTGCAGCGGCCGGCTGGCGTTGAGCGTCAGCATCGGCGGTATGTAATCGGTGTCGAGGCGCACGTGGTTATCGCTGCGTTTTTCAATCACCTGCGCCACGCCCATCGCCGTCCACTCCGCGGTGAGATCCTGTTCCAGCATCAGGCGCAGGCGCAGTTTGCCGAACTGAACGGTGGCAGCGCCGACCGCCTGAGCGTTGTCATCTTCGACTTCGGCTTCCCACGCCAGATAGCGCGCCAGTGAATCCTGTGTCTCCTGAAACGCCACCGCTTCGCGCCCGTTGCGCCGGGCCGGGATCGCCAGCACCACTTTGCTGCGATCGACATTCGCCGGCAGATCCAGCGGGGCCGGACCGTGCTGTGGCTGGCTGAAAGAGAAGAAGGTGCCGTCAGGCAGACATCCGCTGGCGGCACTCAGCGCCAGTTTTCCCTGGCGCAGCAGCGCTTCATCAAATTCGAGATCAAAAAAACCCCAGGTGTAGGCGCGCTGCGACTGCCCCCACTCGCGCAGGGTGCTGTGTAGAAAATTTTCCGACTGCTGGAAATGGTGAGGGCGCAGGAACATCCCCTCGGTCCAGACAACCTTTTCGGCTCGGTTCATAGGCATCCTTACTGCTTAACCACGCGCAGGCCGTTGATATCCGCCACGACGCGGGCATTCAACTCACCATCGTTGTTTTTCCAGAACTGCCAGAATGCGCTGTCGTCGCCATCCGGGAAGGGCAGCGCGAGGCGCCAGACTTTACCGTCCAGCGCCTGATACTCGGCCATGATGCCGATGAAGCGCGCTTCCGGCAGGCTTTTCGCGCTGAGGGTTTTACTCAGCTGACCTGACATCAGGAAGAACTGCTGATTGTTGAGCAGCGTGCTGCCCAACGCGGTGGCGGGCTGGTTCTGCAGGGAGTAGAAATCAGCGGACATGAATTCCGCATCGGAGGTCAGCAACATCACCCGGACTTTGAGCGGCGCACCCGCGTTGATCTGCGGATGCGCCTGAAAGTCGAGATTGTAGCGTGCAACCGGCGCCGGACTGTTACTGCTGCAGGCGGCCAGCAGGCAAGCCAGCAGCAGTAATCCGGCGCGGCGGAGAGAAATCATCGTCATCATTCAGCCCTCCCTGCTTACCGTGTTAGTTGATGATCCAGGTGCCGCTGTTGCTGTTCTGGCACGCTTTGCTGTCGCCATCCACCGCGACGCAGGTCTTTTTCTTGCTGCTGGCGCGGGCGCGACGCTTCGGCTGGTCCGCTTTGATGGTCTGCTCATACAGCGCGCTTTTCACCACCGCGCGGAACGGGACATAACCGATCAGCTGTACCGCAGGCTGAGCCGCTGGCTGCTGCGCTTTTTTGTCATCGGCCGTTGCAGTCTCAGGCTGCGCTTCGTCTGCGGCCTGCGCCGACTCGCCAAGTGCCAGCCAGTTGTTTTCAACCTGGCCAATCACGGTGTAGGTTTCACCGCTTTTCAGCGTATCCACCACTTTGCCGCCGAAGCTGGGCCGGGTCATGATCGAAGCCGGATAGAGCGCGCGATAAGCCTCGTTCACCGGGCTGAACTGTGCCGGCGGCTGGACGGCATAACGGTGCGACAGCGTGACGCCGTCAACGGTGCTGCTGACAATAGTGTCGTCTGTCATCTTTGGCGGTGCTTTACAGCCAGCCACTGCGAAAACAAACATCAGGCCCAACGCCATACGGAGATTCACCATTTTCTTCATGTTTAGTTCCATTAACGCCTAAAAAGTGGCCAGAGGCCGGTTAAGAGCAAAATGAACCGTGCGCACGGCGGGAGCCGGCGTCGATTCAGTACCAGTTAAAAAGTTGACCCTTTAATGAGTGTGGCTAACGCATCGCGCCAGCGAGGCAGAAATTGATCAGTCTGAATTAAGTATTAAAAATGCAACATTAGTGACAGGGATGATGTCGGAAGAATTCTGATCGTTTCACAAACGATCAGCAACATGATCAATTTTTGCTAAGCGAAGGGGTCAGCCACAGCCAAACCTCGGTTTCTCTTATGCCATCCCTGGTATAAAAACTATCACGTTCAATGAATCTGGTTAATCGGTAACGATTAAGAGGATAACAGCAACAACTTACGGCATTCGCTGCCAGTATTGCTATTTATTGAGATATATCAACAACATATAAAAGACTGGAAACATCATAGCTACCGCACGAGCCAGGTAAAACCTGCCCGTGAGCATGCAATCACAATCCATTTGTTAATGTCTGACGGAAGTTTACAGAAGCCTGACAAAATTTCAACGCGCCGCTAGCAGAGGAAATTAGTTCAGTAAAGGTTAACAAATATTTTTAATGCAAATTTGCGTCACTTTTGCCCGTAAACCTAAGACTATTCTTATCAATCCATTAAAACTGTGAAAGATTGTAAATGAAAGATGAAAATTTGCTCGCGCGATCATTAAAAATTGTCATAAAAAAAATGGCGCTGAGCGGCACGCATTTTGTCTGCGCGCGATAAAACCCAGGCAGGCGGTAAAAAAGGGGTTATAAAGGCAAACTGGCAGTTAAAAAAACCAGCCAGGCGGACAAGGCTGGTTTAATTCGCTAAAATAGCGGGTTTCTGGATTGTTAAGCAGTCAGAATAGATTGCAGCTCAGGCAAGGTTTTCACCTGCCAGGTGGGCGTGATGTGCGCCGGCAGCGGACGCGTGCCGTGATCGATCCAGCAGGTTTTCACGCCGGCATTCATACCACCGAGAATATCTGATTCCGGCGTGTCGCCGACCATTAATACCCGGCGGCGATCGGGATTGCCCAGCAGCTGCAGCGTATGGTCAAAAATCGCCGCGTCCGGCTTGGGTACGCCCACCTGTTCGGAGATCACCAGCGCGTCAAAGTAGTCACGGAAGCCGGTGCGTTCAAGGCGCGCCTGCTGCAGCGCCGTAAAACCGTTGGTGATGATGGCGATTTTTACTTTTCCCTTGAGCGTATCCAGCAGGCGGGCTGCGCCATCCAGCGGCAGGCAGATCTCGGCCATCGCATTAAGGAAGTCGCTGTTAAGCACTTCCGGCGCCACGCGCAGTTTTTCGCCCCACAGCGTGAAGCGGCGCGTCTGGAGCTGTAACGCTGAAATGGTGCCGTTCTGGTAATCGACCCACAGCGGTTTGTTGACGGCCTGATAATCAGCGTAATCTTGATCGCTGAAGTGCACGTCGTAGCTGGCAAACATGCGCTGCAGGCCGGCGAAGGCGTCAAAGTGGAAAAGTGTGTCATCCGCATCGAACAGGATGCAGTCCCAGTCGTTTAACATAGTGCCCCTTTTGAATAACGTCAGAGCGTGAGCGCCATGATGATGGCATCCTCGCGCCCGCTGGCGGTGGGATAGTAGTTTGGCCGCACGCTGACCTGATGAAAATCCAGCTGCTGATACAGCGCAATGGCGGGCTGATTGGAGGCGCGCACCTCCAGCCACAGCGTCATTACCGCACGCTGCTCCAGTTCGGCAATCAGCTGCTGTAGCAGCTGACGCGCATAGCCGCGGCGCTGGAACGCGGGATCGACCGCGATGTTAAACAGCGACGCTTCATCCAGCACCACCTGGGTGATGGCGAAGCCGGCCAGCTGGCCGTCCGCGTGCAGGCAAAGATTGACGTAACGTTCGCCCTGATTGCAGGCAAAGGTCTGCTCGCTCCACGGAAACGCATGCGCGCGGCGCTCGATCTCCAGCAGCCGCGGCTGTAAATCAGGGGTGATGAAAGAGATGGCTGTCATGGTTACACATCTGTTGCCACAGCGCGCGTTTGGCCGCGCCGCTGCTGATTAATTCATTGAAAACGGCGCTGGTGAATGTGATGCCGTTAAAAGGATGATCGCTGGTCACACCCAGCAGCCAGCCAGCACAGTCGACCTGCTCCGGCAGCATCGGCAGCTGTTCTGGCGTCAGCGTCATTACCTGCCCCGGCTGAATGCTCAGCGTCCGCAGTACGTCACGCACCAGCGGCTCCTGCAAATCCGGCGCCTGCTCAGCGACCAGCACCAGCCGCGTGTCCGGCGTTAGCGTGACGGCAATTTCGCCTTGCAGCACGCGCGGACGTCGCAGCTGATACTGCGTAATCCCCATTTGCTGTAGAAGCCAGTCGCGCCTTGTGCTCATGCTGTTACCTGTAATCCTGCCAGAATGCGACGCTATGCTAGCAAACCCATCGAACATGCGCCAACAAAGCACTATAATCGCCGCTCTGATTTAACAGGAGCGTTCCATGTCTGCTTTTACCCCGGCCAGCGAAGTGATTCTGCGCCACAGTGATGAATTTACCGCCCGCCACGTACTGTTCGCCGGCGACCTGCAGGATGACCTGCCCGCCCAGCTGGAGACCGCGTCGAGCCGCGTGCACACTCAGCAGTACCATCACTGGCAGAACCTCAGCCGTCGCCTCGGTGAACGGGCAGTGTACGGGCTGGTGGCCGGTGCGGCCGACGTAGCCGGTTGCGACACGCTGGTCTATTTCTGGCCGAAGAACAAACCGGAAGCGCAATTCCAGCTGCAAAACCTGCTGTCGCTGCTGCCGCTGGGCTGCGATATTTTTGTCGTCGGTGAAAACCGCAGCGGCGTGCGCAGCGCCGAAGGCATGCTGGAGAGCTGGGCCACGCTGGAGAAGATCGACAGCGCGCGCCGTTGCGGGCTGTATCACGGTCAGCTGACGCAGCAGGCCAGCTTTGACGCCAGCGCGTTCGGCAATCGCTATCAGCTGGACGATCTCACCATTCATACCCTGCCGGGCGTGTTCAGCCGCGACGGGCTGGATATCGGCAGCGATCTGCTGCTTTCCACCCTGACACCGCACACCAAAGGCAAAGTGCTGGATATCGGCTGTGGCAGTGGCGTATTAGCCGCCGCGCTGGCGCAGCATTCGCCGAAAGTCCGGCTGTGGCTGTGCGATGTGCACGCCGCCGCCATCGAGGCGAGTAAAGCCACGCTGGCCGCTAACGGTCTGGAAGGCGAAGTGTTTGCCAGTAACGTGTTCTCAGACGTCAGCGGCCGTTTTGATCTGATCATCTCTAACCCGCCGTTCCATGACGGGCTGCAAACCAGCCTTGATGCCGCCCACACGCTGATTCGCGGTGCGGTGAAACATCTTAACAGCGGCGGCGAGCTGCGCATCGTGGCCAACGCCTTCCTGCCTTATCCGCAGGTGCTGGATGAAACCTTCGGTAACCATGAAGTGCTGGCGCAGACCGGCCGCTTCAAAGTGTATCGCGCCGTATATGGCCGCGGCGCGAAAGCGCGCTAAGCGTAGTAAAATCCGCGATGCGACGGGGAAAACGTTGCTTTTTGCAGCAGTCGTTTCACCGTCGCAAAATATGTGTTGACGCAATGAGTAAAATCTCTAAAATGCGCCTCCGTGGTTAGCAATACTGTAATGTATTGCAGGTAGGCGAAGGTGGCGGAATTGGTAGACGCGCTAGCTTCAGGTGTTAGTGTCCTTACGGACGTGAG
Source organism: Pantoea sp. VS1 (assembly GCF_002207995.1). Lineage (NCBI taxonomy): Bacteria > Pseudomonadati > Pseudomonadota > Gammaproteobacteria > Enterobacterales > Erwiniaceae > Pantoea > Pantoea sp. VS1. Next base: position 17,444 of record NZ_NHZE01000023.1, read on the forward strand.
GGTTCAAGTCCCTCTCTTCGCACCAATAATCACAGAGTTTATATCGCGTGCACTGCGCGAAGGTGGCGGAATTGGTAGACGCGCTAGCTTCAGGTGTTAGTGTTCTTACGGACGTGAGGGTTCAAGTCCCTCTCTTCGCACCATGCGGTGATATAAACAGACAACTACGATGCGAAGGTGGCGGAATTGGTAGACGCGCTAGCTTCAGGTGTTAGTGTTCTTACGGACGTGAGGGTTCAAGTCCCTCTCTTCGCACCAACGTTGTCACACTTCTTCTGCAGTACGTCCCCATTGATTGTTGCCGCTCCTATCACGCCTTTGCGTGATATTGTCGTTTCTGCTCGCCGTTAAATGACGTGAAAATTCACCGAGATAGCCGCCAGACCGCCCGCCAGCGCCAGGCAGGAAGGCAGCAGCAGATAATGACGCAGACGATGGTGGAACAGCATCACCACGGTAAGCAGCAGCGCGACAATCATCACTAAGCGCCACTGGCTGAAACTCGGCTCCCACAGCGCAAACACCGGCATGGCCGCACAGGGCAGCAATACGCCCCAGCCGCTATCCAGGCGTTTTCCCATCACCCAGCTTACGCCCCACAAGCCGCAGGCGGCCATCATCGCCATGATCATCGCGCAACCCTTTAAATGATAAATATTCCCATTATCATATGACAATATTTCTCATCTTGCAGCGAATTTTTTGCCCTGCCCGCGCCGGATGACAGAATTACTGGAAAATGATAGATTGCCGCCGATAACTATTTTGATAACACAGCAAAAACGTGCTCACTATCCGCGTTGTGGGATTATTTCCTGCGGGTAGCGCTTTGATATTTCAGGGCTGTCACGAGTAATAATAATGAAATTACAATCTTATGATGAGTTGAAACACAGCAAGTATCGGCTGTCGCTGATGCTATTTTTGTTTTTGAATGTCGCCGTTTCGCTTTTTTGTCTGCTGCCGTTTTTCGGCACGGATAATCCCATCAATTCGCTGCCGGTAACACTGGTGGCGGGCTTTAGCACCACGCTGCTGGCGCTATGTTTAATCGCGCCAAATCTAAAATTCCCGTTATTAAATCCTGTCGCATTGCTATTAGGCGCGCTGTGGGCCTGGCATATCAATCATCGTTACCATCTGGTGTTTTATTTTGACGGTAGCTTTTTAATAATCAGTCTGCTGAGCGTATTTTTTATCAGCGCGATTGCCCTGAGTGATTATTTGCTTGCGTTCTGTTTACATATTACGCCACCGGTATTAACCGTACTGTTACTGGACGATGGTCAGCATTTAATGACCATTCTGTTCACCATTACGCTGCCGCTGATCGGCTTCTCGCTGCACCATTTGATGCGCCGCCGCTTCGACACCTTCACTCTGCGGCTGGTGCGCCAGCTGTATGAGGAGAAGCAAAGTTTCAGCGATTTGAGCATGCTCGATCCGCTCACCGGCCTGTATAACCGGCGCGGGCTGAAGAACCGGCTGGACACCATCATGGAAAATCATGCCGGCAGCCACTTTGTGCTGCTGCTGGATATTGATCACTTCAAGGCCTACAACGATAACTACGGTCATGCCATGGGCGATCAGGCGCTGGCGCGGGTGTCGGTTGCGATTCGCGATGCGGTGCGCTCGCGCGATGTGGTGACGCGCTACGGCGGCGAAGAGTTTCTGGTGCTGATGACCAACGTTAACGCCTCGATTGCCATGAAGCTGGCCGAACGCATCCGTCAGTACGTAGTCGATCTGGAAATTCCCCACCGCTTCAATGATAAAGTCTCGACCCACGTGACCATCAGCGCCGGTATCGCGCCGATTTTCGCAGAAGACTTCGACCAGGCGGTGGCCAACGCCGACCGCGCGCTGTACGTGGCGAAAAATCAGGGACGTAACACCATTCTGGCATGGGAGGATTTACCGAAGCTGGCGCCGGTAAGCAGCGATCTGGTGTAAGCGGTGCGGCGACAACGCCGCGCCCTCTCCGCAGGATTTCACGCAAAATGCACGGCGGCCTGGCAGTGAGCGCTGCTGGCATCTTGCTCAGTGAATCGGGAACGATTATCATTTGTTTTTCGCTTCCCGTTTTCACTCAGGAGCCGCATGGCCATCATCACGCGTCAGGATCACCGCTTTAGCGCGCATCCGCTGATCTTTATGCAGAGCGATCGCAGCTTAGCCAGCGCGCTGGAAGATCTGATGTGCGACCAGCGCAGCTACATGCGGGAAAACGTAAAGCTGGGCCAGCCGGCCCCTGCAGGCACCCTGACGCTGGCCGAATGGTCCACGCCGTTTCACTATCGCCGCCTGACGCAGCGCTACAGCGACTATCTCTATCGCCACCATCCCGATGTTCCGCAGGAAGCCAAACCGCTGCAGTCGCTGTGGGCCCAGTGGTATTTTGGCCTGCTGCTGCCGCCATTAATGCTGGCGCTGCTGCAGGAGCCGCGCGCGCTCGACTGCTCGCCGCAGCGCATTCACGTTGAGTTCCACGAAAATGGCCATCCGTGCGCCTTCTGGATTGATGTGCAGGAGGATGAGGATGCGCGCTATCTCAATCCGCAGCAGCGTATCGAACGCCTGATTCAGCATGGCCTGATCCCCGCCGTCAACGGCATGGCGCAGCACGGTGACATCAACGCGCGGCTGATCTGGAACAACTTAGGCTTCTCGTTTTACTGGTTCCTCGGCGAACTGCAGCAGCAGCTGCCTGCGGCTACCCGGCATCAACTGGAACAGGCGCTGTTTTTCAGCAAATCCCTGTCCGACGGCAGTGATAATCCGCTGTATCGCACCATGATCCCGCGTAACGGCGCGATGGAGCGGCGCAGCTGCTGCCAGCGCTATCGCATTCCGGACGTCGAACGCTGCGGTAACTGCACGTTAAATGCCGTGTAAGCGCGGCGTATTCTGTTACAGATTCTCCGTTTCTCCCGTTTACAGCTTTCCCGCCTTATGGCAGCTTTTACGCTCTGTTTTTACCGGAGAAAAAAATGAGCCTGGAGTCGGTACGGCACTTCTTTGCCGAACACGCACCGGATATCGACATCATCGAGATGCCGGAAAGCACTGCCACCGTAGAACTGGCCGCACGCGTACATGGCGTGGCGCCGGGGCAAATCGCCAAAACCCTGTCGCTGAAAGTGAAAGAGAGCGTGGTGCTGATTGTCACGCGCGGCGACGCCCGGCTGGATAACCGCAAGCTGAAGGCGGCGCTCGGGGCAAAAGCGCGCATGCTGAGCGTGGATGAAGTGGTGAACTGGACCGGCCATCCGGTCGGCGGCGTGTGCCCGTTCGGGCTGGAAAATCCGCTGACCGTCTATTGCGATGTGTCGCTGCGCAGTTTCGATGAAGTGTTACCTGCGGCCGGCTCGATTCACAGCGCGGTGCGCATTTCGCCGCAGCGCATGGCTGAGCTCACGGCGGCGAAATGGATTGACGTCTGCGAGGCGCGTTAACGCGTCTCTTTCGCCACCGCCCCGGATATTTCGATGCCGCGCGTCTCGCGGCCAAACGCCACGAACACGCAAATCAGCACTGCCACCGTGCCGGCGACAATCGCCATGCCCAGCCCGTAGTTACCGCCGTGGGCTTCGGCGATGCGTGACTGCAGCGTGGCGTTGACCGAAGCAATTAAATTCCCCAGCTGGTAAACGAAGCCCGGCAGTACCGCACGCGCATTGGCCGGCACCAGCTCGGTCAGGTAGGTCGGCACCACGCCCCATGCGCCCTGCACCATAAACTGCATCAGGAACGCGCCGATACCAATCGCCCAGGAACCGCTGGAGAACGCCCACAGCGGCAGCACCGGCAGCGCCAGAAACGACGCCAGCATGATGGCTTTTTTACGCCCGATACGCTCGGACAACGAGCCGAACGTAATGCCGCCGAGCATCGCCGCGATGTTATAGCCGATGGCGATAATACTCACCGTGTGAGCGTCAAACTGGTGCTGCACTTTCAGGAACGTCGGGTAGAGATCCTGCGTGCCGTGGCTGAAGAAGTTAAAACAGGCCATCAGCAGCACCATGTAAATACAGATTTTCCAGTGCTGGCGGATGATGGGCAGCAGCGCGTGATTCTCTTTACGCTCGCGCGCCGCCAGCCATACCGGCGATTCCGGCACTTTAAAATAGATAAACGGCAGCAGCAGAATCGGCAGCGCGCCAATCAGGAACATGCCGCGCCAGCCCACCTGTTCGAAGAACAGGCCAAACACTATCGACGCCAGCAGATAGCCGCACGGATAACCGGCCTGGAAGATGCCGGACATCAGGCCGCGTGAACGGTCGGGAATGGTTTCCATCGCCAGCGAAGAGGCCACGCCCCAGATACCGCCCATCGCCACGCCGTAAATCACGCGGAAGGTCAGGAAAGCAGCAAAATTGGGCGACCATGCCGACAGCAACTCAAACAGCGAAAACAGCACGATGTTGAGCATCAGGATCGGCCGGCGGCCATATTTTTCCGCCAGCCGGCCAAAGATCAATGCGCCTACCGGCCGTACGGCCAGCGTCAGCATAATGGCAATGGAAACATCGGAGACGCTGGTGTTGAAGTAGCGCGCAAGATCGCTGAGCACAAACACCAGAATAAAGAAGTCGAACGCATCCAGCGTCCAGCTGGCGAAACTGGCGAAAGCCACGTTGCGCTGGGTCGCAGTCCAGTTAAACATAAGGGTATCCTGTCTGATTGCTTCCGGCTCGCGGCCAGATTTTTATTGGAACGTTATCCAGCGAATGGTTGCACTGGTTATTATTGTGTTAACCATTTGTATATAGCATGTCAGAAAGGCACCGCGCGGCGGGGAATTGTCAGCGAGTGATTCGCGATGTAAGGAAGCGTGTCGGCAGGAAAGCGGCGCGCGGTACTCCGGCCGGGAGACCGCGCGCCGCAGCAAAATCTTAGCGTTTCAATCCGTTAAACGTCTGCTCAATCACTTCCAGTAGCAGCGGATTGTTTACGTTCTGCATCACATGCACCAGTGCGCCCGCGTCCGCCGGCACGCCGACGTCCAGCCGCAGCGGCGTGCGGTAGCGCCAGGTCTTGCCGCGCGTGGCACCGGGACGCAGCTCGATATCGACGTGATAATCCACGCCATCCGCCACGCGCTGGTTGAGCAGCCAGGCAATGACCAGCGCATCGTGGATCCAGCAGCCCGGCAGATGGCGGGTGCGGATGGAGTAATCAATCCACGGTCGCAGCGTTTCGCGTACAAACTGCGGCAGTGGATGATCGCAGGCGGTCAGGCGCGTGAGATCCTGATGGGTCAGCAGCGTCTGCGTGGTGGCATCCATTGGCACCAGCGTGATGGTGGCGCCGCTGTGCAGCACCTGATGCGCCGCTTCCGGATCGAGGCCAAAATTGGTGTCTTTGATGTAGTCATCCAGCGCGAATACGCCGCCCATGATGACGATCTCCGCTACGGAATCCGCCATCTGCGGATAGCGCTGCAGCGCCTGCGCCACATTGGTCAGCGGGCCTATTGCCACCAGCGTAAACTCGCCGGGATTGTCGCAAATCAGCTGGCCCATCACGCCCGCCGCATCGTTGCCGTCCGCTGCCACCGTCTGCGGCTGACGCACGCCGCGCCACAGTTCGCCCAGCGCCGGGTCGGCGACGTTATCCAGCCGCGCGCGCCACGGCGCCGGATCTTCGCGCAGCGCCTGCAGCGCGCCCTGCACCACCGGAATGTTCAGTCCGAGCCGCTGCAGCAGATCTTTAGCCACCCGCGCTCCCACCGCGCTCGGCGTGTTGCCGCTCACGGTGGTGATTAGCTCAACTGCTAGCGCGCGTGACGCCAGCGCTAAGGCCAGCGCCAGCCCGTCATCGGTGTTAGCGCCAGCAATACCATTCCCCGGATCACAATCAATAATTAGTCTTTTCATGGTGTTATATATTTATTTTTGTTGAGGGTGCGGGCAGCCACAGGACTCACCGATCTCCAGATGGTGAGGAAATTCGGCCAGCTGCGCCTCACCATGACCGTTTTTCAGCATGGCGATGGCGCTGCGTGCCATTTCGCGCAGCGGCTGGCGCACGGTGGTGAGCGTGGGCACATGAAAGGCCGACTGCTCGGTACCGTTGAAACACACCAGCGCGACATCGTGCGGCACGCGCAGACCGTGTTCGGACAGCGCGCGGATACAGCCAATCGCCTGCCCTTCGTTACTGGTAAACAGCGCGCGCGGCACCCGGCCGCTGGCAATCATGCGCTGCCCGGCGTCGTAACCGCCCTGGCGCGAATAGCCGGCCGGAAAAATCAGCGCTTCATCTACCGTCAGCCCGTGCTGCGCCATGGCGTCGCTCCAGCCCTGAATACGATCCTGCGCGTTAAGCATCTCACGCGGACCGCTGATCATGCCGACCTGCTGATAGCCGTGGCTGAGCAGATGCGCCGTAACCTGGCGCGCCGCTTCACGTTCGTTAACGCACAGCATGCTGACGCCGGGGCGCGGTTCGATGCGGTCCAGCATCACCAGCGGCGTTCCGCTCGCCTGGATGACATCAATATAGGGATGGCGATCGACGCTGGTGTAAAACAGGCCATCCACCTGGCGATTCAGCAAACCCTGAATCAGCTCCAGCTCGCGCTGGCGATCGTCGCCGGCATCGCCCAGCAGCATTACGTGGCCGTGGTTCAGCGACTCCTGCAGCAGCACGTGCGCCATTGAGGCGACAAACGGGTTTGCGATATTCGGCACGATCAGGCCAAAGGTTTTGGTACTGCCGGAGGCCAGCGCGCGCGCCACCGCATTCGGGCGATAGCCGGTTTGCTGGATGGCGGCCAGCACGCGCTGACGCGTGGCTTCGGCCACCGGACGCGGTCCGTTGTTGATCACATAGCTGACCACCGCCACCGAGGTTCCGGCGGCTTTGGCGACGTCACTGCGTGTCACATTTCCGGTTGGGGATTTCGCCAATATTGCCTCTGCGTTAATGCCGCTGGCCGGGAGTACCGGCCAGCGTAATCAAAGAATGTTGCACGATCCTGCGCGTCAGATAGCATCCTCCGGCAGATTCAGATCGCGTCCGCGCGTTTCCGGTGCCACAAAGGTGGTGAGGAAACCGATGGTCGCCATGGCCGAGAAGTACACGGCAATCGGCCACCAGTGGCCGGTAAACGACAGCAGCGCCGCCGCCACCAGCGGTGCGGTACCTCCTGAGAGGATAGACCCCAGCTCTTTGGCAACCGCCATTTTGGTGTAACGGTGTTTGACGCCAAACATCTCCACGCCCCACGCCGCCTGCACACCAAAGATGCCCAGCGACGCCAGCGCCATGCCCACCACAATCACCGGAATCACGATGGCCGGCTCGCGGCTGTCCATCAGGCTAAAGGCGGGCCAGGCGTAGACCATCAGTAACAGGCAGAAGCCGCGATAGGTGATGCGTCGGCCAAAGCGGTCTGACAGCCAGCCGGCAAACGGGATGATCAGGAAACCGAGCAGCGAGGCGATGAACACCGCAGTGGTCGGCACCGATTTGTCCAGCATCAGCACTTTGGCGACGTAGCCGACGATAAAGCCCTGTGCCAGATAGGACGGGCCGTTCTCACCGATGCGCAGGCCCACCATGGTCCAGAAGGCGCGGCTGCGCTGCCAGAAGCTGCGGCTGTCGGGTTGCGTCGCGCTTTGCGCCAGCGTTTCATGGCGCTGCGCCTGCAGTTCCGCCTGCTGACGCTCAAACACCGGCGTTTCACGCAGATGACGGCGAATCCACAGCGCGACCGCAGCAATCAGCACGCTGCTGAGGAACGGAATACGCCAGCCCCAGTCGAGCAGCGTGGCTTTATCCATCTGAATCACCGCCAGCCACACCAGCGACGCAATCAGCGTGCCGCTGTTGGAACCAAGCGCAATCACCGACGACACCAGGCCACGGCGCTCAACCGGCGCGTATTCACCCAGCATCACCGTGCCGCCCGAGAGCTCAGCGCCGGCGCCCAGCCCCTGCGTGAAACGCAGCAGCACCAGGCAGGCCGGCGCCCACAGGCCAATCGTTGCATAGGAAGGAATCAGGCCGATCAGCGTGGTTGAAGCACCCATCAGAATGATGGTGCTGATCATCACGACCTTGCGGCCCTTGCGATCGCCAATCCAGCCAAACAGCAGCGCCCCGATCGGGCGCGCAATAAAGCCGACCGACCAGGTGGCAAAGCTGGAGAGCAGCGCCATCGCCGGGGTGGCTTCGGGGAAGAACACATCGCCAAAAATGATGCCGGCAGCGAGGCCATACAGGGCGAAATCCGCGTATTCCATCGCGGTGCCCAGCCAGCAGGAGAAGGTGGCGCGCCAGAAATCTTTGCGCCCGGAGGTGGTTTTCAGCCGCGCATCGGCGGCGGAAGCGGGTGAACCTTGTTGCGTAACGGAGTGATGTACCGTCATAACCATTTCCCTGAAAGAGGTGAAAACAGTAAACGCCCATCCGTGGGTCGGTTCCCTGGCAACAAGCGGAACTCCCCGGTGGCGACGTTCAGTAGGCAAACCTGGATGAAAGGTCAGTAAAGAATTCCCTGGTGTTGGAATTCATCTATTTGCCTGATTTCGCCGATGTTTTTTTCATCGATCGCATTAGCACGGCAAATGTAACTGGGTCATCTCAAGGCCAACTTCGTCTCTGGCACCGTGAGTTGTCACTGTGAAGACAGTCTATCTACGCGCGTAGATAAATCAAGTGATCAACAGGAAAATAATTAACTTATCTTCACATTGGTGCAGGAGAGAAAGATAAAAACGGCGTTAATTCATGATATTACATTACAGCCAGCGTCATTAAAAAATCCACGCACGCTACGTGATTAACGACTATTGCTTATCATTGGCAAAAACGGCGACCAAACTTTCACCGCGCCGTTTTCGCACATTTCAGTTAAGTTTTGATGACACCCGGGCATTATTCTTAAAACCGCCCGGGCCGCGCGAAATCCTGCGCGCCTGCAGTAGACTGGATGACCTTCACTCAGGAGCATTATGACCATTATCCTCATGCGACACGGCAAGCCAGACCATCCGGTAAGCGGGCGCTTTACGGCGCGGGCGCTGGCGGACTGGTGTGAAGGCTACGACCAGGCGGTGATTTGTGATGCGCCGCCGCCGCGCAGTATGGCGATTGCGCGCATGGCCAGCGTAATTGCCTGCAGTCCGTTGCCGCGTGCGCGTTCGTCGCTGGCGCGGCTCGGTCTGCAGGCGCAGGACGTGGATGAGGTGTTCAGTGAAGTGGCGATGCCGCTGCTGCCGTTCGCGCGCCTGCATCTGCCGCTGACGCTGTGGCTGGCGCTGCTGCGCCTGCTGTGGCTATGCGGTTACGCCGGGCGCGTGGAATCAGTGCAGCATGCCCGGCAGCGCGCGCAGCGGGCGGCAGACAAACTGATTGCCCTGTCGCAACAGGGCACGGTGCTGCTGGTGGGCCACGGTATTATGAACAAACTGATTGCGCGCCAACTGCGCAAGCGCGGCTGGCAGGCAGAAAAACACGCCAGCAGCCGCCACTGGAGCAGCGCGATTTATCACCGGCCGTTTATTTGATGGCGGCTTTCGCACTCAGGACGACAGCTGAAAGTAGCTCAGGACTTCGCAGCCGGTGCCAGCCTGCGGCGTGGCGATGACCTTCATCTGCGTCAGATCGATCAGGCTAAGCGAACCGTCACCCTGATTAGCGATCAGCAGGCTGCGGTTATCGGCGCTAAAACAGCCATCCATCGGCTGATTGCCGACCGCGACGTCCCCCAACGGATTAAGCAAGTCGTCAAACAGCGTCACCACTCCTTCCCCGTCGCCAATCGCCACCAGCCGCTCACCGCTGGCGCTGAAGCGCACCACCTGGCACGGCTGCTGATGGCCAGGCAACGTGATGCGCTGACGGATACGATGGCTCTGACGATCCACCACGTACAGCAGCGGCGCGTCTGCCGCGCTGGCCACCAGATAGGGGTGCTTTGGCGAGGCGGCAATGCCGGCAATCGGTCCCGGCAGCAGGATGTTGTCAATGATGCGCCCTTCCGCCTCGCACAGATCCACCACCGTGATGCTGGCGTCCTCTTCGTTTTCAGTAAACAGCTTGCGGCCGCTGGGCGACAGCGTCAGCCGGTGCGCGTTGTGCGACGGCAGCCGGATGGTTTTCTCCAGCGTGTCGCTGTGCGGATCGATCACCGCCACCGCGGCACTGTGTTCACAGCACAAATACACTTTGCCATCGCGTCCCAGCTGGCCGCTGTGCGGCGCCTTGAGCGGTGACAGATCGATAAAGCCGCGAATCTGCCGCCGGCGCAAATCGATAATCGCCACCTTGTGCCCCGGATGCGGATTGTCGCCATGGACGCCATCACCGTAGATCGGCACATACGCCTTCTCCAGCGCGGGCAGCATCAGCAGCTCATGCGGTCGCGGCGGTAAGGCATTCAGCTCCTGCTCAACGGCGAAGCTATCGGGATTGAGAAACAGCACGCGGTTGCCCTGCTTATCAACCGCCAGTAACCCACGCTTGTGTGGCTGCATAGTGCCTCCTTTTTTTCGTTGCCTGCTCTAAGCGTAGCTAACCTGCCTCCGCGTTGGGCAAGCGGCGGCGAGGCCAGAGGAAAATACAGCGCGGTTAACGGACCGCCGATCGCTCATTTTTATTCCGCGCCGCGGCCTGCGCCTGCAGGAGGTTATTTTATTAGGAATAGTCTTAATCAAGTAAAAATAAAAAATGCCGTACCTCATCATTTTATTGATACCTCTTTTTAGCCATCCCGGATCCCGGCGTTTCCGGTAAATCTGAAAGCGAAAAAAATTCGTAGCCTTGCCGCTGCGGATCGATTATTAAGCAAGGGTAGTCTTTTTACACACAGCCGTCAGGACACATAAGCGCGCTCAAGCCGCCAGCATCAGGGAATCCTTGCTCCCCATAATCACAATAATCAGGTGCATCATGACAAAAAAACGTCTCCAGCCAGCCCTTACGCTCTGGCAACACTGGCAGAGAATCGCCTTCACCGGCCAGACATTACTGCAGAAAAAACAGCATACTGCGCTCTGCGCGCCGGAATATGATCCCAGCGAAGAGGACAATATCGTGTTGCTTTCGGGTGAGAAAGCGCTGCCGGAAATACCCAAAAAAATCTGGATGTACTGGGACAATGAATATTTACCGAAATCGATGGCGTTAAATATCCAGCAGCTGCGTCAGGATAATCCCGACCATCAGGTGTATGTATTAAACCGTTTAACGCTTAAAGAAGTCCTGCCGGATTTTATTTTTACCTCGACACAATTAAGTGAGCAGCAAAAAAGTGAAGTCATTCGCCTCGAATTATTATTACGCTACGGCGGCATTGCGATTGACTGCAGCACGCTGTTATTTGAAGACCTGAGCTGGGTGCACCGTGCGCATCAGGAACGCCGCATGGATGTGATTGGCTATTACCGTGAAATTGCCACCGTCAACTATCTGGCACCGGTGATTGAAAACTGGTTTCTCGCCGCTGCGCCCAATAATCCTTTTATACGCGAGTGGCAAAAACAGTACGCGCCGATCAAACATCTGGGGGCGCACAACTATTTTAATGAGCTGGCAAAGCGCGATGATTTTGCCCTGCTGACGCAGAAAATCGCCGAGCCGGCACAGCAGCTGGGTTCGCTGGCGCAGCAGGCGGCGATGCGCGAACATCGCCGCGTGAACCTGTATCTGCGTAAATGTGAGGCCAACGCCTATTACTATCAGCGGCTGAACAACTGGCAAAGTGACGCCTTTGCGCACACGGTGCTATTCCATCAGCGCCCGCATACGCCGCCGCCGGTGATCAAGCTGAGCGGTATTGAGCAGCTGCATCTCGACTTCAATCTGCGTCTCGGTAACTATAACCGTCGCAGCCTGCTGGGAGCGATGATGCAGCCCAGCGCACCGCTCAGCGCGCCGCTGGCCTCACCCATCAACAAAGCGCGTGCGTAGCCAGTGGATAAAGGTGGTGACGGCACGCGGTACCTGCGCCGCGTAGGGCCGCACTACCCACAGGCGGTCGGCAAAGGCATCGACCGCCTGCCACTCCGGCAGCACCTGCTGCAGCGTGCCGCTGGCCAGCGCCGCGCTGGCGCTGAAGTCCGGCAGCATGGCAATGCCCAGCCCCTGCAGCGCAGCGTCACGAATCGACTCGCTGTTATTAGTGGCGAAATTACCCTGAATCTTCACCTGCACCGTTTCGCTGTCATCGCTGTACAGACGAAAGCGCCACTGCGGCGACTCCAGCCCGCGCGGATAATAGAGGCAGTTATGCTGCTGCAGCGCCTGCGGCGTATCTGGCGTACCGTGACGGGTCAGATAGTCCGGCGCGGCCACCAGTAGCGTGCGCGTTTCACACAGCGGCAGCGCGACGTGCGTTTCCGGCAGCTGCTGGCTGTGGCGAATGGCGAGATCGAATCCTTCGCTGCCCAGCGACACCAGCCGATCGCTGACGTTGAGCTGCAACCGCACCTGCGGATAGTCGCGCAGAAAGTCGCCGATAATCGGCACCAGTTGCTGCCGGGCAAACGCCACCGGCGCGCTGATGCGCACCAGACCGCGCACCGGCCCGGCTTCGTCACGCACGCTAAAGAAGCTCTGCGCGATGCGCGCAAACGGCTCACGCAGGTCGTCCACCAGCTTTTCACCGGCCGACGTCAGCCGCACGCTGCGCGTGGTGCGCTGCACCAGCGCCACGCCCGCCATCTGCTCCAGTTCTTTGATTTTCTGGCTCATCGCCGCTTTACTGACATCCAGGCGTTCAGCCGCGCGGGTAAAACTGCCCTGTTCCGCCAGCACCGTCAGCCAGTGCAAATGCACCCAGAGTGCATCGGTTTTAATTTCTTTCATCAGAATTGTTCAAAATAATAAATAATCATTTTAATCAGCGCGCTTTTTCTTTCCGGCAGCAAGCGGCAGCATAGCGTTTCATCCTACTCTTTCCGCGTGGGCAAAAACGAGGATTTATTGATGCCGTTACTGACTTTTGATGTTATTCAGGGCCGTTCTGAAGCAGAGATTCGTACCTTACTCGACGCCGCGCATCGCGCGGTACTCACGGCATTTAAGGTTCCGGCGCGCGATCGTTACCAGATTGTTCATGAAAACAAGCGTTATCAGATGGTCTTTCAGGATACCGGGCTGGGCTTTGCGCGCAGCGACAATCTGGTGATGGTGCGCGTGTACACCAGCCCAAGAAGTGAAGAACAGAAAACGCACTTCATGGCAGAGTTAGCGCGCGAGTTGCGGGAGAATTGTGGCGTGCAGGGCAACGATCTGATGATCAGTTTTATTACCAACAGCAAAGGTGACTGGAGCTTTGCCGACGGCGAAGCGCAGTATCTCACCGGTAAGCTATAACACCCGCGCCCGCCCTGTCTGGCAGCAGCGCGCCGGTTGCTGCCAGACTAAATCAGACTCCGCCTAAACCCGCCTTAAACGATTCGCAATGCATCGCACAAATCTGGTTGGATGTGTTGCAGCCCTGTGACAGCCAATATAGATTGACGCAAAACCCCCGCAGAGGGCCGCAGACGCAGGTAACGCGTTCTTTTTACTTAATGTGAGGATCTGCCGTTGGAGTTGCTTTCAATAGTGCTCTTTTTGGCTGCGATCGCAGTCTATTCGTATAAAGCCGGGCGAAATAAATTCTGGTTTATCCTGATCTTGCTGCTGCTCACCCTGTTCATCGTGCTCAACGCCACGCTGTATGCCAGCAACTATTTTACCGGCGATGGCATCAACGATGCGGTGCTCTATACCCTGACCAACAGCCTGACCGGCGCGGGCGTGAGCAAATATGTGGTACCGGCGCTTGGCTTGATCATCGGACTATTTTTACTGTTCTGTTTTCTCTCCTGGGTGCTGCGCCGGCATAAACGTCCGCATCATCTCGGCTGGAGCCTGCTGGCGATCGCCTGTGCTGCCGGCTCGGTGCAAACCACGCCGGCGTTTCGCCAGGTGAAAGAGCTGATCGCCTCCCACGCGCGCCAGGCCGACTCGGATTTCGAAACCTATTACAAAACGCCGAACAAGCAGATTAACGCGCCGAAGCTCAACCTGGTGTATATCTACGGCGAAAGCCTTGAGCGCACCTACTTCGATCAACAGGCTTTTCCTGGCCTGGCACCGGAGCTGAGCCGCGAAAAAGATCACAGCATTGACTTCAGCAACACCGAGCAACTGCCCGGCACCGATTACACCATCGCCGGCATGGTGGCGTCGCAGTGCGGTATTCCGCTGTTTGCGCCGTTCGACGGCAACGCCTCGGCTTCGCTTTCCAGCTTCTATCCGCAAAATATCTGCCTCGGCGATATCCTCAAACACTCCGGCTATGAGAACTGGTTTATTCAGGGCGCAGACCTGCGCTTTGCCGGTAAAGACACTTTTTTGCTGTCACACGGTTTTGACGCCGCCAACATGTACGGCTCGCAGGAGCTGAAGAGCCGCGTCGCCGACCCCAGCTACCGTAACAACTGGGGCTTTTACGACGATACGGTGATGGATGAAGTGTTTGAAAAGTATGAGGAGCTGTCGCGTCAGCAGAAACGCTTTGCGCTGTTTACGCTCACCGTGGACACCCACCATCCGGACGGCTTTATTTCGCGCAGCTGTCAGCGCAAAAGTTACAGCTATGATGGTAAACCCAATCAGTCGTTTAGCGCGGTGGCCTGTTCCCAGGAGCACGTGGCGCGCCTGATTGCCCGCATCAAAGCCTCGCCGTGGTTTAAAAACACCGTGATTGTGGTGAGTTCCGATCATCTGGCGATGAATAACACGGCGCATCAGTATCTGATCAAGCAGCCGCGCCGCGATCTGTTTATGGTGATCCGTGGCGATCAGCCGCAGGCCGAGGTGCTGGACGGCAAGCGCAGCACGCTGGATAACGGCGCCACGGTGCTGGATATTCTCGGCGGGGATAACGCGATTGGCCTTGGCCGCAGCGGGCTGTCTTCGGCCTCGCTCTCCAGCCAGTTCGATGACATGGCGAAGAAGGTCACGGCGTGGAAAGCCGATATCATTCAGCTGTGGAATTTCCCCAGCCAGATGAAGACGTTCACCATCGACCAGCCCAAAAATACCTTTAGCTTCTCGGGCGCGACGTTCAGGCTGCCGATCCTGTTCCGCGTATCCGATCATCAGGTAGAGCCGCTGCCGGAAGGCGAATACGCCGCGCCGCTACGCTTCCAGCTGGCCGATTTTGCCGCCAGCGATAAGTTTGTCTGGGTCGATCGCTGCTTCAAAATGGGCCGGCTGTGGCAGCCGGCGCTGGCGCTGTCGACCGATCTCTGCCTGGCGATGGGCCAGACCGGCGGACAGCCCACGGTGACGCGCATCGACCAGCCGGTGTGGCAGGGCAAAGCGCAGTTCCCGCAGGTGAAAGTCAGCGCCGAGACATATCAGCTCAACGAGCAGCAAATGCGCATCGAGGATAATGCCATTCGCTACCAGGCGGACAGCTTCCTGCTGACCGTGCCGGGCGCGCCGGCCAGCGTGAAGCGCTTTAGCGGTATTTCACGGCCGGAAAGCTGGGGGCGCTGGTCGAACGCCAACCTCGCGCCGGAGGTGAACATTGAATATGTCGATCCGCTGCCGGCGCGTTTTGACGTAGTGATCACCGCACGCGCCTATGGGGCTAACGCCCATCGACCGATTCCGGTGCGCGTCGGCGAGCAAGTGCAGCAGCTCAATCTGGGTGACGCGTTCTCCACGCAAACGCTGCATTTCACCAACCCCGGCGCCAGCCGCAACCTGATCATCACGCCGCCAGAACCACAGCTGTCTAATCTCGGCAACATTACCGGTCAGGATCCACGCAAACTCGGTATCGGCATGGCGGAGATAAAAATAATTCCGCAGCCCGAAAATTGATAAAAATGCGTGCCAGACCAGGGCCTGCCAGCGTGCAGGCCCTTTTTATTGCCGCTTAGCGTTACTCATTGTACGAATTGATATTTTTCGAGACGTCGCGCAAAATCCACATCATCACATGGTGCAACTATCACCACCTGGATAACCTTGCAGGCAACAGGAAAGGCGACCAGGAGCAACAGGGATGATACCGACGATGATGAACACCCATAAGGCATTCAAAGCACTGCAGCAGGCGGGCGTGGCCGATCACCAGGCCGAAGTGATGGTCGACATTTTTGCCGAAATGCAGCAGGAAAACAGCCTGACCAAAACGCACCTTTCGCAGGCCATGGAAGGCGTGATGCGGGCAAATCACGCCACCGCGCAACGTGTCGATAAACTGGCACAGAGCCTCAGGCATTTTGAAAATGAGGTCCGCCATACGTTTAAAGCCATTGAGCTGCGATTTGACAACGTCGATGAGCAATTCCGGAAAATTGATCAACGATTCAAAAAAGTGGATGAGCAATTCAGGCTAATCGATCAACGCTTTGAAAAAGTAGATGCACAATTCAGAGAAATCGATAAACGCTTTGAAAAGGTAGATGCGCAATTCAGGACAATCGCTCAACGTTTTGAGCAAATCGATGAACAATTCAGGAAAATCGATCAGCGTTTTGAACAAATCGATGAGCGATTCAGGCAAATTGATAAACGCTTTGAAAAAGTGGATGAGCGCCTGCTGGATCTCGACCATCGCATGCAGCTCGGTTTCAATGAGCTCAAACGCGATAATCTCTGGCATCGGCGGCTGATGATGGCGATGGCCAGTGCCTTTGTGTTGTCAGCCGCCAAATATATTTTTGCCGGTTAGCCGGGCAGCCAGCCCGGCGCGCGCGTCAGGCCTGACGTAATGTCTCCAGCCTGGCGCGTTGCTGGCCGCGGGCGTCGAAGTTATCTGCCGCCAGCCAGCGCTCAAAGCCCAGCTTCACCTGCGGCCATTCGCTGTCGATGATAGAGAACCAGGCGGTATCCCGGCTGCGATTTTTATACACCACCACCTGACGAAACGTGCCTTCATAACGGAAGCCCAGCCGCAGGGCGGCGTTGTACGACGGCTGGTTACAGCTATCGCATTTCCACTCGTAGCGACGATAGCCGAGTTGTTCGAAGGCGTAACGCATCAGCAGATAATGGGCTTCGGTGGCCATGCGGGTTTGCTTCAGCAGCGGAGAGAACACCACAAAGCCGACCTCCATCACGCCGTGCTGCGGTTCAATGCGCATCAGCGCCAGCGAGCCGACCGCCTGCCCGCTTTGCCGGTCAATAACCGCGAAGTGCAGGTAATCCGGACTCTGCTGGCACTGCTGCGCAAATGCCAGATAAGACGCTTCATCGTCAAAGCGCCCGACCGGCAGCCAGGTCCAGTCGCGGTCATCTTCCGCCAGCGCATAAGCCGCATACAGCTCGCGACCGTGACGTGCGGCATCCAGCGGCTCCAGCCGGCAATACTGGCCGGTGAAAATCTGCCCCTGCGGCAGCGGGCGCGGCTGCCACGCCTCCAGCGCCGGGCCGATGGGTTGTCCATAACGATTGGTCTGCGGTGACATACGGCGATTCCTTCTGTGTGAGGGTGACAGCGTGCAGCGTGCCACTTTGCTGGTTCAGGAAAAAGCGCCACAATGTGACAAATCGATAGATCCACGGAGGTGCCGAATGCGCACACTGAACCGGCATTCGCTGCTGCTGGCACCGTTAGAGGCCGACGGCAGCCTGACTCTGCAACATCAGCTGTATCAGCGGCTGCGCCAGGCGATACTGAATGGTCAGCTGGCGGCGGGCACGCGCCTGCCGGCGACCCGTCAGCTGGCGGCTGAACTGCAGGTGTCGCGCAATACGGTGATCGCCGTCTGGTCACAGCTGCAGGCGGAAGGATTTATCCTCAGCGACCGCCAGGGAAGCCGCGTCAGCCGGCTGGCGCACACGCCGCTGCCAGCGCAGGCGTCCGACGACAGCGCCGACTGGCCGGTTTCCGCGCGCGCTGCCGGGTTGCACTCGCTGCATCGCCTCTCCAGCCAGGAGCTGGCGCTGCGCCCGAGCACGCCGGCGCTGGCGCATTTCCCGCTGGCGCAGTGGCGTCGCGCGCTCAATCAAACCGCGCAGCAGGCACAGCTGCTGGGCTACGGCGATCCGCTGGGTGAGCTGGCGCTACGTGAGGCACTGGCGCAGCATCTGGCGCTGGCGCGCGGCGTGCGCTGCGCGCCGCAGCAGATTGTGATTACCGAAGGCGCGCAGCAGGCGCTGACGCTGTGCGTCGCGCTGCTCACCAATCGTGGCGACACCGGCTGGGTGGAGGAGCCGGGCTATCGCGGTGCCAAAGCGGCGATGCGCCTCGGCGATCTACAGATCGAGCCGATTGCCGTAGATGCGCAGGGACTGGCACCGACAGCACAGGACTGGCAGCAGCGTCCGCCGCGGCTGATTTACACCACGCCGACGCATCAGTATCCCACCGGCGCGATCATGAGCGCCGCGCGCCGGCTGGCGCTGCTGGCGGCGGCACAGCGGCATCAGGCGTGGATTATTGAAGATGATTACGACAGCGATTTTCGCTACAGCGGTGAGCCCATTGCCGCGATGCAGGGCATGGCGCAGCCGACGCCGGTGATTTACATCGGCTCCTTCAGCAAAACCCTGTTTCCGGCGCTGCGCATCGGCTACATGGTGCTGCCCGCCCCGCTGCTGCCGCGGCTGCGGCCAGCCTTGCATGAGCTGTTACGCGGCGGTAACCGGCCGGAACAGCAGGCGCTGGCGCTGTTTCTACGCAGCGGGGATTTCAATCGCCACCTGAGCAAAATGCGCCGCCTGTATCGTCAGCGGCAGGCCACGCTGCGGGCTGCGCTACAGGAGACATTTGGTGCTCAGGTGCCGCTGCTGGGCGGTGAATGCGGCATGCATCTGGTGTTGCCGCTGGCGGATACGGTGGATGATGTGGCGCTGACGGCACAGCTGTTTCGCCATGGCTATGCGCCTGGCGCGCTGTCCGGCTTTTATCTGGGCGAGCAAAAACAGCAGGGACTGGTGCTGGGATACGGTAATACCAGCACCAGTCAGATAATGGCAGGCGTGGCGCAGTTGGCGCGCCTGCTGCCGGGCATTAGCCCTTGAAGAAAATGTCGCCGGATTTGCCCATCACGATCTTGCCGCTGTCGTCGGTGATCAGGATGTAGTTGGCGTTGATATAAGCCCAGTGCGTGCCTTCCTGCGGTGCAGGCAGGTGGCGCGGCTGCCACTCAACGATGGTGTACTGCTTTTTACGGTACTCATCCGGCACGACGTCACCGACTTTATACTCTTTGTAATCGATGATGATGGTGTGCAGATCGTAATTATTGGCGGCGGATGGCGCTTCACCCGGACCGTTTTGTGACGGGCGAATCGGCGCGACATCGCCACTGGATTCTGCCGGTTCACTGCTGGCGGGCGCATCGCTGGTGGCCGCTGGCGCTGAGGCGTCTGGTGCGGTTTGCTGCACCTGCGGCGGCATCGGTACGCTATCGGTTGGCTCACCTTCTGCCAGTGCTGCTGGCGTCAGGCTTAAAGCGCCCAGAAAAATTCCTGCTGAAAGAAGGGTGACGTGTGTCCTGCGCATTGGTGATTTCCACTCTGGTTAATTATTTAACTGTCCCATTTACTGACAAGCGCCACGTGCGGAAGGTTCCCGCGCCGCGCTTTGCGCGTCAAATTTCGCTCCACAGCATACCTCAGGCGGCGCGCTTTGCTGAGCAGCAAAATTGCAAGCAACCGTGTTCAGCACCCGGCGATCTTTACGCGCCAAATCACGCAGCAGCGCAATGCCGAGATAGTTGCTCCAGTTGAAGGCATTTTGCAGCACCACGATGGCATTGCCGTGGGCGCGATCGTAGCCAATAAAGCTGGCATAACCGCCAATATACCCCACCTGATAAGTGATCTGCTGCTGACCATAGGTATCGGTTACCCAGGCGATATTCTGCGCCTGGTTGCCATGCTGCTCATAAGAATGATTGACCTGCGCCAGCGCCTGGCCGAGCGCGCCCTGTGCATCGCTGTGCAGATGCGCATCGAGGTAGCGAATCAGATCGCGCGCGTTGCTATACAGGCTGGCGGCCGCCACCATATTGCCGCGAAAGGCCCAGTCCGGCGTCAGCTGACCACGCGCGATCAGTTTCGGCTGATCGCCGGCGTGGCCCAGCGCGCGCCACGGATAGCCGCGCAGGGTTTGCGGATGGAAGCTGCTGCTGGTCATGCCAAGCGGACCAAACAGCTGATGCTGCGCCAGCGTTTCAATGTCCTGATGCAGGCGATGCTGCAGAATATAGCCCAGCAGCGCATAGCCGAGATTGGAGTACTGCGCCGCCGGGTGCGCGGGGGCGCTGAAATCGGCCAGATAACTCAGCACGGCATCACTATCCAGATTGCCGTAAAAATTTTCGCCGCTGCGCAGGTAAGCCATAAATTTCAGGAACATCGGCAAATCCATATCCTGACGTGGCAGCCCTGAGGTGTGCGTGACCAGCTGCAGCAGCGTGATACGTTTTGCATCCTCACTCAGCGGCACGCCGCGCGGCAGCAGCGTGGCCAGCGTGTCGTTCCAGTGCAGCTCGCCGCGATCCACCAGCCCGATAATGACCTCTGCGGTAACGCCTTTACTCAGCGAGCCCAGCGCAAACAGCGTATCCGGCGTGATGGGATAACGCTGGCGCGCATCGGTGACGCCATAGCTGTAAAACTGCGGCGCGCCGCGCTGATGAATAATGGCGATGCTGATGCCGGTCACCTGCTTTTGCTGCATGTAGTGGCGCACAATGTCATCGACGTTTTCATGGAAGGAGGCGTGGGAAAGATAGACGCGATCGCCCACCGGCGCGGACGTTTGCGACAGCGTCCCACAGCCGCTGAGCAGCAGACACAGGGCTGACAGCCGCAGGTGCAACCAGGCGCGAGAAAGCGTCAGCCGCTGAAGTCTGACGAAGCGGGAAGTAGCCATCAATTGATAAGTTATTTTTTATGTTATGCAGCAGGTGCCACTGGTGTTGGTGGCGAAATATACCACAGAACAGCGGGTGCGCCACCTGTCAGCCGCAGGTGGCGCCGGGCATTATTGATTAACCGGGATAACCGATCCTTTGTAGTGCTGGTTGATAAATTCAGCAGTTTGCTTTGATTCGAGATCTTTCGCTAACGCGAGAATGCGCGGGTCGCTGGCCAGCTTTGGCGTGGTGACCAGCACGTTGGCATACGGATTATCCTTTGCCTGTTCCAGCGCCAGCGCGTCTTTTGACGGCACCAGCCCGGCCTGCAGGGCATAGTTACCGTTAATAATCGCCAGCTGCGCATCATCCAGCGCGCGCGGCAGCTGTGGCGCTTCAACTTCAATGATCTTCAGATGGTGCGGGTTGTCACTAATGTCCGCCGTGGTCACCAGCGTACTGGCGCTGCGGCTTTTCAGCGTAATCAGGCCGTTGGCCTGCAGCAGATAGAGCGCGCGGCTCAGGTTAGTGACGTTGTTGGGCACCGCCACCTGCGCACCATCCGGCAGATCTTTCAGGGATTTCACTTTGTGCGAATAAATCCCGAGTGGCTCAATATGCACGGTCGCCACCACGGCAAATTTTTCGCCCAGCGCTTTTTCCTGATCGCGTAGATAAGGCACATGCTGGAAATAGTTGGCATCGACGTCGCCACGCGCCAGCAGCTCGTTGGCGTTTAAATTGCCGTTAAGCTCGATCACCTTCAGGTCGAGCTGTTTGTCGGTTTGTTTGATGTAGTTGAGAATCTCACTGTGCGGCACCGGATCGGCGGCCACGCGCAGTGCCGCGGCGGACGCCACGCTGCTGAACAGGGCCACCAGGGCCAGTGACGCTATCATCGTTTTCTGCATGGGCTTTCCTTAGGTTTCTTATGATTTCACTGTGCTTAATGCATCAGCGTAATAGCGCTGCGCCACATCGCGATGGGAACGCAGACGCCCTTTGAGGTAGTTCCAGCCCACTTCACGCAGCAGCGGATTGGCAGGATCGCTGGTCGGGCCGTGGGCTTCTGCCGCCAGCTGTGGCGGCAACTGATACAGCGGTACTTCGGCGTCCAGCTGCGCACCGAGGAAAAAAGCGATCGACACGCGTTCACGATTAGCCGGCGGCGACACCACGCGGTGCACGGTGGCGCGCAGATACCCATTGCTGGCAATCTCCAGCAGTTCGCCGATGTTAACCACGAACGCGCCCGGCTTGGGCAGCGCATCCACCCAGTGACCGGGTGACACTTCCACCTGTAAACCGGGCTGATCGTCCTGCAGCAAAAAGGTGAGGAAGCCGGAGTCTTTATGCGCGCCGACGCCCTGCTGGCTGGCTTCTGCCGCCTGACCGGGATAACGAATCAGCTTGATGTGCTCATTGGGCTGGGTGCCATACAGCGCGTCGAACGCATCCGGCGGCAGCGCCAGCGCTTTGGCAAAGGCCCGCAGCAGGCGCAGCGCGATGGCGGTCATCGCCTGCTGCCAGGCGTGCATCACCGGACGCAATTGCGGTAACGCCTCCGGCCATAAGTTGGGCCCCTGCAGCCGTTTCCACGCCGGATCGCCCGGCTGCAGCGTCAGCGCCGCGCGTTCGGCACCGATATCAAACTGTTCACGCTGATCGCGCTGGTCGCGGGTGTATTCCACACCGGCGTGGTTGTAGCCGCGAAAATGCGGTGAGTGGATCATTGCCACGCGCTGCTTCTCCGCCTGCGGCAGGGCAAAAAACGCCCGCGTGATACTCTGCACGTTGTGCAGCAGTTGCGGGTTGATGCCGTGATTAACCAGATAGAAGAAACCGACGTCACGCGCGGTCTCCCGCAGCTGCGCCAGGTAAGCTGCCTGCTCTGCGTCCGGTAGTTCCAGCAGGGCCAGATCCAGTACTGGCAGGGTATCCGCCATGATGTTGTCTCCTCGCTATCGGTAAATCCTGCGTTTACGCTGACATTCGCCGCCGTTTCCCGCCAATACTGTTGCGCGATAAGTTATGGCGATTCCTTTTTAGGCGCACTTCGGCTATCGATATGCAAAAAGCGGTAAATCAGGCGCGCTGCCGCTATAATCGCGCCCAGCAATTTTTGCCCACCAATGCACACCGCAGGAGACGCCGGATGAATCAGGGTCCGTTAACCGAAAAAGAGCTGAACTGGCTTGATGACATGCTGGAAAAATATGGCAACGAACACTCCGTGGTGGACACCGCCGAACTGGACGGCATGCTGACTGCCCTGCTCTCCGGCCCGAACGATATCGAACCGAGCGAATGGCTGGTGGCGATCTGGGGCGGTGAGAAAAAGATTCCCCAGTGGGCGAACGCGCGCGAAATGGACCGCTTCATGGCGCTGACCTTCCAGCACTTTAACGACATCGCCGAGCGGCTGGCGGAGTACCCGGAGCAGTTCGATCCGCTGTTCGGCGAGCAGGAGATGGAAGGCCAGCTGTTTACCGTGGTGGAAGACTGGTGCTACGGCTACATGCGTGGCGTGGCGCTGGATGCGGACTGGTCGCAGCTGCCGGCGGCACAGCAACCGGCGCTGCAGGCGATTGCGCTGCACGGCAGTGAAGAGCAGCTGGCGCAGCGTGAAGCCTTCACCCCGGACGCGTTTGAGGCCAGCATCGAGGCGATTCGTCCGGCGGCGCTGGAACTGCACGAATACTGGCAGGAACAGCGCATGGCGCAGCCCGATCCAGCTCCGCAGCTGCCGCATTTTGCCGGTGAAAAAACCGGCCGCAACGATCCCTGCCCGTGCGGCAGCGGCAAAAAATTTAAGCAGTGCTGCCTGAATAAAGCCTGAGACGCTCACCTCAACGCAGGCCAGCGCTAAAACTGGCCTGCGCACCGCGTTATTTCCCGGACGCGAGAAATTCCATTACCGCCGCATTCAGCGGCGCGGGGCACTCTTCAGGTAACCAGTGACCGCAGCCAGGTAACACTTTGCCGGTGACCTGCGAGGCGTAGCGGCTGACCACCTGCTGCTCATAGGCACCCAGTCCGCCGTGACCGCCACCGCCGATCGCCAGCATCGGCACAGCAATTTTCTCGCGTGAGAGCACTTTATTGTCCGCCACTCCCTGATTCAGCACCCGGTAATATTCAAAGGCGGCGTTCAGGCTGTGCGGTTTTGCATAGGATTTGCTGTAAAGATCCAGCAGCGCCGGGGTGAACACCGCTTTGTTGGCGGCATGTTCTTTGATGAAATGCTCAAAGAACAGGCGCTCTTTACCGGCGATCAGCTGCTCAGCGAGTTGCCCCTGCGCCGCAAAGAAGCTGAAGTGCCACACCAGGGATTCACCTTCGGGCGTAAAGGCCGGGAACTGATAGATGCTTTCATCCGGGATCGGCGCTTCCATAAAGATGGCGCGGCGGATGCTGTCCTGATGTTTCACCAGCAGCGGATAGGTATTCCAGATACCAATGTCGTGCGCCACCAGGTCGAATTTTTTGCCGCCGGCGAACTGTTGTGCCAGCTGATAAAGCAGCGGCGCGACGTCGGTGGCGCGATACGAATGCGGCACGTCAGACTGTCCCAACCCCGGCAGATCCACCGCCACGACGGTGTGGTTTTTTGCCAGTTCCGGCATCAGCTGGTGCCACTCATACCACGTCTGTCCGAAACCGTGCACCAGATATACCAGCGGTCCGCTGCCGCCCTTCACATAATGCAGGCGCACGCCATCCACAGTTTGATAGCTGCTGGTGAAACCGGCGGGCAGCGGGAATTCATCCGCGGCGGTCCCGGCGGCGGAAAACAGCGCGGCCGAGGCAAGCAGCAGGGTTAACAGTAATTTTTTGAACACGTGATTGATCTCCATTTTGTCATAATGCCATTTAAAACAGTGGGTTAAATTTTTAAGTCAGCCCGGCAGGTTAGTGACCTTGTACGCGCTGGTGCCGCGCGCCGGCCTGGAAACCGTGCTGACGCGCCTGCAGTGCGATGAGGAAGCCAATCGCCAGCAGCAACAGCAGCGCCAGCGGGAAAGACGCCACGCCCCAGTGGGTAAGCAACACGCCACCGGCCAGACCGCCGCCGGCAATCGCGCTGTTCCACACCACCACGTTCATCGACAGCGCCACATCCGCGCCCTCGCCCGCCGCATCCGCCAGCGCCGTTTGCAACAGCGTGGCCGCCCCGCCAAACGTCAGCCCCCACAGCGCCACGCCGACATAAACCAGCAGCGGCAAGCGCGCCAGCCAGATGAACAGCAGCGAGACCAGTGCAAACAGCGCCAGACTGCCGAGCACGGCGACGCGCAGGTGGTGATCGACGAGGCGACCGGCCAGGCCGATAGCCGCCAGCGCCGCGATGCCAAACACCAGCAGCACGCTGTCCACCTGCCCGGCGAGACCCGCCTGGGTAACGAACGGCGCAATGTAGGTGTAGAGAATGTTGTGCGCCGTCATCCACGCCAGCACCACGCCCAGCACCGGGCGCACGCCTGGCGTCATGAACACCGTGCGCAGCGGCAGACGCTGATCGCTGCTTTGTCCCGGATAGTCAGGCACCCGCAGCAGCACCCAGCCGATCAGCAGCAGCGTCAGCGTCGACATGATGCCGAACGCCGTGCGCCAGCCCACCGCCGTGCCCAGCCAGGTGCCGACGGGAACGCCCAGCGCCAGCGCAATCGGCGTGCCGACCATCGCCACGGCGAGCGCTTTGCCCTGCTGATGGACCGGCACCATGCGCCGCGCATAGCCGGCCAGCAGGCTCCAGGCGAGTCCCGCCGCTGCGCCGGCAAAAAAGCGCGCCACCAGCGTCAGTGCGAAGTGGGTCGAAAACGTGGTGATGGAGTTGAAAATCAGGAAACCGACAATAGCCAGCAACAGCACGTTACGGCGGCGCCAGCCCTGGGTAGCGATGGTCAGTGGAATCGCCGCCAGTAGCGAGCCAAGCGCATAAACGGTTACGGTCTGCCCGGCCAGCGCGGTGGAAATACCGAGGCCCGCCGCCATCTGCGGCAGCAGTCCGGCCGGTAAGGTTTCGGTGATGATGCAGATAAAACCGGTCATGGCCAGCGCCAGCAGCGCGCCCAGCGGTAGCGGCCGGGTTTTATCCGCGGCGGTATTCAAAGTCGTCACAATCAGCGTTCCCGATGTCATCAGCGTGCAGGTAAGGCGCGCGCCTGGCGTTGAAATTATATGTACCGATCAGTATATAAATTGGCGAAGTGCGACAACCTGTTACGGTTCAGGAACAACCCTGCGGATACGCTATCCGCCGCCCGTCGGCACAGATATATACTGATCGATACATTAGTTGACGCGCGAGACCGTTGTCAACGACTTATGTATCGATTAGTATTTAAGCATTGAGCTTAACGGAGCACTGAGATGGCCACCATGGGACGGCCGCGTACGTTCGATCGTGATGCGGCCATTGAACAGGCGATGAAGATTTTCTGGCAGCACGGCTATGAGTCGACATCGTTAACGCAGCTGAAGGCGGGAATTGCCGGCGGTATTTCCGCACCGAGCTTCTACGCGGCTTTTGGCTCGAAGCAGGCGCTGTTTCAGGAGTGTGTGCAGCGCTATCTGTCGACTTACGCGCAGGTGGTGGAGCCGCTGTGGGATAACAGCCTGCCGCCCCGTACCGCAATGGAGACCGCGCTGCGGCGCTCTGCCAGCATGCAGTGTGAGTCCGGTCATCCGCTGGGATGTATGGTCGGCCTGGGCGTGATGAGTGCGCCTTCCGCCGAACACGCGGACGTCACCCAGCCGCTGGCGCGCTCACGCGCCCGCACGCTGGCAGGTATGACGGCCTGCGTGCAGCGCGGCATCGACAGCGGCGAACTGCGCGCCGACACCGATGCCGCCGCCCTCGCCATCGCCCTCGATGCTTTTCTGCTGGGCGTGTCGGTGCTGGTGCGCGACGGCGTCAACGGTGCGCAGATCGATAACGCCATCGCCCATGTCATGGCCGTCTGGGACGCGGCAAAATCCGTGACGGATTAAGTGCCCCAGCCGCCTGGCGACGCACGCTGAACATTACCCCGCCGGTTTGACTTCGGTGACCAGCGTTGGCAGCTGCCATGCGCCGCCGGCGCGGATGGCACGGCACATGCCGGTGGTGGCCTCGCTGCTCTGCACGAACTGGCGGCCATCCCACACCCATGCAGCGGTGCTCCAGCAGTCACCAATGCCGCGCCCTTTCTGCGCTTCGCTGATCACGCCGTCGTGATAATCAGATCCGGAATCGGTGATCAGCTGCGGCGTGCCCTGCAGCGCGTTATCCAGCAGCCAGAAACCATAGCCTTCGTTGTAAGCCCCGCGCCAGCACAGCGCGGCGATCAGCACGTGCTGCGCATCTACCGGCGTCAGCGTAGGCGGTTCTGCGCCCTCTTCTGGCTGATCGTCGGACGGCGCGAGATTGTCACAGCTGTCGTCATCGGTTAGCGAGGCAATCAGCTTTGGCTTGACCTGTGCCAGTTCATCTGGCGTCAGCGGGCGCGGCGCGGCTTTCAGCACATGGACCTGCTGAATCACCGGCATCGCCACTGCCGCCGGCACGCTGGCTTCCGGCTGGTTGCCCTTGCGCACCAGCGCGCCCGGCGTGTTCAGCCGTCCCTGCGCCTCATCCATTTTTAACAGCGTGGCAAAGGCCCCGTTGCCGGAGAGCTCAAACGGCTCGGCCGCACCGCGAAACTCCACTCTGGCGCTGCCTTTGATGGCGGCGATCAGCGCCTGGGTCTGTGCGTCGCTTAGCGTCCACTCATCGTTCTCAGCTTTGCTGACTTCGCCCAGCGCGCGATCGTCAATCCACAGCGCCAGCGCATTCACCTGCTGCGCATCATCGTCGCCGGTATCGGCCAGCACCACGCGCCCGTGCGTCAGGCTGTCTGGCCCGCCGGCGCGCGTCAGCAGCACCGATCCGCCCGCGCCTTCTTCGGCGCTGTAGCCGGCGGCGCGGCAGGTCAGCGTATTATCACAAGCCAGCTCCCAGTCTTTATGGCTAAACGAGACGCCTTCGTCGGCCCACAACGGCGTGCTCAGGCTGGCGAACAGCGTCAGCGCCAGCAGCAATCGGCTTTTCATGCCATCTCTCCCTAATGGTAAAGGTGGCTAGTGTGATGATTTTTGCGGCGCGGGAGAAGTGAATTTTTTGCGGCGGGTCTTATTCCATCGCTGCCTGTGGTTGTGGCTGACGCGCCATCAGGCTCAGCGCCACCAGCATTGCCAGCGCCACGGCAATCGCGCCAGCGAGATACACCGAAGCCACACCGCGGTGGGCGGCCAGCGCGCCCGCCAGCGGACTGGTGACTGCCAGGGCGATATCGAGAAACGCCACATAAGCCCCCATCGCCAGGCTGCGGGTGTGCGGCGGCGCACGGCGTACCGCTTCCACGCCGAACGCCGGAAAGGCCAGCGAATAGCCAAAACCGGTCAGCGCCGCGCCGAGATAAACCAGCGTCGCGCTATCAGCGCCCCAAATTAGCAACTGACCGCAGGCCTCAATCAGCACGCATACCAGCGCGACGCGCGCGCCGCCCAGCTTATCCGGCAGATGGGCAAAGAACAGGCGCGCCGCGATAAACGCCACGCCAAACGCGGTGAACGCCAGCGACGCGTTGCCCCAGGCCCTGGCCGCAAACAGCAGCGCGATAAACGCGGTGATCATGCCAAAGCCGACGCTGGCGAGCGCCAGACCCAGTCCCGGCCGCCACACCGCGCCCATGACTTTGTAGAACGGCGTGCGTTTGGTCGAGGTCGGCGCGACAGCGCGCACCTGGGTGATAAACATCAGCGGCAGCAGCGGTACCACGATGATCGCCATGGCGATGCCGGTGAAGTGCCAGCCGTGATAAATCGCCACGCCCAGCGGCGCACCCAGCGCCCAGGCGCCGTAAATCGCGATACCGATCCACGCCATCACTTTACCGGCATTGGCCGGCCCCACCAGCCCAAGCCCCCAGCCGAGCGCGCCGGTGGCCAGCAGGCTCTCGCCCAGCGCCAGCACCACTCGTCCCAGCAGCAGGATGGCCACCGAGCTGGCAGGCCGATCAATGAACAGCAGCGAAATCAGGTAGATCACGCCGGAACTCGCCACCACCAACAGCCCGGCCAGCACAGCGCGTTTTGCGCCGCGCATATCGGCGAAGTTGCCCGCCCACGAACGCGTCAGCAACGACGCGACAAACTGCGCGCCAATGACCGTGCCGATCGCCAGCGTATCCATGCCGAGGTTCTGCTGCAGATGCAGCGGCAGCACCGGCAGCTGCATCCCCATGGTGAGAAAAGCGATAAACACCGCCAGCGTCACCGGTAGCAAGGTGATAAATACATTATTTTTCATCGATATAATCCAGGAAAACTGCCGCGCGCAGCGGCAGCGTGATATCAGAGATGGGTGTAATAGGCAGGCGTATCAAGCTCGCTCAGCAGGTCCGGGCGGGTTGCAGACCAGTCCAGCAGCGTGCGCGTGCGCTGGCTGGAGACCGCCATGTTGCCCGCCGCCATGTTGGCGAACCAGCCAAAATGAGCCCGGTCGCGCTCGCCGCTGGGCAATCCGAGCTGGCGTCCAATCGTCTCCGCGATTGCGCGGAACGGCACCGCCTCATCGGCCACCGCGTGATAAACGCGTTCAGTGACGCCCTGCTCCAGCGCCAGCCGATAGACGCGCGCCGCATCGCGACGGTGCACGCCGGACCAGCAGTTCTCACCGCTGCCGCACCAGGCGGAAATCCCGCTCTCACGCGCCAGCCGCACCAGAATCGGCACAAAACCGTGGTCGCCGAGGCCATGCACTGAAGGTGCCAGCCGCACTGTCGCCACGTGCACGCCGCGCTGCGACAGCGCCTGCGCCGCCGCTTCCGACTGACGCGGTGACACCGGCTGCGGCTGATCCAGCTCCGTCGCTCCGCGCGCCATACCGGACAGGCCGGACGTCACCAGCAGCATGCGATCCGATCCGGCAATCGCCTCGCCGAGCAACTCGATCACTTGACGGTCCTGCTCGCAGTTCTGCACGAAGCGCGAAAAATCGTGGTTAAACGCAGTATGAATGATGGCGTCCGCGGATTGCGCGGCGTCACGCAGCACGTCAGCGTCCTCCAGCGAACCGCGAATAACCTGTGCGCCAGTGACGGCCAGCGCCACGGCTTTTTCCGCCGAACGCGCCAGCCCTGTCACCTGATGGCCCGCCGCGATCAACTCTTCCACCACCGCTGAACCTACCCAGCCGGTGGCCCCGGTGACAAATATCTGCATGGTCTTCTCTCCTGCACGTTAAAACGCGAGTGTTTCGTCGTGTTGATATGATGCGTGCTGTGGAGCGGTGGCGCTAATCGCATCAGCAAAGCAGGATCAAGCCTTGACGGACAAGGCCTGAGGGCATGAAGACCGCGACTTATTCGGCGAGAGTTCAGGTTTACAGCGCCGCCACAATCTGCTGGCGCAGCCATTGCTGGGCGGGATCGCGATGCAGGCGCTCGTGCCACAGCATCAGGATGTCAAACCCTTCAATCTGCAGCGGTGGTGCAACCACGCAGAGCTGCGGCGCGTTTCGCACCAGGCGCTCCGGCAGTACGGCGACCAAATCACTGTTGGCCAGCGTGTCGAGCATAAACAGGAAATGCGGCACCGAGAGCGCGACGCGGCGCGTGCGGCCGAGCCTGGCCAGCGCGCGATCGGTGGCGGCACTGAAGCCGCCGCCATCCGGCGAAACCATCACAAACTCCAGCTGACAAAAACGGTCCAGCGTCAGGGGCTGCTGCAGCTGCGGATGATCGTGCCGGCCGGCCAGCACATAGCGCTCGCTGAACAAGCGGCGCTGATGCAGCGTCGGCGGCGCGTTGTCGCCGGTGTGAAACACCACATCCAGCTCGCCCTTCTCCAGCTGCTGCGCCACCTGCGGCGGATTGAGTGCAAACACCGCCATGCGGCTGCGTGGTGCCGCTTCACGAATGAGTTTCAGCGCCGGCAGGATCAGCGCCGATGACATGTAATCGGTGGCGGCAATGCGCCAGGTGAGCTCCGCGCGCGCCGGATCGAACGCTGTCGGCGGTGCCACTGCACGCTCCAGCGCTTCCAGCGCCAGACGCAGCGGCTCGCGCAGGGCCTCGGCGCGGGCGGTGGGCAGCATGCCGCGCGGACCGGGCAACAGCAGCGGATCGTCAAACAACAGCCGCAGGCGCGCCAGCTGGGCGCTCACCGACGGCTGCGACAGATTGAGGCGCTGCGCCGCGCGCGTCACGTTCTGCTCCACCAGCAACACGTCTAAGGTTTGCAGCAGATTCAAATCCAGCGAGTGCATATTCATGCTATCTATACCTGAGATATCAGTAATTGATTTCTACTATAGCCAGCGCTGGCTTAACCTGCAGCGGTTTTCATCTCACAGGATACCGCCATGAATGTTTTGATTGTGTATGCCCATCCGGAACCGCGCTCGCTGAACGGATCGCTGAAAGACTTTGCCGTGAATCATCTGCAGCAGGCGGGCCATCAGGTGCAGGTGTCAGATCTGTACGCCATGCAGTGGAAAGCGCCGCTGGATGCCGCCGATACGCTGGCGCCCCCGGTGGGCACGCATTTTGATGCCACGCTGGATTCGCGTTTCGCCTACGACCACCAGCTGCAGGCAGCGGACATTGCCGCCGAGCAGGAGAAGCTGCGCTGGGCCGACACGGTGATTTTTCAGTTTCCGCTGTGGTGGTTTTCGATGCCGGCGATCATGAAAGGCTGGTTTGACCGTGTGTATGCCAACGGTTTTGCCTATGGCGTCGGCGAGCACAACGATCATCACTGGGGCGATCGCTACGGCGAAGGCACGCTCGCCGGCAAGCGCGCCATGCTGGTGGTGACCACCGGCGGCTGGGAGTCGCACTACGCGCCGCGCGGCATCAACGGCCCGATTGAGGATCTGCTGTTTCCGATCCAGCACGGCATGCTGTTCTATCCCGGCTTCAGCGTGTTGCCACCGCTGGTGCTGTATCGCGTGCAGAAGTCGGCGCAGGAACACTTCGCCGACTGGTGCGCCGCGCTGGCGCAACGACTGGATCGCTTAGCGCAGGATCAACCGATTGCCTTCCGCCGCCAGAACGGTGGTGAATATGCGATTCCGGCGCTGACGCTGCGCGAGGATCTTGCGGAAGGCGAGCACGGATTTGGCGTGCACGTGGCACGCTGAGCCGCAGGCCGCCAAACCGCAGCGGCGCGCTGCCGTATTATTCAAACAGCCAGCGCCCCGCCTGCGCCGACGCAATCAGCATGCCCAGCGTGAAATCCGGCACCACCGGCACTTCACGCTTGTTGAACGGGTTGAGGATTTGCGCCAGCGACGGTTCGTCCGGGTAGTAAGTTTCAATAGCGAAATTCGCGCGATCGACCGCGAACTCGCTGAAAAACTCCTCCATCAGCGCGGCGGCTTCGTCGCGCTCGAAGTTGAGATCGCTGTCGATATCAATCTGCGGCGTGAGCGTTTTCTGCTTGAACAGATACACGCCGTCATAGCGCCGCACCAGTTCATAGATACGCTGTTCGAGTTGCTCTGTCATCGTCGCCTCTTCGCCTGTGCTGGTAGGATCGCAGGGCATTTTGCCATGCCTTGCCCTCTTCGCCTAAGCATTAACGTGCGGCGCTGAGGACCTCAATAGCCGTCTGCCGAAAACGGGCAAATGCCTCCTCCCAGGAAGCCGGAGACTGGCCGTAAACCATGGGCACTACGAATTGCTGATAACGCTGGCGGTGAACAGGGTTCTCTGCCAGCTCTTCTAAACCCATTCTGAGTTCTGCAATTGGGGAGGTGCAGAATTCGGGATATTGAATACCATACCGCTCGATATCCTCTTTAATATACTGACGCACATACGCTTGTAGCCGTGCTAAATCAATCTCATGGGTGCTGGCAATGCAAAAATTATCGTACACATGCCGTACTAAAGATGCATCGTCTTCCCGTTGCGGCCTTCTGATTCGTGCCGCAGTGCGGCGCATCATGGACACCAGCTTTTCCGCCTGGGTAGCGAGCACTGTTGCACAGGGAAAACCCGGCACCGTAACGCCTTGTTGCGTCAGGGCAGTGACAAGCGACTGAATATCACGCTTTTCAGGCGGTTCAAGTAAAGTCGCCTCAATGATTTCCGGCTTAATGAAGGGTCTCAGGCATGGCACCTGAGCGTATTTCTGCGGATAACGAATGGGAAGTTCACTATAGCGATACTCATCGCGAATAGTTTTAGGCTGCGCCTCATCAAAACGAAAAAATGCTGAAGCAGCAATGGTTTCCGTTATTTCGGCGATGATTTGTTTACGAATGGCTTTGCGCTGCGTGCGTGCGTGCGTGAGTTTTTAGCAAAGAAATCGGCGACGGGAACAAGCTTGATATCCACATCTTCAGACATGCGGTTAAGCGCAATACCCGCCTTAGACAAAGCGGTTCCACCACAAAATACCAGCTGATGGCTCCCGAAGTTCAAAGGCTGTAACAGCCGCAGCAATTCAACAATATAGAAATCCTTTTCCACGATAGCGACAGATTCGATGCCTAATGCATCAGCTACATCAGGAAATAACGCTATGAAGTCATCCATTTAATTTACTGCTTCCTACTGACAAGGTGCGTTTAAAACGTGGCGACGTTTTGATCTGCATGGATGCAGGAATCTGCGTGGTTTTCCCACTGTTATAGGCATCCGACGCGCCAACCAGACGATAATCAACCTTCAGACGTTCGAGCGTCTCGATGACAACGGCAGCAGAACCACCGGGTGCAGCAGGCATTACCTTGCCCGTAATCGCGTTCTTTCTTGCTTTGGTGTACACGCCATAGCCAACCTTAAGCAGCTGGCCGTCGTTCACCAGTTCCCGCAGTACACGGCCAATCTGGTCGTAACCGGCAAGATCGTTGAAGTCATCACGCGTGAAAACATAACGCTTAGAGCGTTTCAGCCGTGACTGCATGCGCGCTTTAATAGTCATGTTGCGTCCTCTCTGTTCATTTTTGCATCACAGCAAACATACGACATTATGGAAAGCAAACATACGACATCAAGTCTCCTACAAGCCTTGCTATCAGCGGGTTTCAGTGCAATTAAGGTTTCAGGTTAGCAGACAGTGTTACTGTATGAAGTCATTCCCGATGACCTTCGCCATCGGGATTCCTCATCATTTAAGCGGCAAATAGATATCCGTCAGCAATTCGTGTTCCGCCACTTCATGCACGAAGTTGTGATAGTGGAAGAACAACGGGAAATCGCGCAGCTCTTCGCCGCTGGCGGGCAGCCATTCGCTGTAGAGCGATCGCGCCAGTTCGGTCAACGCGCTGTGCGAGCCGTGATGACGAAGCACCGCGCAGCGTCCGCCGGGAATGGTGCTGTTAACGACGCCAAAGGCGTTGTCTTCATTAATCGGTGCGGTCACCGAGCCGCAAAGGTGATACTGAAAATCCCCTGCGGGCGTGCTGGCCGGATCGTGCGGCGCGACGCCGAACGTCTGGCTGCTGCGCACCGGCGATGCGCCACTACTTTTGCGCCAGGCAATAAACTGCGCCGCCGTTTCGTTGATGCGCTGCGGATCGCCGTGATGCGTGAGCATCGCCACCGACGTGGTGGGAAACATTTTAATCTCAACTGACATACTCTCTCTCCGTTTGACGGGTGGCTGAGGCATGCGCTGATGCCAGGTAATCCACACCGGCTGCTGTCGAAATTCACTCGGCGTCACGTCAAATACCTGCTTAAAGGCGCGACTGAATGATTCGGCATGCTGAAAACCGGCATCGAGCGCAATCTCAATGATTTTCTCGTGCGGATTGAATGCCAGCCGGTACGACGCCCGTTTGAGCCGCATCAGCTGGATGTAACGCCCGGGCGGCATGCCGCACCAGGCGCTGAACTGGCGGTGAAAGTGGTACGGCGAAAAGTGCGCCACTTCACTCAGTTGCTCCAGCAGCAGCGCTTCATCAAGATGGCGTTCGATGTAGTCGAACACTTTGTCAAAGCGCTTGCGGTAGGTCTCGCGGTGATGGTTTTTGTTTACTGGCATAGCATCCTCTCTGGGGAATGAGTATGCCCGTGTGGCTGGGAGTGGGCCTGATGGATCTTGCTCAATTAATGCCGCTATAGGGATGTCATTTTGAATACATCTTGCTTTAACAAATCAATCAAAGACCTTTCATCTACTAAAAAACGGATTATCTTCCATTCGCATTTGATATGATTTTATCATTAAGTGGGGGGCAGCCAATCCTTTTAAGCTTTTCGGATTCAAATCTTAATTGTGCCGGAGATTCTGGATTTAAATTACTTGTTAGGTAATAAATATTATCTAAATGTGTCACCACAGAAAGTTCAATAGTCTTATCACTCATCGTTGCCCTTGAGAAAACATCAGGAATTTTAAGCTCTTCATAATCAGATTTTAAATAACATTCAGATGCAAAACCTAATCCCACCCTGCCTATAACCTTTATCAAAATACTATCTGAAAACCTAAGGGAAAACACCATGGAAAAGCAAACAAAAAAAACCAAGCAATAAAATGTCAATTCTTTATGTGTTTTATAAGCCAGCGCCATTTGGAAAGTGAGGAATATTACCAAGTAGTATAGGATAGAAACGGTCATGCAAGCTTTAGACAAACTGACGCCTCTAAGGCTATCTTGAAAGACCATAACTATTATCGCGAAACCAAGACATCCAAAAAACATTGGTGAGAATAAAGCCATTAGACAATGGATTACATGGATAAGGCGTTTATAAAGCGTAACCTTCTTAGTCCTATACTTAGTCAAAGCCATGATATAAATAGCAAAAACCACAGCAATTAAGAACATTGAAAAAATAATCAATGTTAAGTTTTGTAGCAGGATAAAGTATGGCCAGGATGATAACAAAAAACACCCTAAAAACAAAAAAATGATTGGATATCTTCTTATCGATTTAATCTTAGAACAATATATTAAATTTTTAACGAGGAATCGAGCAGTGAAATGCTGACTAAAAATAATTATTGTCAACAACGCTGAAATTATCATGGTGATGATAAAGGATGCCGATCCAAATACAATCAAAACATTCACTTTTACCATATCAACAAAGTCTATATTATATGACAGGCAAATATTTAATAACAACACTCCTCCATAAAT
>NZ_NHZE01000024.1:0-17615 GCF_002207995.1 Pantoea sp. VS1
GCCATAGCCCTTTACCGAGATTCCGGTCAGGATGACCGCATGACCGCAGAGGCCGCACCGCATCAGCCCGCGGAAAATATTGATGAGGTAAGGGTTAAAATTACCATCCCTGCGGCTTTCAGGTTCCCGGTACATCAGCTGCGCGCGCGCGAAATCCTCTTCGCTCATGATCGGCGGGTAGTAATCGGGTATCTCTTCCGCCTCTGTCGCGTTGCACTGATGTGACGGCACGAGATATCCTATTACAGCCTTTTTTCTGACCAGTCGTTCAATGGATGAAGAGTTCCACTGTGATACCTTCCCCTTCAGATTCTCCTTTCCCTGCGCGTTCAGCGCGCAGCTGATCCTGACAAAGGACATGCCTTCAAGACGCATGCGGAAAACTGAGCGGATTACCTCTGCGCGCTCTTCCAGCACGTCAAAGCCGTCGCGGGCAGCGTTAACCTTCAGCCAGTAAGGGCACTTCGCTGTCATAATCGTTCCCGCTGCAGCTGCCTTACGCTTTTCCGCCCATGCGGCGCGCATGCGCCTGGACTTCATTTCGCTCTCTTCATTCGCCCGCTGGGCAATCAGAATGGCCCTGATAATGGCGAAAGGATCGTCCAGCGAACCGCGGGTATATCGAACATTATCGCTGAGCGTGACGACGTCAATGCCGGCTTCCAGCACCGCCCGCAGACGGCCGGTGGCATCGCCGATTTTCTCGCGCGACAGTCTGTCGAAGCTTTCAATCAGCAGTACCGTACCGCTCTCGATGAGCCCCTGCTCAACCGCTGCCATAAATACGGCGAAGGCTCCCCTGACGGCGTGCTGGCCACGCCAGGCGCTCAGCCCCATGTCCTCGTAGGTAACAGGATCAAGGTAATAGTCAGGATTGTGGCTGAGCCATTCACCGATCAGTTTTTTCTGGCGCCTGGCTGAGTCGCCTTTCGCCTGCTGCAGTGAGGAAAAACGAAGGTATGCAATCGCTTTTTTCATGGAAACACCGCCTGAAAAGTCAGTTCAAGACGTGCAGCGTACGCGTGTCGTGCAGTCTAACTACAGCGTCTTTCCACCGGTAAGATTAACGGTACAGTTCCGGCAAAACTGTCGTTCGGCTCAGATTTTATCGCTGACTAAGAAGGTTTTGTCTCAGCGGTCTGCTGCGTCAAATCAGGCTTTGGGTGATCATTAATATGACTCTAAACTGTGACCTGCCCCAGTCTAAGATAACGACCAGTTAGTAATGTTATTTTGTGACCCAGGCCCGGAATATGATCCATTCATAATCAGGAATAACCGGCTTCAAGTTGAATGCTTATTCAGGCAACCGGTAGATTTTTCGGTGAATTCTGTTGGGGTCATCCAGCCCAGCGCGGAATGTGGAAGACTCTGATTATAGTGTATGCGCCAGGCCCCGATTTTGCGCCGGGCATCTTCCATGGACATAACCCGTTCCCGTTCAGACACTCCTGACGCAGCCTGCCGTTGAATGATTCTACCGTGGCATTATCGGTGGGCGTATGTAGCCGTGAGAAGTTAATCCGGATATCACGTTCGTTCACCTTCTTATCCGGCATTTTCCTGCAAATTCAGAGCCATTATCTGTTTTCAGGAACTGCGGAAACGGACGTCTCAACGCGATGATGTTCAGCACCTCAGCCACTTCTGAAAAGCGCAGATTCTGGCCTACGAAGGTCTCCGGAAATCGCGCGTGTGAAGATCGATTACCGTCAGCAGGCGAAGCCGGCGACCTTCAAACAGCGCACCGGAGACAAAGGCCATTCCCTAAACGTGACCGGGATACGGCCCCAGCGGCTGGGGTTGATGCTAAAGCGCAGATTTATTGCGGCGGCAGCGATAAATTCTGCTCGCGGTAAAGCCGGTAAATGGGCTTGTGATCGTGGTTTCAGCCTTCCCGTTTCAGCATGTGTGTACCCTGCAGCAGTCATAGTGGACCCGGTTTTCGGTTATCTCCCTGATACGAACCCGCAGCGCGCTGTCTTCTGCTGCAACGGAGGGGGTACCTGAACAAACTGCGGTTGATCTTCAGCGCAAAGTGTACATGTCTTTCACTGGCACCGTAGCGGGTCTGTAAGTCCCTGACCCACTTGCGCAAGCTTGCCCGCGTCAGCTCTTTTTTGCCAGTATGCCTGCAGCATGGCCTTGTCGGGGTTCAAATCGGCAACCAGCTTCTTCAGGCGAAGGTTTTCCTCTCCGGGCTACCGCATATGCTTCAGTTCTGATGGAGAAATTCCACCGTACTTTTTGCGTTAGGTAAAGAACGTGGCGTCGGAGATGCCCGGCCTGCGGCAGACGTCCGGTATGGGCGTACAGGGCTCAGCCTGCTTCAGGACAAGGACAATCTGCTCTTCGGTAAATCATGACTTTTTCATCGGCACAACCTCCGTTAAGGGGAGTAAACATCATGCCGGAATTCTGCTTCTGAATGGAATGGAGCAGGATCATTTGTCCATGGCCCTGGGGTGTCAGTTAAACCCGTAGCGATTCAATACCTCTCTTTCAGCTGCTTATCTTCTGAAGCCAGCTTCTCGCGCCGCAGCGTAAAACGGTGCGTCAGCATCACGGCCGCAATCGCGGCTCCGGCTGTAATCAAACCTGTAGCCACATTCCCCAAAATTCCGGGACCCTGATTAATCACCTATATGGTTACCGGATGGGTCGCAACCGCGGCTACGCTCTCCGCTGCGGCACTAATATCAACCATAGCGCTTATCCACTTTTACAGCCCAAAGGCCTTCAGCCCCTGATAGGGTCCGCCGTATCAAATTGAAAAGCAATCTCTTTATCCTCGAGGTATAGATCAAAGTCATCGGCCTCTGGCGGTAAGTTATCGTTGACGTCCTGATCATCATCAGCTGTGCGGATATGCCAGCATGGGCAGTCTGGTTCATGAATGGCCACCACGCGTCCGCCTTGCTCAACGAGATATCGCGGATACGCTGTCGGATCCCTAGGCCACAGCACTCATACCCATAATGGTGACGTATGGGCTCGTCCGGTTGCTTCCCAGACTTCATGAGCCGATTTATATCCCTGACGGGAAGTACTACAACGTTTGCACATAAAAAAATTTCCTTATCAATATTCACTTCCGTGTTTTTTCTTAACCTGATAATCACACTCGTAGCATTCACACTCACATCATGCGATACAGGTAAACTACAAGCCTGCTAAATATAACCCCCGCAATTACCTGGAGGGGGTTTCGTCAGATCCGATTTATTACATATATTGCATTTACCGGAACCACACCGCGACCAGAAATCGTGCAGAGAGACGAAAAAACCTGTCATCGTCCTCCCCGCTGAGCAGGTGAGGTAAACGATAAAGCCATATACAACAGTAGTATAGGACACGTTTTACTTTTCATTTCAGGAAAATTTCCGGTACCGGGTACTGAAGATCCGGTTCTACCTTTTTCTGGATCCTCCGGATTTAACAAACACAATCCTGCTGAATGCAGTGAATTAGCAAGAAATACTTAAGATGAGAGAAAAAGATGTATTAAGACATCCAAAGTGATTTTAAGAAGAAAACCTGCATAACGGGGAGATATACCGCCGTATGCAGGGTTAATAATCATAAGGCATTAATCTCGCCGGAAAACCGGACTGTTATGGGGAATGAATCGGTAGCGCCCCTCTTTCTTCTCCGGGTTTAACGACCGTATAAAGCCGACCGACTCCAGCAGCCGGGCCAGCTCCAGTTCGTCCTCAGTAAAGTCTATGCTTCTGTGGTTGAGGTCGCTGATAAAAGCTCCTGAAACGGAGTCGCTGAATGAGCGAATAATCCGTGCAATCGTGTCGTGTGTTATAGCACCCGCCTTAAGCAGCTGGACGAGTAGCGCCCGCAATATGCTTTCATTTCTGTGGAGTGTTAATAGCTGCAGCAGCGTAGATGCGTTTATAAACAGGGGGCCATCAAAAATCTCAGCATCGTATTCCCAGAGCCACTCCAGGGTAGATGTAAGAAGTGAATCCGGCAATCCATTGCTCGTCAGAAGCTGCATGGCCAGCGCAGGAGAAAACGCGCCGTTGTTGATTAAAATGAATTCAGGATCCGTTTCCAGCAACGCCGGACGCTGCAGGACGAGGCCCGCAAGCAGCGGAATAACGTGATTACCTTCCTCATGGAAGGCGGTGTATATCTGCTGGTAGACAATGCGGACAGGAGCCAGTCTACGATATTCAATCAGCAGTGCTGCTTCGTCAACGGTGAGATTTTCCGGCAGTGACAGAAGCGTCAGCTCTATAGCGGAAAGTATTGTTCGCCGGGCCGTCTCGCTTAAAGCGCCTGAGGTATAAATCTTATGAATTAATTCACTGTATACATCAAAAGAAGACAACGCCGAGGGAATATCGATTATCTTTGAATGGTTTATATCAAACCAGATAGCAAACCACGGTGCAAGGTCACTGTTCAGATTAAGCAAGTATTCAATGTTATTCCAGGTGGGCGCAATGCGATTCTTTTCAAGAAGTATCGTATAGATGCTGGTTTCAGCCGTAAGCTTTCTGTAACTCAGAAATACGCCGCTGCGCTCCCTAACGTTACTGATATCCTCGATTAAAAATGTCATTTCCCGTGCAATCATCTGTATTTTATCAACTGAAGATGCCGAATTATTTAATACTGAAGGAACCCTGTCATATTCCTCTGAAGCAATAAAGAAATCACTAATGAAATTATTAATATTCTGATTTATCATATTAAGTATCTGGGGTATATTAAAACCCTCAAGAGTGCTTAAGGGCTTTCTCAGAAACTCTACACAAACAACTTCACTGTAATGTGAAAGTATGCGAACAATATTTACAAGGTTTTTCTTGGAGTATTTCCACAACATAAGCCCGGCAATGTTGGATACAACTTCGGCTCCCTGCTTAGATTTACATTCGCCAATCTGCGATAGGACAACTCGGGTCCGCCTGAGATTATCCGTAAACGACTCTGCATAACCATCCGGAATCTCATCAGGAATATATTCGTGCTCCGAGAAAATATTCTCTGCAGCATACTTCATGTCGATCGTTTCATAATTCCAGCACAGCTCCGAAGAACAGAAAAGTATCACCAGCAGTTTCATCGCCGATTTTTTATCCTGCATTTCCAGGAGGCGAATCAAAAATTCGTCGGCTGCTTTAGTATCGGAGGCCATAAGCTGCGCGTAAGCAATGCTTTTTGCTGAAGGCCAAATTCTAAAGATGCTACTAAAAAGCTGCTCAAGCCGGTGCTCTTCTCCTGTTTCAAGCTGGATCTGAATAATCTCCCTAAGCTGGAGCCGGTCATGTTCAAGCAGGTAAAGAAGCACATCAGCGTGCCATGCGTTGTCCTGCAGGAGGAGCCCCAGTTCCTCCAATTTTTTAACGACGTTTGCAGTTCTGTCGAGAGGCATTCCGCTTGTGACGGGATATTCCCTGCCCGCGCTTACGGCGCGGATAAAGTCGTTATCATTGCTGCTGAGGCTGCCTGGAATGAACACCGAACGGTAGGACATGTAGTCTGTCGAAAGATATCCCCAGCGGAGCAGAGAATAGATAAAATCAAACTGTGCGACTGTATACCCTTCGCCATTTCCGTGGATGCACTCGATCTGGAGATATTCTGTCACCCAGGCCCTGAAGCCTGCGCTGCCCATTCTTTCAATCAGCGTTCCCGGGCGGATAGACTGGAGTCTGCGCCTTCGCTGGAGAAGATGTTCCGCTCTTTTTTCAAGATCGGAGAGTTTTCCGTTAAACTTCGAGTCAAGAAGCTCACATCGTCTTTTATATTCGGTCTGGATCTCTTCAGCTTCTGAGGAAGATATGTTTGCCAGATTTGCCCCGCTCCTTATAACCCTTATATACAACCCAGGACTTGCGAGCATGGAAAAAAATGTACTTTCATCATTCGTAACCTGATCCAGTGTGAACGCTGTTCCGTATTGGTTAAAAAAATGGACTTGATTCTTCGTTTTGTCTCCGAAGTAAACTGAGAGTAAATCCCTGACTATTCCCGGCTTGTCATTTTCTATCTCATCATTTATCTCATCGATCAGATTTTCAAGACTGCTGAGCTCTGTTATGATTCTATCATCAACAATCTTGATTAAATCACCAGATACATATGCATTAATAACCCCGTATAAAACTCCCTGCTTTGAATCTATCAGATGATAATCTCGCGCACATAGGTTTTTGTAAGCAATAAGCGAAAGAAGCCGTATTATGTTTTCGCCATTATTGACCAGATTCCTGTAAAGCCGGAACTCATTGGCAATGCTGTTCAGCACGCGCATATCAGGAATAAACACTGCGAGACGGGCAACGCATTGTTCAAAACCAGAAACTTTAAACTCATCTTTTTTAAACTTATTTGAAAAATGGTCTGTTGCGTTCTGGCTATCCATGATGGGGATAACGGGCATGACAAAGTCAAAAAACTTTGTACGAGCTTCAGCAGAATTAAATATTTCGTCTCTTACGGCATAAATAAAGCGAACAGGATGCGATGCTGGCCGACTATTATTAATAATCTGATTAATTTCTCGAAGTTTGATAAATATGGCGCCATCATTATGTCTATCCAGATCTTCAAAAATAACCACATTGTACTTCTGCTTTTCGAAAAAATAGACTATTTCATCAATAAAAACATTCAGCAGTGAGGGATCCGACGGTCGGGTCGATATGGTAGCCCCTTTTGAGAGATCAATCTTGTCTATGCTTACGCGTCGGTCAAATATTCCCATACGGTGAAGCTTGCTGAGAAGGAGGTAAAACATGACAAAGAAAGCGCCGCTGGCCAGAATACCGATCCTTAAGACGGAGGGAATATTAAGTATAAACTCGCTGAACGCGGCGGAAACCGACAATTTTTTTCTGAAATAGTCAGGGAAAAGTAATATTAGGCCTGACAGACCACATCCTACTGTTGCCAGCAGGCCTAGAGCCATTTTGCGCATCTGTTTCGGTGTGACATCTGCGATCCGCTCGATGCGCGAATAAGGAAGGTCGCTTTTGCGTGCTTTGTACAGTATTTGCTGCAGGATACTGTATTCAATAGTTTTTTCCTGCTGCTTTGCCTTTTTTTCAGTCTTTATCCCGGATTCTGTGGACTTGTCTTCAGTCTCAGTTGTAGCCCGGATCATGTCAAAATCAGCAAGCGAAACCGTCATGATTTTGAAATCTTTCTGACGGCATTTTGACCAGGTGAGGAGGACAGAGCTTTTTCCTGCCCCGTATGGGCCGGTAACGGCAATGTTTTTGATATCCGGTTTATGACATGCAAAGTTCAGCGCTTTGATATAATGCTTCGCATCCTCTTCATCCATTAACGACGGCGTCAGCGCGTCATACTCGTATGTAACTTCGTTTTCTTCTTCGTTCTCAGCCTTGACGAGAGCCAGAAGCCCCGCTAGGCGTGGCGTTTTCATCATATCTTTCACCGGAGGTTTGTAAGTTTGCATCAGTATATCTGCTGAATACCTGCCATTTAATCAGGATTAAGAGGCTAATACAGCGGTATTTAGGGCTTATCAGGATGTAGTACGCTCTCCGTATCATCCTTTTTAAGTGTGTGGGAAATAGTGTAAGCCATGTATGTACTATAAAATTTTATGTATAGTTTGTACTGAATATGTTTGAAACAGTCGGATACTGTCATCTTAGGTGTTTGCAATAGAATCCGAGCTTTTCAGAGGGCGATCAACTAGCGTTTGTATGTGGCCACCAAAAGCATTAGGAAAAAATAATGAGTAGATACGAGCTATTTGCAGGGTTCCGTAATAGAGGTACGGGACAGTTTTCTGGGCCGTTTATCAATGAAGAAAAGCTTAGCGCCATATTGAATTTGATTCCTGCGCCTGAAAACCCCAAACAATATCTGTTTCCTGACCTGTTTCCATTGATCAACTTCGTCAATGCTCAAATCGGTGAGGGGTTAAAGATACAGGAGGAACGGCTTACACGGATAATGCTTCAACAGCAGGAAAAACAGCAGCTTGAGGTACTTGCTGGTCGCTATGAAGATCTTTTCACACAATGGAATTTTGCCAGCTCAGTAGACGAAAAAAGTAAGCAAGATCAGCAATGGAAAGAAGTCATTTTCCAGGCTGGTCCGGTTCTAAGGCTGCTACGGGAAGCAATGCCGGAACAGACTCCAGTCAGCAAGTGGAGTCACGAACTTCTATATAAAACTGAACAGACAGGACGTATGTATGTCGAGACTCTGCTGTTCTACATATATGCCCGTGCAGCCTACGAGCCTTCTTCGCTCGCCCGTGATTCTAACTTAAGGAGATACTGCAGCGAGCTGAAGGAAAAGGTGGTGGCTCAACTCTCTGGTAGAAACGGAGACTTACTACTGCTGAGTGCAGCTTTTCACCAAGAATCGCATTATTCAAAAGTATGGCAACTTATCGGTATAGAGGATAAAGCTAGTGCCGATGCATTGCTGATAAGCCAAATCAAAGAAAAGCAAGCTTGTCGCGTTGAAGACCCTAACGCGCTGTTGAGTCATTATAATCCCAACGTAGAGGATGCTTATTCCCACACCATAAAGATTCAACGTTATCCAGATCTTCAGTGGAAGATGGTCTGCGTCCTCTGGCATCTTTTTGATCGAGTCAGTCACTTAGAAGCTCTTCTCGACACTTTAGAGAGACATCACGAAAGTGTGGATTTCACTCGTACAGGCGAAACCCGGGAAAAAATTGACAAGTATCTGCAACAAATTGCGTGCGGAGAATCACCGCAGCAACTAACGATTGCAGACATCTAGTACCTATTCTGGTTCTGCCTTTTTCCGGATCCGGGCGCAAAAGACGAGAAAGAAGAAACTGTTAACGCTGCAAACGCAAAACAGATTATCAGCCACCGAAGCGTGAAAGTTATGACCGTGCACCGGAGATTGTCATGGAGTAATATGTAGCAGAACGACAGCTGGTTACAGTCAGTAGTAACGAATTTTATAAACGCCCACTGATGAATAAATGTGAG
Source organism: Pantoea sp. VS1 (assembly GCF_002207995.1). NCBI lineage: Bacteria > Pseudomonadati > Pseudomonadota > Gammaproteobacteria > Enterobacterales > Erwiniaceae > Pantoea > Pantoea sp. VS1. Next base: position 8,982 of record NZ_NHZE01000024.1, read on the forward strand.
TACGGAGTTTACTGCGATCGTGAAAAACTGCCTTCAGCGTCACATCGTGGCTACCGCGTATTTCCTAGCTATCACTCGGTGAGATTTTGGCTCGGATGACAACTAGGCTTACATGGTGATTTTATCTGAACCCGATGTATGAAACAAAAACCGTTTCTGTATAGCTCACATTGGTTGTTATTTAATGAACATTATTCTAGCGTCAAATCGACTTGATAAATGTTGTTCACGGAACTTTTCAATTACAAAATCCACAAATACTCGAGTCTTAGCGGGCAACATCTTATGGGTAGGAAAATACAGTGATAAAGAGCCATTCTCAGCATACCAATTTGGAAGAACCCTCAACAGCCGCCCACTTTCCAAATAGGGTAACAAATTAGGTAAGCTGGCTACCGCGACCCCTAACCCTATTACTGCTGCCTGACAGCAGGCCTCCGGCTCATTAAACGTCATGCGTTCAGGTAGCGAAATAGACGCCTGCCTGTTTTGGCTGTCCCGTAGAGTCAAATTACGCACCCTTCCAGTCTGCGGAGAACGTATACGGATTCCTTCGCCTCGCGCCAAATCCTCGGGCTCAACAAAGGGTGGTTTAGCAGCCAGATAGGCAGGAGAAGCCGCCAAAACTATATGTGAAGGGGCTAATTCGCGCGCTACAACCCCATAAGGCAGCTCAAAACCCCCACCTATAGCCACATCAAAACGCTCGCCTATAAGGTCTATTTTTCGATTATCAAATTCCCAGTCAGGTCGAATTCGGGGGTACCGGCCTAAGAACTCTTCCAACAAGGGCAGCAGATAGCGGATGCCAAAATGTGTGCCAACACTCACTTTTAGCGATCCAGATGGATGCTGTTCACTACAGTCCAAACTGTTCACCGCCGTTTTAATTGACGCCAAGCCATCGCGGACCTCAAGCAAAAAACGCTCACCAGCCTCCGTAAGCGTGAGTTTACGCGTGCTACGTTGGAAAAGCCGTACCCCAAGCTGCGCTTCAAGCTTAGTGACGTTTTTACCCACCGCAGCAGACGTCAGTGCCAAACGCCTTCCCGCTGCGGAAAAACTGCCTGTGTCAGCACTCACTACAAAGCACTCAAGCTGATTTATCATTGTAATGACCCTATTTTAAACATTTAGTTTAAAATGATTATAGCGATTTGCGGCTATTCTGAAACTAGTTTCAGGGTAATACTTATCTCCATCAGCATACTTTCTCTTAAATTTGGAGTTACATCATGAACACAATAACGCATTCGGTTTCATTAGCAGGGAAAGTCGCATTCGTCCAAGGTGGCGCACGTGGTATCGGCGCGGCTATCGTCCGCCGTTTAGCACAAGAAGGTGCCAGCGTGGCCTTTACCTATGTCTCCTCGGCAGATAAGGCAAATGTTCTTGTAAAAGAGATTGAAAAATCCGGTGGCAAAGCTTTAGCTCTTCAGGCTGACAGCGTTAATGAGCAGGCTCTCCGACACGCAGTAAATAAAGCGGCACAGCATTTCGGCCATCTGGATATTTTAGTTAATAACGCGGGAATATTTGCCGTCGGCACTCTCGACGAATTCAGTATGGAAGACTTTGACCGCACCTTGGCAATTAACGTTCGCAGCGTGTTTGTTGCTAGTCAGGAAGCAGCTAGACACATGCCGGGCGGTGGCCGCATCATCAATATCGGCAGTACCAATGCTGATCGTATGCCCTTTGCCGGTGGAGCAGCTTATGCTATGAGCAAGTCAGCTATTATTGGTTTGACAAAAGGATTGGCACGGGATTTAGGGCCTCGTGGGATCACTGTAAATAACGTCCAGCCCGGTCCTACTGATACGGATATGAACCCAGCATCTGGAGAAATGGCGCAAGAGCTAATTAAGCTGATTGCGGTGAATCGTTATGGGAAAGATAAGGAGATCGCTGCGTTTGTTGCATTCCTGTCTGGCCCTGAGGCGGGATATATCAGTGGTGCTAGCCTGTCTATTGATGGTGGATTTGGTGCCTAACTAAATATTTTTATTGCAGTTCACCATAAACCATTTGACATTAAAAAAGCCGATTTATTAATTTTTTAAGTTAAAAATAATGTTGGCTCTTAAAACCCCTTATAAAACGAGAAGTGAAATGAAAAAAATAATCGGCCTTGTTGCAGTTGGTTTGCTTACATTTACAAACCCTGCAACATCAAATACCAATATACCGAAACAGCGCGCTAATAATATTGTTTTAGTTCATAGCGCACTTGTAGATGGTTCGAGCTGGCGTGGAGTATATGAAATTCTCCGCCGTGATGGTTTTAAGGTTAGTGTAGTTGCCCACACTCAAATCAATCTTGAGGATGACGTTAAAGCTACAAAACTAATTTTGGATCAACAGAATGGTCCAACTATTCTAGTTGGAGCAAGTTACGGTGGAACAGTCATCACTGAGGCCGGTAATCATGATAATGTGCTGGCTCTTGTCTACGTCGCTGCTATGCAGCCAGACTTTGGCGAAACGCTCGTAAGTCTTTCAAAGAAAATCCCTCCGCTTTCTGACAGCCTTAAACCCAATAAAGAGGGTTTTCTAACAATTAGTCCTGTGCGTTTTCATGCAGAATTTGGTGCTGAACTTTCAGAAGCTGATGCTGATTTCCTAGCGAATGCTCAAATGCCCTTATCAGTCAAAGCAGCAACGACACCAGCACGCATTGCAAGTTGGCATAATAAGCCAGCTTACGGAATTGTTGCACTTAGAGATCGTCTAATTGATCCTAAACTTCAGCAGTTTATGTACAGTCGTGGCCATGACAAAATATTCGAAGTTGATGCGAGTCATGCTGTTTTCATGACTCAGCCAAAGCGTGTCGCCGAGATTATTGAACAAGCTGCTAACGAATCATTATAATATGTAATAACACTAAATATTCTTCCAATTTGTAATTTGCTCGTGAGATTTTGCTGAGTTGCTAAAATTTCGGCCATATGTTTATTTTCGTTTGTATTGTTGTATATCGTAATGTCCTTTCTTCTGATGTACTGTTGCTGTTAAGAGGATGGAGGTGTTTATGTGATTTTCACGATTGCTACCATCTATGATTGAGCTTGCCGTATTACATAAACAGTGAATGGCAAAGGGATGGAACCCTATTATTCTATTCTTATTAAAGTATTAACTGAAGCAGCATAAATTGCGAATCCAGCACGTAGCAAGAATAAACTCGAGGAATTTATCCACTCGCCCACACCGAAGACTTTCAAGCCGGTGGAGTCGATTGATCCTACCCACGTAATTTGGACACGGCACTATAAGCGGGATGCTCATGGCGGCATACCTTCGTCAGTAATGGTGGCCGCCACATGATACTCAATCCGGGCGCTGCACAGTCAGTGCCGCGCTACTGCCCGTCGGGAAAGAGACACCTCAGAATCTCCAATGCAGACCTGCCGATGCGCCACAGCCTGGCGAGTTCATCCAGCCGGCTCAGCAGCGTTTCCAGCCAGTGCGGTTTTTTCGTGCTCATTTGCGTTACTCCATTCCGTTTGATGTCCCGCGATGGTTCCGTCACGACGCGCCGGATAGGAAAAAATTTTCTCCCGGAACCGGCATTGCTGCCGTCACGACGGCCGGATCGTCAAGCGTTTGCTACAGGTTTTCACCGGTTGAAAATTGGGAAATAAACGGACTGCAGAATACAGCTTTCCATCCCTGTCAGGCTGCCGTTCCCCGCCAATTTGTTCCCGCCACGCCACGCGGTATAATCTCCGCCTCTACCTTTTTCCGGATCACTGCGTAAAAAGTGAAAAGACCGGGCACATACTCAGCATATCCCCCAGATATGCATATACAAGCCATCCGCATATTCACAGCATATACATATACTATATATATGCATATACTAAACCTATCCAGACCCATTGTGGCTAAAAATCAGGCCGGTAACGGCACAGCGTCGAAATTTCGACCGGAAGGAGTAAACCATGCGAACTGTATCTGTGTTTAAAAATGGCAATAACCGCGCCATCCGCCTGCCCCGCGATCTGGATTTTGAGGGGGTGAGCGAGCTGGAGATCGTCCGGGAAGGAGACAGCATCATCCTGCGCCCCGTCCGGCCGACCTGGGGCTCATTCCTGGAGCTCGAAAAAGCCGATCCGGATTTTATGGCAGAGCGAGAGGACGTTGTCACTGACGAAGGGCGATTTGACCTGTGAACAAAACGTATATGCTGGACACCTGTATCTGCTCGTTCATCATGCGCGAGCAGCCGGAAGCCGTACTGAAGCGCCTGGAGCAGGCGGTGCTGCGCAGCCACCGCATCGTGGTCTCGGCCATTACTTATTCTGAAATGCGCTTCGGCGCCACCGGCCCGAAGGCCTCGCCGCGTCACGTGCAGCTTGTCGAGGAGTTCTGCGCCCGGCTCGATGCCGTCCTGCCCTGGGACCGTGCCGCGGTGGACGCCACCACGGAGATTAAGGTCGCGCTGCGTCTGGCCGGGACGCCGATTGGGCCGAATGACACAGCGATTGCCGGGCACGCCATCGCGGCCGGCGCCATCCTGGTGACGAATAATACACGGGAGTTTGAGCGGGTGCCGGGCCTGGTGCTGGAAGACTGGGTAAAATAGATCGCTTACTGTATGGAAGGAAGTAATAAAAATGAGTGAACTGAAGATTGATAATCCGGCGCAACGTTTGCTGGATATTCTTGAAGCAGGAAAAAAACATTCGCAAGCCTCGAACTGTCGCGCAGTATGGATCTCGCTCCTGCAGGCACATCAAAATAATGAGCAGCATCTTCTCTCCCGTCTGGCCCGGGTCATGGAGTTGCCAGGACGAATAGTGCAGGTCAGAGAGGATCATTTCTCCGCTCTCAGGGGTAAATCCACGCACTGGAAATCTTGTGTTGATACAGCATTTGTTTCACAGTCTCTTAATAATAACTGGCAGTCATTCATGCAGCACATTGATGATCGCACACTTTCAGAACTCAGCATGCTGTCCGACCTGTTTGAAACCCGTGGGGCGCACGCGGCTATCCAGTCATAAGAAATTGGTGCTTTACTGGAGAGGTTAACAGAACTGCGTAATGAGATTCGGGAGGCTGAGCTGCCTGTCACGATGAAAACCCTGCTGCTGAAACAACTTTCACAAATCCAGGAGGCACTGGAAACATATGGTATTTCCGGCGTTGAGCCGGTAATGGATGCCGTGCAGTCAACTCTTGACCTGGCCGTTCTGAATCCGGAGTACCGCCAGGAAATCAGTAAGGGGACAAACAGCAGGTTTGGTGATAAAATTTCCGATATTCTGAGCGACGTGGCGAATGTTGTCACCGTCGCAGGCGCGCTGCCTGCATTAACCGTTACTGTAAACATCGCACTGACCTATATCGGCCAGTGATCCTCAGGCACCTTTCCACAGGTGCCTTATTTTTAGTCGTCCCTCATTACCAGCCCAATCAGATTTACGACATTGCCTTTTTCCGGATCTGCGGGATGTAAAAAAAGCGGCATATACTGGATACAGTGAACCAGGCCAAATAGCAGCACTCAATTACATATGAATGTAACAGGCAGAATTTATCTCCAAAGGCACTAATAAAGCTTAAAAGCCGATAAGGATCAGGAAAGCAGGATTGGTACGCATTGAGTGCACTTCTCGTATGCGATGAATTTTTTTTTGTTTTTTTTCTGTACCGGCCTTTAGGGCCGCATTCTATTTCCTAAATACAGTTTTACACAAGGAACATTGTATGACTGTATTATTATTTTTATCCGCCTTATCTGTAGGCATCCTAAAAGCTGGCTCATTTATAGCGTTACTTTATAGTGCCTGCAAGGGCTGGACGCTATTCTGGAAAAATTATGATCGCCTGCCCTATATCTACCGCTCTCAGTGGCGATATCAGAGACGATTCATTCTCAGACGTATCTGGAAGCGTATTTTTAACCGCGGATAATATTATCGAGCGGCATCCCCAGCCCCGCCAGCCAGCACAAGCAGCACCAGGTCGTGTACACCATCTGGGTCTGGCCGGATTTCCACTTGCGGATGGTGCGTTCGTCCACATCCAGCCGGTTAGCCAGCTGGATGTCGGTCATTGATATCAGCGCCCTGACCTCTCCTATCTCCTGCGGAGTAGGTTTCTGCCAGTTTTCACCGCTGACCAGCGTATATCCGTTAAAATTTCCGGCTTCGACTAAGGCGCAGATAAACTCTTTGTTTGTATCACTCATTTATGCCGGAATCCTCATTTCATTTTCATTCGGCCAAAATGGATCTAAAAACCAGTCCACAATCATATTGCGGTCCTGACGAATGAGCACACTCGCGGCATCAGCAATATTAAAATCAGTTCCTTCTCCAAGCCACACGGACGAGAAAAAATGCTGCAGAGTTTTTTCTTGCCGGTTTGCCGAAGCGTTGAAGCGATCAACGGCTTCAGTGTTCATTATTCTGGCTTCTCTGTCCCATAAAGGTATTGCCCATGGATAATTACTAATCATTTCATAAAACCGCTGCTCGCTGCTGATGTCATGAGTAACCCTGTCAGCGTCAAACTCCAGAATATAGCTAAAAAGGGCAATGCGGGTCAGTGCTTCGACTTCATTGAAGAGCCGCACTTCGGACATTGAAAAACCGGATAATGTACGATCTAATTCGAGAATATCTCCGGCATGTGCAATTTTGCTTCGTCGGGTATAAAAATCCTTAATAACTTTTCTAAATTTTTTTTCTGAAAATTCAGGTTCTGTGTGGTAGTAGCCTCGCACACCGTATTTTTTGACAAAATGTTCTTCAGAATAAGCCTCCATGAAATCCATGTATCTCCGGGCAAGTCTATATTTCTCGTTACTGCACTCGCCACAACGTTCAACAACAAACCCCTCCCTTTCGCCTTCAAAATGCACCAAATTTTCAATGGACGAGATAAGACCCATAATACCCATGCTAGGAGCAGTGAGAATAAGTTGCCGCATTTTATGATGCAGGAATAATGAAGAATTTATGCGGTGCCGGGAATCCTCATCCATCCTGAAATAACTGTCCAAAAATTCAATAGCCTGCTTTTGAAACGCAACAGATGCGCAATTGGAGTTCACGCGGTTGAGAATTCGGGCCTGTTCAAAGCGCATTGCATGTATGTGATGGGTATCAGTGAATTTCTCAATTTTTGGTTGCAATCCCGGGCGAACGCTCATTCCATCAGAGGGGAGCCAGCATGGACAGTTGGAGATAATATGCAACAGCGCAATCAGCTCATGAAGCAAGTCCAGATGGCCATATCCTTCACTAAACGCGTTTTTGCGTTCCTCTTTCTCAGTTCGGAGGCGATAGGCGTCATTGTATTCAATGATAACAACTTCTCCTTGCTGTTTCGGATCTGTTCGGCCTGCAGGATAAATCTGGAATACATCCTTATATCTAAAACAACATACGTTCATCGAACCCATGCTAATCAATGTTTGGTAGTAAATGTCCGTCATTTTATCTTCTCAATTTTAGTTAAATACACTGCATCGTTTGTGGTCTGTATAAAAGCCAAAAAATTTAGCCTTCGGCAGATTGATCCCCAACAGTGCTGAAAGCAACCTGTCTGACGCAAGACGAGCTGGCGCAGATCCGACACTGATGAGTAAGCCTACCTGAATTTATTCTAGGCAGGCGAGTCATCTGGACTATCACTCGCACCATGCTGAAGTATGTTTTTGAAAGGAACTTAACCATAAAATGGTATTTTCTACAATAAGTTGCGTAACTTCATCTCTGAAAATATTACTCGATTTTAACGAAAAGCCCGGTCCAGGCTGGGTGCCATGACAGTACGCATTTCTGTAGCTGGCTTCCATATTCACTGTAATCAGTGATTATACAGTTAATGAATTTATTACCAGAACACCCGCCGAGGCTGTTATCTGTTACTTACTGTTTTAAATAGGTTTTCTGCAAATAACCTGTAGGTATAAGACGAAACCTCTTCAGGCTGAATAAACCACTGCCCTCCACAGTTAATAAACATCTGCATCAGACCATCCACGTTACCCGTCAGGCGTGATATCAGTGGTGCCACCTGTAGGCCGTCATCGTCAAAGGCAACGTCCAGGCTGCTATTTCCAGGGTGATGCTGTCGTTCGCGATGCGGTCAAACATGAAGCCTGCGCCAGCATATGAATAGCGTTTTTAGAACTAACTGCCAGCTATACAGATGCTGATATTAAAGCCATAAGTAATCATCTAAATATAAGAACTGCCTGACGTCAGTTACAAAACAAGCTAAGCTGTCTCTTCTTCTCATCAATAGAGCGCCGCAGTTCCGCACTGTGGCTTTTCACTTCCTAATGCAGCATACGCTGCTTTATCCTATGTAAAACCTCGTTAATGATTTCTTCAGGATCGCTGTCTGCTTCTGATTTACAGCGCCTGATCGCGTCAAGTAACCAGTTCATATAGAGATTAAGCTGCTCGTCTGCAGTACCCTGTAACAGAGTTTGTGAAAAAATTTTGTAAGACTCCATTCCAATCAACTATCTATTTAGATAAAAATTTAATTTTATAAAATTCGCTGTATATAATATTTTCAAAAAAATAAAATCAATATCCCAACAAAAATTTGTATCAAAAAACCTTCTTTATTTTTTTAATTCCTTAATCTTATCTATGTAAGATC
>NZ_NHZE01000025.1:0-11893 GCF_002207995.1 Pantoea sp. VS1
TAGCAATCACCTCTTTACCGCCTGCAGTAACACGCCCATGAACAGACTCAGTGATGCCAAAACCAGTTTCGATTGTCTCTTCAAAATCCTGAGTTCGGTATGAAAGACGACTTCTCATTAGTTTTATGTGATTGAATGAAGGAAGCAGAGCCTCTAGCTTAGGATAGTGTTTTTTATTTGGATTTGTTTTACACAAGAATAAGTGAGCTTCTACATGCTGTCCTATTATGTCACTAATCTCTCCCAGCACTCTGTCAAAGCTCATCAGACCAATCCTCTCGGTAAGAGAATCTTTCGCAGGGACGATAATCAGGTCAGCAAAAGCGACGGCTGTACGGGTCATATCGGAGTCGAAGCCACCACAGTCAATAAATAAAATGTCTTCGCTTTCTTTAAACGGACTGATTTCCTGAACCAACTCTTCCTGGGTTTCAGGGATTGATATGGGAATTTGCCTGTCATCTGGACGTAAACCATGAATGATTGAGAGACCCTTGTGAGTATCAAGGTCCAGGGCTTTAGCTGGTCTTAGTTCGCCCACTACATGGACAGATGAAGTAGTCTTGCCTGCCCCGCCCTTATTATGTGCCATAACAATAACTGTCATATTCGCCACCAAGTGTATACCTGACAAGTGCACATTGAATCCACCACGTGCCCACTGTGAATCCACCTAAGATATCCATTGGATATCTGTGGACTGGGTGTTTTATATCACTAAAGAATGTCACAGGCAAGAGATACGAGCATCTAATGCAACCACAAAAGATATTCATCACATCTACAAAAGATTCCTTATAGATACCCCATGTATACACAACGGATATTCAAGAGGCTATGATCGGTTACCTGTAGGGCAGGGCAGGGCAGGGCAGGGCAGGGCAGGGCAGGATTATTGTAACTTCAATTGATAAAGGATGTTTTTCGGGAGGCAAGGGGACTAATAGTCCCCGTGTAGGCGGAAGTATCAGCTAGTTCCAGAAAGGATCATTGTCCCAACCTTTTGGGAAACCAGTATCAGACATATAGAGTTGAGCAGCATGGCTGCCAGAAAAAAGATTTAGGATTTCAGCCTTAAGATTAATATCACTGATACCTAGGGATTTAATCATTTTGCGCAAAACACATACCGTAAGATAAGGGCGGTATTGATGCGCTTCAGTGATAGTGATTTCAGCACCTATTTGACTCGGAACCGCAAGTTTTGCGTTCCACAATCGGCTGTGATGCGCACACCTATTCCGTACGTCACGGAGGCGGCGAACCCAGTTGGTTAGAATCTTAAAATCATTAGCACCGAACTCTTTAGCAAGGTTATCAAGCAGAGCATTGTTCGGAGCAGGCAGTAGACGAAAATAGCTGTGGTCTATAGCGTCAAAAATTCTGAACAGACAACCAATCGTGATAATCTCGCTGGCTATCCAGAAAGGAGGAAGATCTGCAAAATTTGGATGGATGTTATTGTGGTACTTGCTACGGTAGTTTCGGGCGTAAAGTTCTTCTTCTTTGTTAAAGTCGTCTTGAATTTTTTTTCGTGTACTATCTATGTAACCGGTGCCTTTCTTTGTATAAAAATATCTGTCGTCCAGATACCAGAAGGGATTATTTGAATAAGCAGATAGTGCGTGATCAAGCCTACTCCTGAGTTTGACCTCTAGGCGAGCAATGATGCCAAATAACAAGACACGAAGCTTCTCGTCAAAACGGTACAGCTCTACTCCATACTCAAAATATTCATCCTTCCTGTAATGCTTTCCACCGGGACTTACTGGATCTAATAAAGGATGAAGGTAGATTTTGAAATGATAGTAACTTATCAAACTGAGGGTGTTTTCAGCCTCAGCCTCATCTAAAAATTCTAGTTTCTTAGCCTTAAGGTCATTAATAAGATCTGCCGGAGTACGATAAGGCTTGCTGTATAGGGTTGTTGGCATGCAGCATCATCCCTGAGTAGGCAAAAAAAAAGCCCACTAACTTCCCCTAAGGGTTGTTGCAGGCATCATTGACTCTAATACTACTCTTGCTGACGAATACGTCAACCTCATTTAATCAAAAATGATCAATTTGTCTCTTAGTAGGACATCACCATGTCTAAGCCATTAACATCGATAAACCATACAAATTATGGGTGTATATCAATCAATACATTGGCCAGTCAGGTACACGATGCCAACGATGGGGGTGATATGGTTAAACGCACAAAGATCGTCAATTAAATAATTGTGTGCTATTTGATAGCTCTAAATGTAATTGATGGCGCAGATATCCTAATCAGATCAATTAGCCCCCCAAAAAACTATAACCCACGAAATCATAACGATATAAACTATATTTTAGGCGCTAATACCACGAAAAAAACAAGGTTATTTTTAAAAAAGGACATTTTGAATAGCCAATAAAGACATAGCCAATTTAAACTGCATTAAGTTATTATTGGCCTGTTAAAAAGAACAGGCCAATTAAAGTATACTCAAAATGACCAGTTCAAGACCTGAAAAAAGAAGGGGTGATGTATGCCGGTGACAAAAACGAAAACTTTTTCGGGCAGAGTGGAACGCGTTGTACATGTGGCCACTGTTAATGACGTTAACCTGATGCTGTATGGCGTTCTGCTTGCGGAAGAGCCGGAATGGTTGCGCATCTGCACTACCGAGGTTGAGCATGCAGAGAAAATTGCGTTTCTCAGCCCAGACGCTCACGTTGAAATCAGTGTACGGGGCGACATAAATATCCAGGGGACGACGTGCAGAGAATTTCACTCCCTCCGCTCATGCGCATTGTGAGCGACTTGCCTGAAGACAACGGCGACCGGGAAGCGCTCAGGGATTATTTACGTTAAGACGAGGGACCGCTGAACCTATGCAGATTGCACGTATTTATCTTCGCGTCAGTACGGATGAACAGGAACTGACCCGGCAGAACAGCATTATTGAAGATGCCCGTGGCAGGGGTTTTTATGTCGCCGGCGTCTATAAAGAGAAGGCTTCAGGTGCCAGGGCTGACCGCCCTGAACTTCAGCGCATGATTGCCGACCTGCAGCCCGGAGAGGTGGTTGTGGCCGAAAAGATTGACCGCATCAGTCGTCTTCCCCTTACAGAGGCTGAGAAACTAATTGGCTCGATTAAGGCTAAAGGAGCGAAACTGGCTATACCCGGCATCGTGGACCTGTCCGAGCTGGCCGTCAGCCAGGACGGCGTTGCCAGAATCGTACTTGAGTCCGTTCAGGACATGCTGCTTAAGGTCGCCCTTCAGACCGCACGGGACGACTACGAGACCCGTCGTGAAAGGCAACGGCAGGGCGTTGAACTGGCGAAGGCTTCAGGTAAGTATAAAGGGCGCAGGCCGGAACCCAAAACGCATGAGCGCATCATTGCGCTTCGCGAGTCCGGTATGACGATTGCGCGTACAGCAACTCTCGCAGGGTGCAGCATAAGTCAGGTCAAACGGATATGGGCCATTCATAAAGAAAATTCTGCAGAATCCAAAGGAGCTGAGAATAAATGACACCAGAAATCGGGGTTTGATGCTCAGTGGAACGAAAACTCACGTTAAGGGCTTTTGTAATACTATGCATGGGAACAGTGTTACCAACGAGGCAAAAAAGAAAATATTGCAGGAAAGCGCCAATTTTCACATCCTGCAGAAATCTCTTCAACAATGTCCTTGACGGCGGAATATCGGACTGTTGTGCAGTATGAACTCGTACCGTCCCGCTTTTTCCAGAGTGTTCAGTGACCGGCTGACTTCAGCAGCTGTTTCAACTTCAGTTCATCACCGCTCAGGTCTATGCTCCGGTGATTCAGAACGCTGATAAAGGCTACAGAGGCGAGACCGCTGAATGAGCGGGGAAACTGCACAATTGCATCACATGCAACTCATCCCGCTCTTAGGCTCTGCGCCAGCAGAGCGAGCAGAAAGGTGAACCGGTGGGCGGCCACAGCAGAACACAGCACTCACTGAGCGGTCTGACGACGAAATGCCATTTAGTAGGATAACGTTCTGCCGCTTGACAGCATTTGATACATGAAATCAACTATCCGGTCGCTCCTGAGGGGAAAATGGCTCAGGGATGAATGTCCCCCGTCATCGATTAAAAGTGTCAAGTTCTCCGCTTTGCCAAGAGTCCTGATTAGTTCAAGAGCGGGCCATATCGTCAGAACCTCATCCCGCCTTCCAAGAATAAGCAGAATCTTTCCGCTAAAAGTCTTGAGCGTATCCGCATAGCGTTTAATTACAATTTGCTCTGTATCTGATTGGGAAAATTTTTTCCTGAAAAATTCTGTTTCACCTCCTGCACTTATAACCCGACTGATATGGTAGGGCATATCCAAAAGCGGGTTGATTAATATGCATCCTTCGACATTAGCCTGAAGCTCTGCCTGTCTGGCTATCAACTCCAGCAAAACTGTACCGCCGAAACTGCCTCCAAAAAGCAGTAGTTCAGTACCGCTCAGGTTTACATTAATCCATTCAGATATTGCCGGTAAAGTCCCGTTGAGCACATTCTGGTCGGTTAATGTCCTAAAATGCCTGCCAAATCCTGAAGAGCCAGCATAATTAATAATATGATAGTTAACCTCGTGCTTCCTGAAAGCATTAATCATTCCCGGCTGACGTGGAGTATCCCACTCACAGGATTCCGGACCACCGTGAAAAAAAAGAACATTGAGTCGGGGATTGTGTGAGGTTATGAGAGAGGTGACCTTTATTTTCTCATTTTCATAATAAACTCTGGGGCAATTGAGTATACCGGGAACAATTACCTGAGAACTGCCGCTTATAGGGTTATATATCAAAATCCCTTCACGACTACCGGTTATATATACCAGCGTATAGTTACCGTCGCGCAACAGACTGGCTGAGCCATACTTTTGATCCCCGATTCGGAGAGTCTGGCCAGTTATGGCATCTATCTCCGCAATCATCTGTTGGCCACTGTCTATACCTGAAAGGTAAAAAACATTTTTGTTTCCGTTAAAAGAAGCTGAAAGCACTCCAGAAAAAGGAAGCGAAAGCCGGACGGGATATTGATCTACAGATGAAATGAAAAGAGTTTCGTTATCGTCCTCTGCTTCAGAAGACAGAATAACACCCGCTTCTGAAACAGAAAGAATTTCATCGAACATTAAATTAGCGCTACCCTCGCCCCAGCAGGCATACTCCTTTACCAGATCAATCTGGAGACCAGAGCGGTAGTGTATCATGCAAGGAGAAAGCGTGGCTGTCACATTATCAGTTTTAACGGTTTTTCCTGAATCCTTACACCACTGGATTTCGGTACAGAGTGATGTATCTAAAAAAAATAAAACAACCCTGACATTTTCATCATCAAAAAACACGGAAATGTTTTCTATATCCTCGCTGGCAGAGAATGAAAGGCTGAACTTATGATTGCTAAAAAAACAAATCCTCCCATCACTAACTGTTTCCTGATAAAGAAAAAAAGAATCGCAGCAGAACACAAAGTCAAGTTGCCGGGCGGACAGTTTTTCAGACGACAGGTTAAAATTATAAAACTGCCCCTCATAGTCTGAGAGAAACAACACACCGCCCTGTATAAACATGGGGGATAGTTTAAACATCAACTGAGCGTTTCGTTCCATTCTTTCCTTTCACTTAATTTTGAGCACGACACAATCATAAAAGAGGCGAAGAGTATGAGCATTATGAAAACTAAAGAATGATTAGCCAGTATCATACCCTTGTAAAGATAGGGCATGGCTATGCCTCCGGCGACGTCTCCAGTCAAAAACGCGGTCTGACGGATGCCAAATACGGCCATAGAGTGACCTTTATTGGCAATCTCAACCTCTTTCATATCAATTATCATCAAAAGCACTGTTCTGAACATATAGAAAGCCACAATGCTGACGCTGTACAGCAGTGATTCATTCAGACCAAGAAGACGGAATGAAATGAACAGTGAACAGCAGGTCAACACAGTAAAAATGACCAGGGAATAGTTTTTGCCTGCGCTTTTGCATAAAAATACGTACAGATTTTTAAGCAGAAAACCTGAAATAACCCCTAAAGAAATCACCGAGCCTATTTCCCCCGGTGAAAGCGCGAGATTCTTCAAATAAACGGGAACAAGAGGAATAATCACTGCCCAGCAGGCACCATGAACAAAAAAAGCAAAAAATATAGATGCATAGAGTTTTTTATTCACAGTTCTGAACGCTTCCCAGGCGGGAATTTTTTTCACAATGTTAACAGATTCTGCTTTTCTGATTTCTTTCTCATACGGAAGGAAAAGTGTACCTGCAACTGTAATTAACCCAGTAACAATAAGCGTTTGCTGATAACCATCTTTAAAGAAAAGAGCCAACAGACTAACGAGTAGACCTGAAATAAGCGCACCCAGGCTCTGAGAGAGGGTGCTAATATTTCCTGTCTGTAGTATTACCTGTTTTCTCTTTTCTTCACGCACTTCAAGAATGAGCCCTTTAAGAGCGAGACCGGTTACGCTGGCGCCTATACCGGCAATCACTCCTGTCAGTACAGCGACAGTAAAGTTAAGAGGGTAGGCCCTTAGAATCAGGCCTGCGCCGTAAAAAAGATATCCCAAGAGCAAAGCATTCCTTATCCCTGCTTTCCTGATCATTCCGGCATAAATCAAAGAAAAGGTACCAGCTACTGCCATCGCAACATAAGATGCAGAGAAAAGGCTGAGTTTCCCTTCAATATTCCAGTAAAGAGGCTGGATAGTTTTGGACATCCACATCGGAAAAAGAAAGAGAATATTAAGTAAATAAATTTTTTTAAGCATGCTCATGGTCATTTTCGATTTGTGCGAGATTCACCTTTAAGTCAGGATTCGCTGGAAAAATATCAACACCCTCCCGAAGTGTATTGGCCGCAGCTTCCAGAGATCGATGAGAGTCGTTTTCGGCCTTAAGGACGATCCATTCCGGAAAAATATGGAGGTCCCGTGTAGGTTGCATAATATGCAGCCTGTCGTAACAACTTCTCTGTGACTGCATATACGCATAATTGTATGCAGTTATATCATCGCCTGATAGTTGCCATGCAAGCTCAGCATGATGCTCAGCGAATTCATAACTTTCATTATCGGCAAGGAAAAGGCTGTAATGGTAGTGGCTGTCACTGTGATAGGGATTAAGCCGTAGCGCTTCCTTCAGGCATGCTTCATAAGCAGGCAGATCACCTTTTTCAAGATAGCAGAGCCCCATCTCAAGGTGATATTCCGGAAACACATAATCAATGTCCAGAAGCTGCTGATAGCAATTTATAGCCGAATCGAAATCCCTAATTCTTTTATAACACTGGCAGACATTGTAAAGTATAACTGACCGGTGCATGTGGTGTTTGGGGGTATCGCTTGAAAGGGTATCAAGCCCCCAATTAAGTAAGCTGATAGCCTCACTAATTTTACCCTCCCGGAAAAGAACCAGACCGTATCCGTTACGGTTGAAAACAGTATAAAAGTCCCGTTCCTCCTTGCTGAGAGAATCAAGGCCTCCCTTCTGAATATACTCATAGGCTTCGGTTAGATAAAATTTTCCTTTATCAAGATTACGTTTCTCTTGCTTGTGATGTCTGAGGTAAAGCATCGAAAGAGGATAGTTCGCCATCACTAAAGCCAGAGGCTCATTCTGCTCTTTAAGTTTCACATAGTAGTATTCAGCTTCAATAGGCTTGTTAACACAGTTTTTAATTGTGCCAATAAGGTTACTATGCCTGGTTTCAAAATCTTTAAAATATCTGAGGCCGTGCTCCAGAAGGTGCTCCGCGCTAAACACGTCGCCGCAGTTTACAATTTTTTTTATGCTGTCAATGATTGAATGCTCGTACCCTGAATCACCTCTGACCAACTCTATTAAAAGAAGTTTTTCATTCAGGGTCAGGTCACTTCCACATTCCTGTTCCGTAAATTCTTCAAATGCAGTTTCGACTTTCATTCTACTCAGGGCCTGAGCAAAGTGGCGGATCAGCACTGATTCAGCGTGCATCAGATTAATTCTTACAGCTTTAGTGCCGAGCTCAGCAATTTTTTTCGCAAATTCACTGACTTTTTTTAGCGTTCTGTCGGCCAAAAAATACCTAATTTGATTTTCCGGATCCATCTTATCCGTTAACGAAAGTTCAGATCTGTCTATATTTTCAAGTGGGTAAAGGAAGTTTTTGTCGTGGACTGTAAGAGTTTTTTCATCCAGAAAGCGAAGAACATAACGACGTAAAATAAGGTATTCGAGGGGGATGCTCGCAGCGTAAATGTCAAGATCCATTTCAGCTCCTTTTTTTTAAAAAAAAAGGAGGCCGCAGCCTCCTTCTTCGCCATATTAAGCGTTGTACATTACTGAGAAATCAACACGTTTGGCAGTTGGTTTGCGTTTGATCATTTTCATGATTGTATCCTTTTAAAATTTATTTATCGGGAGTTACTGAGAAGGAACGCTACTCAGTAGGTATGAAATTAATGTTTGCTCTAGCTTAAGTCAAAAAAAATTATAAGAAATGCAACCCATTGTTTTACAAACACAAACTTTACCTAGAATTACAAAACACAAGAAAATACATTAAAAACAGGATATTAATACGTAAAAAAAGGTAAAGCCGAGGTTTCTATAATGTTTCAAAAAGTTAAACTGTAAAACAGAATCTCAAAAAAACCTTATCAATAACAGGCGTTAGCATCTGTTAAAACCATTAAAACCCTTGACTCATAAGGAGTTCAGGGAAAGAGGTATTGAAAAGCCTACTTTATAAGAAATGTAAAAAAGCTATGGGATTTTGATGCATCGTTTGAGTTTTTTTCGGCAGATAATCGCCATACCTTAATATATGGTTTTTCTATAGATAATTATGTCGATTTACAAGCCAGAAAAGCCAGCCAGTAATTAACAGTAATCAGGTTATGTGGCTAAGAGGATACAAAAATGACTATTGGAATGACGCGCTGATTCATGAAAGTGAATCGTGACGGGGTGCTTTATTCTGACGCTTTTCTCTATCAAGAGTGTGGACGGGAAATGAGTTTAGCAGGATCAAAAAAGGCCTCCGTGAGGAAGCCTTTTTCGAAATTTTCGCGTACCAGCCGAAGCCGGTATCGCTCACACAGTCAGAGATCCTGTCTCTGGGGAGGGATTTTCCTACAAACTGACGCTGACGTCAAGCGGAATGTCCGTGGCATCCGTTCCGGACCGCAGTATAGTAGAAGCATAACAAGGAGTAATTATGACCATTACCGCCATACTGGATTCAATTTCTCAGCACAGGTTTGCGACGTATAAGTCTTCGGTCTTTAACGGCGCCAGCGAAGAGGAGTGCCTGGGCATCTATCTCTGGAACAAGCAACTCGCCGGCGCGTTTCTTCCCGCGCTGCAGATCATAGAGGTGTCCCTGCGAAACGCCATCTGCGCCGCAAAAAGGCGACACGAAGAGGCACTCATCGAACAGAGTGCGCCCGCGGCCAACTGGCCGGCGCTGAAAAGCAGAATTGACGATCAGTGGTTTGTCACCGTCATGACGGAACGCAACAACCGCGACTCCTGGCGCGCTGTTGAGGCCGCAAAATCGCAGCTGATAAAGGACGGTAAGCCGTTGAGCACGGAGAACCTCATAGCCAAGCTGACCTTTGGCTTCTGGGTCTCTATGGTTAACCGCGACTACAGCAACGGCCGTGCCAGATATCTTCACCTCTGGCCGCATCTCGTACCCGCAGTCTTCCCGAACGCGCTGGATAAAAAGCAGGGCACGCCGCTTTCCGTCAACCGAATCAGTTCTGATCTTCGCGACATTAACACCCTCAGAAACCGCCTTTCTCACCACGAGCCGCTCTGGCGCTCAGACAAGACCTACTGCGTGGAGCAGGCAATCAATAAGGTCGTGCGGGACTATCACAAATGCTTGGACGTAATCCGCTGGATAAACCCTTCCAACCTGAAACTGCTCAGCATTATTGAAAATACGCAGAAGATGAGCGAGCTGTGTGATCCTCATGCGCTTTGGAAGAATAAAAAGCTGCCGTCAGGGCTGCCGGATATCCCCCGGACCTCAGTGGACGACTGGCTGGACAGCGCGCTGCTGGAAACCCGTCATCAGGGCGAGATTATTTCACTGGATACCGGTAAGGGCTTTGCCATGATCCGCAGTGAAAAGGACGGGACAAAGTTTATCGCGCCATCGGGTAATTTTGCGGGCAGGTTTAATGCTTACACACTGGGCGACCGCGTCACGTTTGAGCCTGAAAATAAAACCGGAGGGCGCCATCCGGTTGCCAACGCTATTAAACCGGCCTGATGTACAGGAGATGCAGAGATGAATGAATTCCCGCACGGATGCTGTGATTTATCCAGTAACTTCCTGGCGCAGTACCTTAAGGACAGCTACCCGGCACTAACGCCAGTAATTGTCCACATGGAAACGACAGTTGTGACCGATCTTAATACTATGCATGGGAACAGTTTCGAACAATAAAACCCACTCACGATTGGGCTCGCTTAAAGCAGGTTGTATAGCTGAGAGGATACAGACATGATCATCTTACTGGGCAGTGCGTTTGTGGCCATGTTGCTGCTGTGCATTTATATGATGCGGAAAATCAGGCAACAGTCTTTCAGGATAAACCAGCTGGAGTCCGCGATTAGGGGGGGAAGTACCGGGAAAAAGATACCTTATGAATCGTTATCGCTTCTGGACAGTCTGAGAAGACAGGCAAAGCAGTGGAACAGTTCAGAAGACAATCCCGAACTGTTAACAGTACGTCCTGCCTTTATCGAATGCCTTGATGATTACCTTACCGGCATTTTCAGCGCAGTACCTGAACTGAACGGCCGTAATGAGATAGCGCCTGCAATTGAGTCCCGTCCGCTTTATACCTCACTGAATATGACTCATTCTGTGATGGTATGGTTTGAACCACATCCCGTCAGCTTCCCCGTGGCCAGTCGTGAACAGTCAGAGCGTATTGCAGCTGCCCTGAATGCTAAAGGAATTGAGGCAAGATGGACAACCAGAGAAACAACGATGTGACCGTTCTGTAAAGTTGCTCTTTGTCTGATCTGATATACATTTCCGCAGCGAGGCTCACCGGGGAGGAAGTGCGGGCATTTCAGAATGCTCAGTAGCGTTCCAGTACCACCAGTTTCCCTGACCGTATTCCGCATCGTAATAGGCCGTCTTCTGCTGCCTGCGCAGCTGATACTCCGGCGTGTTCATGCCGAAGACTTCCACCGGCAGCGCATCCACGCCGGGTACATCCTTAAGCACGAAATCCGGGAATACATCATCCTCACCGTCGTAGCGCAGCGGCTTAATGAAGGCACGTTTTTCCTGCCACAGCCGGTCTTCGACTATTCCCTCATAGCCTGAATCCAGCGGAATGAAGCGGGGGCTGACCGTCATCAGCGCCACGTCGATAACGGTACTGCAGCTGGACGGCCGGTTGCGCCCGTCTACGTGCCTGAATGTCGTTTCTGGCGGCTCCGTTTCCACGATGACCACGACCTTCATGCCCCGGCGCCAGTCGCCCAGCTCGCGGCAAAAGCTCCTCTCCAGGCGCAGGCGCACGTCCTCCGGCAGCACCAGGTCAGGGAAACCGAAAAACAGCCCCAGCGGCAGCGTGGTCTGCAGCCGCTCATCGGCCGCGTCGCTCCAGGCGGCCAGCTGCGAGATCAGGATGAGGCGACGTGCGCCCCTGCCGGCGTCCTTCGCAATCTGGCGGTTCTGCGCGACCTGCGGCGAATCCTTCATGGCCATCAGCATCAGCGACTGCTGCAGCGGGATCCGGCCGATGCGGATGCGCGCTGCAGTCTCATTCAGGCGCCAGCTCACCCAGCCCGGCGAGCGTTTCTTTTTATCGAATGCAGGATGCCAGACGTTGATGCCGGACTGCTCCCAGAGCAGGTGGAGCAGCCCCAGCAGGCGCATC
>NZ_NHZE01000026.1:0-53960 GCF_002207995.1 Pantoea sp. VS1
TGGGTTCTTCTTGGGGTGTTTTTTTAAACAAAATTCAGAAATATTCTCTACATCACTGATCCTATATTTCTTAAGGTAACTTTTTAATCTAGGCAAATAAAAATTATCAAACTCTGACTCAATCAATATTATAATCTATCTCATTAAAAGTATCAATAACGTGATTTAAGAATAGTTGGAAACTTAAATTAAATTAATGTAATAAGTGTTTTGTCGAGGTTGAATTTACTCTAACATAGTCTTTTAGGGTGGAAGAGGTTGTTATGGAAAGAAAAGTAAAAACGTTCATGCGAATAAAATCAATTAACGACGAAATTAAAGCAAATGAAAATTTTCATTTAGCGGTAAGCATTCATTGCAAAATGATTCTGGATGAGTTTTCTCGTAAAAAGTTGTTTTATAAATTTATCTTTAGTAATAACAGATTTCTAATTTCAACGATTACTGCTTCGGTTTATTACAGTCAGGAAGATTCCTCTCTCTCCGAAGTTTCACGCCAGTGCCTCAAAACAGGTATGGTCAGTTTGAATACTGTATCTTCTTTATTGACTCTTTTTAAGGTAAGTGGAAGGATCCGTGTCTGCAACAGCAATAAAGATCGTCGAAAAAAAATATACATGATGACTGAAAAAGGAATTGAAGATACTTTATGCCTGCTTAATACTATGACCCCTAGTTTGAAAACTGTCTTTCCTAAATCATTAAAGGGTGAACGTTTAAGTAGTTTTGATCTTCCATTTTTTTTTAAACGATATACAGAAATTCATGAGTCTTCTGTTTTTCTGATTAACCTTGTAAAGGATGTTGAAGTATTTATCGCAAAAGATTCCGGTCACATGGTGCTCATTAATATTTATATGCTCGGAATCCGTAACGAAAATTCTAAAGATACGATAAGCTCTATTGCTAAACGTTGTGGCATATCTCGCACACATCTGAGAAGCATGATTTTAGACGCAGAATCAAGAGGTTTACTTCTGCTTGAAAGTAAATCCAATAAAGTGATTGTATATAAGAAGTTCTATTCCATGTTCAACTCTTATATGGCTTATTATTTCTCTTTCTTTTATTACGGCATGGAAGGTATTTCAGAAAAAAACAATCAATTATAAATCACCCTGTCAGACTGTGACAAAAAAACATGCTACCGCCCTTTGCGTCACTCAGGCAAATTAAGTTGATTTTTATTATTTCAATCACTTTAATAAATATTCATGAATAATTACCTCGCATGCTATAGATACTGAGTGATAATTATATTTTGTTTGAGGGAATATAACGCATCCTTCATGCATACAAAACGTAATGATTTACAACCAAATTTTGACGTTAAAAAGCGATATAAATTATTGACTTTATTTCATTGTTATGAATTTCGTGAAGGTGCTCAGATCAAATCCCTCCGGCCGATTGGTTTCATTCATCAGGTTATGTGGAAATCAATACTGACCAGGCACGCAGCCAAGAGTGCCTGGTACGATCCCGCCGGCGCCGGTTTTTGATTATTCCCTTAACCACCAGACACTTACCTTCTTTCCCGCGCCCGAAAGGTGGCGGGGCCCGCGCCTTTTTATTTCCGGCCGTCCAGGTTATTCTCCGCATACGAGAGAAAAGCCGAAAAACGGATCGAAGCCGGATCCTCTGCGGATCGATTTATTCCCGTGGTTTTCGCTGGACAGACAGGGGAAAATACGTTCCACCCCGCCAGACAACGGAGATTGAAAGTTTGGGCACTTTACCCCGCGAACTGACGCAGATTTCACGCAGCGGCGTCACTGAACAGAATCTGACCGGAACGGGCGCCGCGCGCTACTTTGACTATGAGAGCGCCGTGGCGCTGCGCAACCTGGCCGCCGCGTACGGCACCGACATGCCGCGCTACCTGCTGGCGCCCGAGGTGGCCGTGCTGCTGGCAAAGGTGACCGATCTCCGCAAACGCCTGTTCATCGACGCGCTGTGGAACACCGGCGGCCGGCTCAACGAGATCCTGCCGCTGACCCGGGAGGACTTCGTGCTGGACGCACCGCACACCGGCGCCCCGCTGTCATCACCCTTCGTGGTGCTGCGCACCCTCAAGCAGCGGAAGCTGGAAGAGGCGGCGAAGAGCCGCAGCCGCCGGCGCGGCCGGCCGACGAAGGAGGAGCAGCAGGCGGAGCGCGAGGTGGAAGCCGAGATAAAGGACAACCCGCCGCGCGCGGTGCCGCTCACCGATCCGGGGTTCGTGCAGCGGCTGAGGGAGTGGTTTGCGACCGCGCAGCCGGCGGCCGGTGCGCGCCTGTGGGACATTAAAAGCGAGGACACGGCGCGCAGCTGGATAAGCCAGGCCGTGGCGGCCGCAGCACGTGACGGTGTGACGTTTTCCATCCGGCCGGTAACGCCGAAGACGTTCCGGGACTCGTTTGCGATGCACCTGGTGCAGCATCAGGTGCCGCAGAAGGTGATCCAGACGCTGATGGGCCACAGGGACGCCAAGTCCACCGAGTGGTATACAAGAGTGTTTGCGCTGGACGTCACCCGCCAGCTCGGCGTGCGCTTCTCGATGGACGCAGGCGAGGCCGCGCGCCTGCTGCTGCCGGGCGTTCCGCGCCCCTGAACGTGTTCCGGCTCTGCTCTGAGCAGGCCTTTAATCTGTCTGGAAAATCAGAGCAACCTTTACCGTCAGCAAACACAGTTTCCGCAGAACAGGCATCCGGCACTGCACTGTGCTGCACTGGCCGAAAATCTGTACAGGAAACGAATGCATGACAGTTTCACCGCTTAAACAGGCCATTCCGGGGCGCTGCCGCGGCGTGCTGGCGGCCCGCGAGCGGAAACAGGTCTGCGCCATCTGCTGGCCACCGGATGAATGGCCGCCGGCAGACGTCTGGCTGGCGTTGCAGGAGATGCGGCGTGACGGCATCATCGCCTGTACCCGCAGGAGCAGCCTTACTGAGGATGGATTTGTGCTGAACGGGCGGTAATGCTGCCTGTCATCGCTGAGAAGCCTGAACGTTCAGGGGTAGCCCCGGATGGTAAGGCGAAGCAGGCAGTGGAGTGCAGGCAATCGCGCTGAAAAGTTCGGTCAGGCGTGGCGACTTTACCTGACAGAGGTGGCCCTTATTGCCGGCGTGCTTATTCCTGAAATCCGGCAGCGGCTACTGCTTACGCCACGGAACACGCCAGATGCTGCCATCATCCAGCGTCAGTACACCGGCCTTTTCATCGGTCCGGAAACACCGTGTTTTTTTCCCGTCCACCGTGCAATCGTGCCAGTACAGCGGGAAGCGTTCGGCCTCTTCTTTCGCCTGCGCCAGCGCTGCCCGTCGCGCCTGTATCTCATCCAGCGGGGGGACAAGCGTCATGATAAACCCAATGGCCACTGCACAAAACGCCACCTGCGCAGTCAGAAACCAGAGCCAGCTTCGCCAGCCAAGCGACCGGCTGGCCCGCTCATAGCGTTCAGCCGCCTTTTCTGCGGCCCTGTCGGCTTCGCGGAAATGCTCCGCCAGAAGCCGTGCTGACTCCTGAGCCGTTGAGCCGGCCATGGACGTCACGGCACTGATGACGTCATCCCCGACCGCCTTCACGTGTCGTTCATGGGCGGCGGTGACCTGAAGCAGCGCTGACGTTGCTCTGTCGGCCGTTTTTCCCTGCTGCTGCGCGGCCTGGAGGATCCTGTCTGCGGCGTCAAAGAACAGGCGTATGTCGTGGTCGCTGATTGCGTTGGTGTTTTTCACAGGCTCAGATCCATTCCTCTGTCGTGATCTAATGATTTTTCCCTCTCCAGCTCTTTGCCGTGTTCCATACTGAGCCTGTATTCGAGCCATGTCTCATGCGTCATCGACAGCTCCATTATGTTTTTCAGTTCGGCATAGTGCAGATTGCCGAGGCCGTCACACACGACGATAAGCGCCCCCGCGCTGCTCTTTTCATCAACGCCCTGGCACCACCGGATCAGTTTCAGGTAGTTGCTGACGGCCACCGGGTCGTCTGCGTCCGTCTGAGCCGAAAAGATGCTGCACGTTGTCTGCGCAATAAAACGCGCAAGGTTCAGCGGCTCAGCCTGACGGGCAGGCTGAGAGAGTGCGCTGAGGTAGCTCGAAAAGTAGGTTTTTACGCCCGACTGAACGTCAGGGGTGGTTTCTACATACCAGTGGATCCGGTGAGATACCGCTCTCAGTCCCTCGCGGCACTCCAGCGCGTGTGAAAGCTTTCGGAAGCGGGCCGCCTCTTTGTCTGACCGGTTAGCCGCGGATTTGAACTCAATCAGCCGCAGCGTGCCGGGGAAAGAAAGGAGTACGTCGCCCAGCGCCTTGTCTTCCGGCGTCTGCTGCAGCAGGTTCACCGAGGCTGGAAGGACGTCTCCACCCAGCCGGGCCCCCACGGACACGCCCAGCCCGTACAGGAAATTACCAATGACCACGTTCTCGTAGAGCTTCACGTTATACCTGGGTTCCTGCATTTTTCGCTCACTGAGCGGTCACGTCATCATCACGCCGCCCGTGCCGGATTGCTCACAGCAGCGTGCCGTGTCAGACGCGAATGATGATTTTCGTCTGTGAAGCCAGACCACATTATTTCTGAGCGCCAGCACTGCCATCATAAAAAAACACCATTCCCTGCTCTGAGTACCCGCCAGAGGGGGCAACCGTGTGATGATAAAAATGTGCACGCGGGCTTATCTCAGTACATTATTTTTTCAGGAGCTAACTATGCACATCAAAATGTCCTAAGGACATTTTGATGTGCATAGCGTCACGTTGTCAAGATATATATAAAAATCCAGCGAATTCAGGAAGTCAGAACTTTATGTTCAACCTGAAAAAGTTGACATGTGACGTTATGCAGCGTATAAGTCCTTAGGACTTATACGCTGCATGGTGTTGCATGAATAAAACAATTTCGCTTCGTGAAGCTGTCCGCCTGATACTCCTTAACCGGCACCCTAAACCGGTTATTGCGCTTCACGAATTTAATGAACACCTGTATCAGCTTTACCAGGACAAATCGTATGATGGCCTCCCCATTGGAAAGATCCAGACCGCCGAGCCCGATGGTCGTATCCTCAGCGATATCCTGAGTGACATGCTGTATCAGGGGATATTGCTGCCCGCCATCGATGGCTACGTCTGGCAGATAAGCAACCGGGACATCTCTACCGCGCAGCAGCAGGTATGCGATCTTACCCCCTACTCCCACCTGTCCTGTCTTTCGGCGATGGAATGGCATGGCCTGACCGACAGGATCCCACACGTGCTCCACGTCACTCAGGCTAAGCTCTCTGCCGCCAGAAAACTGCATGAGCAATATCTGCGAACGCGATTTCCAGACCTGACAACCGTGCTTCCTCTGCTTCCGCGGGGATTTGTCCCTCATGAAAAAATCGACGGAAAAACG
Organism: Pantoea sp. VS1; assembly: GCF_002207995.1. NCBI lineage: Bacteria > Pseudomonadati > Pseudomonadota > Gammaproteobacteria > Enterobacterales > Erwiniaceae > Pantoea > Pantoea sp. VS1. Next base: position 5,377 of record NZ_NHZE01000026.1, read on the forward strand.
CTGATTCAGCATGCCAGAACAAAATACCGGCCGCGCTCTGAGCTCCATGGCTCTGGCGGAGTCCGGGTGACCAGCCTGGGAGAAACCTTCCTTGATATGCTCAGAGAGCCGGATCTTTGCGGGGGCTACTCTCATGTGGAAGATGTTTTTCGTGAAAGAGCGGCTGAACACCTGCCGGTGATCGTCAAAACCGTCGACAGGGAAGGCACAGGGATCGATAAGGCACGTACCGGGTACATGCTGGAAGAAGTCTGTGGCCTGTCACACCGCACCATCGAAAAGTGGAAAGATACCGTGCAGCGGGGTGGGAGCAGGAAACTGGTCTCGTCGAACCCTTACAAAAATGTTTTCTCCGAAGTATGGTGTATCTCCATCAACAACTGATCCCGGGAAGTCCATGGAATACGCTATCGAGGAATGGGTCGCTGAGGCTCCGGCAGACAGGGTAACCTTCCGTCAGGCGGTACATATTGTTTTGCAGGCGATTGCGGAGAGCGAGTACCTGCAGCCGCGCATGATAATGAAGGGAGGGATCCTGCTGGGGCTGCGCTACCGGAGTTCCCGCTTCACGGAGGACATCGACTTTTCAACCAGCATGCGCCTGGCTGACATCGATAAGGATACCTTCCGGGAGGAGCTGAACGAAGCGCTTCAGATAGCATCGGCCGAACTCCCCTATCAGGTCAGCTGCGCGGTGCAGAGCCTGAACATTCAGCCGCGCGATGCTGAACATGCCACCTTTCCGGCCTTTCTGCTCAAAATTGGCTATGCCCGGAACGGGATCGACGGTGAAATGCGCCGCCTGCGCGCCGGTCAGTCCCCGCATACCGTGCAGATTGACTACAGCCTGAATGAATACAGCCTGTCGGTTGACCACATTACGCTCACCGATGACAACGATCTGCTGGCCTACAGCTTCACCGACCTGGTGGCCGAAAAGCTCCGCTCCGTCATGCAGCAGGTGGTCAGAAACCGCTCGCGCCGGCAGGATATTTACGATCTCAACCTGCTGCTCGGTGCCGTTGAGATCAGCGATGAGGACCGCCTGCACATCCTGACCAGCCTGCTGGAGAAGTCCGCGGGTCGGCTGGAAGCGGGGTTCGTCAATCCGCGGACGCTGAACCGCACGGATATCCGTGACCGGTCAGCGCAGGAGTATGCGCTGCTGAAAAGCGAGGTGGCGGGCACCCTGCCCGATTTTGATGCGGCCTATGATGCAATCGGGGCGTTTTATCGCGCCCTGCCGTGGGATCTGGTGACAGGATGGCAGCGTGCTGACGACTGAGTTTCATCTCTCATTGCAGGGGAGCAGGACGGAACAGCTGGACCGGTTTATGTGGGTGGAAACCGGCCGGTGCCGGCTGTTTATGATGGCCGACGGATTTTCTCACTGTGATGCCCGCCCACACTACGTGGACTGGCTGACGACGCATCTGGAGCGGATGAAGGATTCGGGCAGGGATCTTCACGCGGTCTGCCACGACATCAGCGCCCTGCTGCGCTCGGCCGGCCACTCTCCAGGCAGAGCCAGCGTGGCGTTTGTGATTGCAGACGATCGGGAATATCACTATGCCTCACTGGGCGACACGCGGATTTACTGCCTGAACTGCCGCGACAGGACGCGCGATCATTCGCTCGCCGAGCGCTGTGTGGCTCTGGGACACTGCCCCCCAGACGCGATACGGTTTCATCCCCTGCGAAACCGCCTCTTCGCCTGGGCAGGAAACAGCCGGGGGCCCATGCATGAGGTGAAATGGCACCAGAGAGCCTGTCAGCAGGACCAGTCACTGCTTCTCTGTACTGACGGATTCTGGAGCCAGCTCAGTGATGCGGACATCTACACCCTCCGCTCTGCCGCCGCGCTGAGGGAACGGTGCAAACGTCTTTCTGCTGACCATCGAAGCAGCCCGGATAACCTTACCGTTGCCCTTCTCCTGCAGCGGCCGATCTGTCAGACCGCGTCACACCACGCTTAATCCACCCCGGATATCAGACGGTTCTGCCTCATTAGCGGCTCTGCGGTGGTGCAGGGCGGGAACCGTATTTGCCGGCCGACACTCCCCGCCTGCATCAGTGTCTGTGAAACCTGATCCTGCTCACGATGCACGACTCTGGCTACGTCAGGGATACGACCGCGGTCTTCCTCAGCGACAGCGTCAGAAAACTCCCCCTCCGCCATCGCCACCTTCATCAATGAGATACCATTTTTATTAATCAGTTCATGATTTACGCCTGAACGGATCGATGATTATATGAGCGAGTCACAGCAAGGATATTTCACTAGTTTCGATGCAGTTTTAACTTAAATCAGCCATTAGAAGGAATTTTCGATGGATGTTGAAATCTGCCACTGCAATAACATTGATATTGCGCGCATCACGCTTTCAGAAAATAAGTTAAACATTAAGTTTGCGCCTAACGGCACTGGCAAAAGCACGATTTCCCGCGCTATTCTGCACAGCGTGAACGGTGATGCCGACGGTCTCCTGAGCCTTTTGCCCTTTAAGCTCCGGACGGCAAATTTCTCAGATCTCCGTCCCGGCGTGTCCGGTGTGGAGCATATTCAGGATGTCCTGTGCTTTGATGAAAAGTACGTCTCTCAATTCACGTTTCAGCCCGACGAGCTGGTCAGCAACAGCTTTGATATCTTCATTAAAATGGAAGCTTACAGCGAGACAGAACGTGAGATCGATGCGATGGTGCTGGCCATCCGGCAGGAATTCAGCGGAAATGATGATCTTGAATTATTCATCACGCACCTGCAGGCGCTCAGCGGCGCGTTTAAACTGACCAGCAAAGGCCTGTCCAGGTCCTCTACGGGGATGAAGGGACTGGCGGGCGGTAACAAACTGCAGCATATTCCTCCAGGCCTGGAGCCTTATCAGCCGTTTATTCAGAGCGACCGCAACGTTGAGTGGATTGAGTGGCAGACAAAGGGGTATGAAAACTTCTCCACGCTGTCTGCGGGATGCTGCCCCTTCTGTACCGGTGATTCTAATGATAAAACCGAGCAGATAAGCAAAGTCAGCGCCGAGTATGACAAGACGGTTATAAAGAATCTGGTCGGCATTATTGCGGTGCTCGATAAGCTGGGCGCTTATTTTTCCGAAGCGGCCAGGACACGCCTGAAGGAAATCACCACACTGCAGGGCGGTCTGGAAAAAAAGCATGAAGACTATCTGATCACCGTTAAACAGCAGACAGAAAATCTGCTCTCCATGCTCCTGACCCTGAAAACGCTGAATGGTTTTACCTTTACCGACGCCGGCAATATCCGCGCCTCACTCGCGGAATTCCGCCTGGACGTCACTTATTTCCCCGATCTGCAGTCGGAGAAAACCCGTGAGGTGACGGAACGTCTTAACGCTTCTCTGGAAGGACTTATCTCCCAGGCCGGTCAGCTGCAGGGGCAGATCAGCAGGCAGCGAGCGGGCATGCAGCGCCTGATTGAAAAGCATAAAAAAGATATCAATACCTTTCTGGCCTACGCCGGCTACCGCTATCAGGTTGATATCACCGGCGCCGGTGAGCAGTGCCGCCTGAAGCTTCGTCACGTCGATTATGGCGATTACCTCAGTGGAGGGAGCCAGCATCTGAGCTACGGCGAGCGTAACGCGTTTGCCATCGTCCTGTTCATGTATGAATGTCTGGCCCGCAGGCCCGGTCTGATCGTGCTCGACGATCCCATTTCGTCGTTTGATAAAAACAAAAAATTTGCCATTCTGGAGATGCTGTTCCGCCGCAGCACGGGCGAATGCCTGAAGAACCTGACGGTCATGATGCTGACGCACGACGTCGAGCCCATTATCGATACCCTGAGGTCGGTGAAGCGATTGTTCAGCAACCAGGTCACCGCCTCCTATCTGCGGTACAGCGCCGGCACAATCACGGAGCTGCCTATCCGCGAAAGCGACATCATGACCTTCACGCAAATCTGCACGCGCGTGACAGCCTCCGGCTGTGATGATCTGATTAAGCTGATTTATCTGCGCCGGCATTATGAAATTCTGGACGACCGCGGCGATGCCTATCAGGTGCTCTCAAATCTCTTCCATCATCGGGAGGTCCCCACCGACACGCGTGAACCCCTCGCAGAAGGCGCCGGTTATCCTCCTATGGAGCCGGAACGGGTGAACAGCGGCTGCAGCGAGGTGGCCGGGCGTATCCCGGGGTTTGACTACGCCAGCATGCTGGCCCTGCTGAACAGCCATGCGCATATCCTGGCGCTTTATCAGCGCTGTGTGAACGGGTATGAGAAGCTTCAGGTTTTCAGGCTGCTTGAGCCGGAGGCCGACAACCGCGTCATCCGCAAATTTGTCAACGAGACCTACCATATCGAGAATGAGTTTATCTGTCAGCTCGACCCTACCCGTTTCGACCTGATCCCGGAGTACGTCATCGCTGAGTGTGACAGGTTGCTGCTGACCGGTGAGGCAGCGAACGAGGAGGCCGGACAGCAGACGGCCTGAACCTTTCAGCCCTGCCCTTTATGATGGCCAAAGAAGTTATCACGTCAGTGAAATGTCCGGAAGGCAGAGTCTGCGGTTTATTCTTACAGTGGGGGCCATGAAGCCCGTCAGACTGGGGGAAAAAATCGTCTAGCGATAATAAACCACCGGCTCAGGGGCTGAGAGAAGAGTGATCATGATGTGATACATACCCGTAATAAAAACATCTGAGGTGAGGAGAGGGTGACCCCGGCATGACGGCATATGTGTGCTGACGGGAAACCCTCTGGCGAAAGCTGTATGGCGCCATTATTAAGGGGATGAAACATGTGCCGTGGCGGGATCAGGACATCCTAAAGTGTGCTCTGTTGAGGATTCAGGGCTGGATATGTGTGGTGGCGGGTATATTCGGTTTGCTATCCCGCCACCACACACTTTGTTTAGCGACTCTGCGTTCGTAAAAGCCGCAAAGCTTAAGCTTACCCGCCAGCACACACTCAATCTGCCGAGAAACTCCCCCGCCAGCACACATGTTTACATGTCAGCTGGTTTTAGTTTTGGATTACGTTTATGAATAAAAAGATAATTTTCACGTTCTTTGCGAACTAACGAAAATTCCAGATACCCTATTTTCTGTAACTGCTCCAGGGCCTTTTTGATCGTGCGGTTTTGCTCGCTGATTGAGCTTGAGAGGGAAAGCCGTTCACGCAGGCGCGCGAAAGCGACCGGGATGGGTTGAGCAGGCAGGCTTTCGATAAAGGTGTAGATTGCCTGCGCCGCTTCTTTTTTGGGTAGTGCCTTGATAGCGTGCTGCTGCAGGAGTACGCGGTAATCCAGCTGAAAGAGCTCCCAGAGCTTCTCATCCGCCTCCAGCTGAACCACATCCTTATCTGCATCAAAGTAACCGGTTTTCAGCAGGCCTGTCTGATAGCTGCCGCGCACATCTTTTCCCCGCTTAAATGAAATAGATTTATTACGCAGCTTGCCCAGCGATTCATGAATTGCGCTTCGCAGGCGGCTGTCTATACGCTTGGCTGAAAAACCACAACCCTTTGCAAATTCAGTGAATTTGAGCTCAATTTTATTTGAATTCAGGCCATATGTACTGAAGGCATAAATGACGCCTATCCATACCTTAAAGTCGCAGTCCATATCCAGACGTGGTCCGGCAATGTTGATATTGTCGTATCCCTCCGCCCTGGCAATTTCCAGCTGGGAAAACAGCTCAGAGGCGTCAACAACATTATTTTCCCCCTGCGATTTAGTGGGTTTGGGAACAAATACGCCGAGGCGCATCAGGGCGACTGGCTGAACCGTGTTATTAGAATTAACTGTGAGCTGTTTTTCCCTGCTAATCATGTCGCTGTACAGCGCATCACTGATAAATGTGTTGTCTTTCATCTACTTGTATCTGCTTCCTAAGAGTCACTACAGATTGTGGATAGAAAGAGATCTTTCCCGGCAGCACACACCATACATCCCGACAACACACATTTCCATCCCGCAGGCACACATATTAATCCCATCAGCACACATGGAAATCCCAAAAGCACACATCAGGATCAGTCTTCAAGCCACGAATGACAGGCTTTACAGAAGGCTGAGATCTATTTGGAACTATAAGGATCTGAATGGAACTGTTATTGGATCGCTCCTGTGGATTTGTGGATAACACCTGATACCTTTTGAGCCATGCTACAGGCACGTTATGGGTAAACAATGAACTACATTCTTTGCCCTGCAACGAGGCAACTGCAGACAGACGCTCATAACGAATTATTTATCGTGGATCTTCTGCCTATTTCCGGCACAAGATCCGGAAAAAGGGAAAACCGGAAACTCACCTTTTGTTAAGAGTCTATGAATTTTGATTTCGGATTTTCTTATCCGTAGCCTTTGCCAGTTCTACACCCTGCAGCTGCCTCTCATGATGTGTTGTGTGGTCATTAGCGCCGTCTGCAGGGCAACCTTCAGGCGTCAGATCCTGAACGGGTTCGGGCAAGATTCGGGCCGCGCCATCCTGACTGGCAGTCAGGCGGGGCTGGCCAGCATTTCTCCTTTAGCTTTTATCGGGCCAGACAGCAGCCCGGCTTAGGCAAGTAGAAAACGGCTTCAGGGGCAACTTTCTCAGCCGCAACTACTATGGCAGGCTGCACGTCACCAGTCATAAGCTGAAGTTACGGTCAGTCTGCACTGGAAACCGATATTTTCCCTCTGTAGACGCCTGCTGCAGAAATCCCTGGCCTGACATTTCAGCAAAGCTTTTTTCTCATCAGCGTCAGTCCTGACGGACTGACGTGAAGACATATAGGCAGTATGCGCACAGGCTGGTAATCCTGGCGTTTTCACGATTAGATTCAGCTATCGTAAAGGTCATGAAAAAACAACTTAACTTGTTAGAGATAAATTTAAGAATAACAAGCTTGTCTTCGCATTCGGTCTAAATCCTAAAGAAGCTGGCCTGGAGCAGGGCGGAAAAGAGATGTGAGTATTTCTCAGGCCATGTCCCCGACACAATGATAATTTTTCCAGCCATAAATAAATGCGTAGTCAGCTGATGAAGATTGAAATTTTACTGATTGAAAATGGTGACAGAGCTATTAAATCCTGCTTGCCGGTTATTAAACTGATCCCTGATGAGAGTTAAGGCTATAAATTATATCATTTAATTATAAAACGAAGGGGACAGTGGAGCGCTCGAAAATGAGATGCAAGTCACACATTAAGCTGAGCGCAACATTCGTAATAAAAAAAATTAATCGTTTTTATGAGGATTTTCTGAAACCACTCATCATATTGAGAGGCTACGCTTTTGAAAAAAAAGAAAATGAACCTAGAGATTTTATTTGTAAAACAGTTAGTTATCCGTTTTACTGCGGTTTTGTTCTGAGCTGGCCTGAAATATGAATATGTAACACAATCTAAACTATAAATTAATACCTTAACAATGTCGGAAAAACTTTTGAAAAATGGCATTTATTTTTATTCAATTAAATCAATATGATATATAAATAATGAGATTGACCTGTGCTTTCATAAGTGGCTGTAACTATGGAAACAGTGAAGTCATGGTAATGGAGTTTCTGTTTTTAATGAAATAATCTGTTTGATTCACATTTTAAGCACATGTAATTATCGAGACCCGCATTTTATAGTGCTTTAACGTACATAGAACAGGAATGACTATGAGCTTAAAAGCTAAAGATCTCATGCAGTCTGATATCAACTATTTCACCACCATCTGTGGTGATACCGTTGATGAACTGGTCAGAAATGGTATTTATCAGATCATCTCATCCGGAGAAAAAATATCTTCCCGGGCAGGTGATGCACTGCAGGCTTATGGTGTAAATTACATTCTTAAAAACCCTAAAAACCGCCTTCATAACTTAAGAAGTGGCGCGGTTAAATATTTATGCCGTGAATTTTTAGCTTACTTTAGTGGCAGTTTAAAGGCCGAGGAAGGACTCGCAAAAGCTTCCAAGTTCTGGATGTCACTGGTGGACGATAACGGGAACGTTAATTCAAACTATGGATACTATGTTTTTCATGAAAGTGTTGAAGGACATGGAAATCAGTATAACTGGGTAAAAAGCGTTCTCCTGAAGAACAGAGACTCCCGGCGAGCTATAATAAATATTAATCAAAACTATCACAAATCTGATACGAAAGATTTCCCATGTACTGTTGGCATTCAGTTTTACATAAAAAATAACATTCTGAATTGTGAAACCATTTCACGAAGTACCGATGTGATAACGGGCCTTCCATATGACATGGGATTCTTTTCATTTATACATGAGCTGATGTGGAAAGATCTTGCAGAAAATGGAATGCCAGACCTCAGGCTGGGTACAACAGTCATGAAAACAACATTTACTCAGATATATGATAAGACGCTGCAAAAAGCCAATGAAGTAATCGAGAAAAATGAAGAAGATATCATTACTTCTTTAATGCCAGAAATTTTTTCAGCCAAAGAAACGCTGAAAGACATTTTTTCCGGCAGGGCCGAAACTGAAGTTATTAAGTGGATTAGAAAAAATGCCGAGTAACCATCCGACTTTTTTGCTGACATCTGTAAATGAAGCAAAAATTAATTCATTGAAGAATGTCTGCTCTGCAATTTTCAAAGACTTTACTGTGACATATAAAAGTGCAGAGTCAGGCGTTAGCCAAACACCAGACAATGACGACGAAGCGATAAACGGCTGCCATGCCAGAATAAGCGATATTGAAGCATCACTCTCTGCACCGGTGGACTATATCATTGCACTCGAAGGGTTGATCGAACGAAAAGATTTTGGAGATTTTGTATACGGATGGGCCATGATTAAGGATGTTTCAACATCCCTGTTTTATTATGGCTGCAGTGGGAAAGTGATGCTGCCTGCAGGTGTTGTCGATAAGATAGGAAGGGAATCAAAACTATCAGAGGTAATTATTTCATTATATCCACATATATCATGGTCCGATATGAACAGATTAGGAACCAATGGCGTCCTGACCAAAGGTGTGTATACAAGAGTTAACGAATTTGAGACAGCGCTCAGATGTGCTTTTGGTTCACTGATTATGCATAAGGATCTGGGGCATGATTAAACTAATAATTTTTGATCTTGATGATACCCTGGTGGACCATCAGGCAGGAGCGGAAGCTGCATTAAAAGCAGTAATCGATCTGATGATCAGAGCTAATTACATACCAGCTACCTATGACAGTAAACCGTTTGTGGATGCTTATCATAAAAAAAATCACCTTTTGTGGGGAGGATTTACTGCAGGCAGGATTGCAATAGATAAATTGCTGGAAGAGCGGTTTGACTACATATCTGACTGGTTTGAAACAGATGAGAAAATCAAAGAAGAGCTGAAAAAATGCTACTGGGATTCATATACAGCTAATTGCCCGTTAACAGCAGACTGGATTCCACTTCTTGAAGAATTAAAAAATCATTTGTCACTGGCTATTTGCAGTAATGGCGCGCAGGAGGTGCAAATACGCAAGTTAAAATCAAATAACATTATGGGATTTTTTGATGGCCTGTATTTTGGTACCCGACAGCCAGAATGTAAGCCCTTCGAAAATTTCTTCAGGGGTATTCTTGATGATTTTAAGCTAAAGTCAGAAGACGTGTTAATGGTCGGGGATAGCCTAGATAATGATATTATACCCTGTTCAGAAATGGGAATGCAGGTATTACTCTATAAAAGTGACTTTCCTTATGAAAAAATTAAGGAGAGTATAATGGATATGACAGGTATAAGAAATGTTGCTATTTAAAAACGTTAAGTTCCTCAGCCCTGATACCAAGGTACTGGAATCGGGAGATGTGCTGATTGCAGAGGATAAAATCGCAGACACAGGCTTCGGTTTAGAGGTTAATGACAGCAATTTATCCGTAATTGAGGGCGATTACATATTACTTCCCGGGATGATCAACGCGCACTTGCATCCGAGCAAAGAAGTTTATGGCGATATTCTTGACTCCTCTCCTATTGATATCGTACTTGACAAGGTACACAGCAATAATGAACTTGAAGATGCCCAAGGGCAGTTCATCTCATCACTGAAGTGTCTGGTAACCGCAGTCAGAAAGGGCGTGACAACACTGGGTTTGTTTACAAGCCGCATAGAAAGTGACTATCGTGCTGCCCAAGCGATTTCAGCCCGCTGTGTTATGAATTTCTGTCAGAGTAATCAATGGGTTGGTAGTGGAAAAAGTCCACAAAGTAAAACGACTGATACAATATTAAGTGAATACTTATCAGCTGAGAATGCTTATCAGAATAAATTAGTAACATTGACCCCTGCTACAGCATCTGAATTGTCTGCTACGGATGAATTGTTGACCGGTCTTCATGATGTCGCCGTCAGATACAGTAAACCTTTCACTTTGCATGTTCATGAGGGCAGTCATCAGGTTAAGTGCCATAAGGACGCCTATTCGCAAAGCGGTATAAAAAGAATGTACGAGCTGGGCGTTATCGACAACAACACTACCCTTATACACGCCTCTCATCTTGATGAAACTGATTGTGAAATTATAAAGAAATCCGGCTGTAAAATTGTTCATTGCCCGGTCAGTAACAGTTTCGTCGGCGCCGGTACCATGCCTCTGGCTGAATTCCAGAGCACCAACGCTGTGGGATTAGGTACCGATGCAGCTATGGTCAATCCCGTAAATGATCTGACGTTTGACGCTCTTTTCACCTTATATCATCATGGTGATAACGATTTATTAAATAAAGTTAATGCAGAAAAAATATTCGATATGATGACTATCGGTGGAGCTGAAGCGCTTGGCCTAGAAAAAATTGGCAGAATTCAGTCAGGATATAAAGCTGACATTATTATTTACCGAGAAAAAGACATTGATGCTGGCTACATTAACACCCCTGTTTCAATCCTCAGGATGATGCATAAAGAAAAACCATCTGATGTCATCATTGATGGTCGCTTTATTGTTAAAAACAACGACTTTGTTAATCTGGATATCCGCAAAATCTCTGATTCTTATTCTTTACTCAGAAGGAAGATTACATTATGAAAAAGGTGGCTTTTCTTTTTTCAGGTCGTGGCAGCCTGCTGACTACGGTTTCAGAGGCTATTAACTCATGTAATCAGAAAGCAGAGCTGAGTGTCGTCATTACTAATAATGATAGCTTTTCCGCAGAAGGTAATCCTGCTTTTAAAGACATTAATGTCCTGAAGGTTAATCACCGTGATTACATAGACAGGGAAGGATTTGAACGCGAAATTTCTAATCACCTCGATAAGGGTGGAGCAGATCTCATTATTCTGGGAGGGTTCAGAAGAATTTTTTCACCGGAATTTGTAAAAAAATATGGTTCGTTAACAATGAATACGCACCCGTCACTGCTTCCAGCCTTTCCCGGCGACAAAGCTCAGCTCAAAGCTATCACTGGGGGGTTACGCATCTCTGGCGCTACGCTGCATTTTATCAATGAACATGTTGATGCTGGGCCTATCATTGATCAGGAACCCGTCAGAATACTGAATGGCACCACTGAGTCCGAGCTTAAAGAATTAATTATAGAAGCTGAAAGGACCATGATTTATCGTGCTGTTTGTGCTTTTATAGAAGGCAGGATATCTGTCTTTGATAATCGCGTAGTCTATGAAGGATATAACGATGTTCAGAATCAAAAATGATGTTATTGCTGCGAGTCTTATAGCCAGCATCCTGTTTCTTGCAATCCTTAGCCTGGGACTTTCACTGGCCATTTTACCTCTGTTTGTCGCCAAGTACCTGAAGTATTCGGCTTTCTATGTCGGACTGGTTGTTGCAGCCGAGTCTGTCGCCACCCTCGCCTCCAGAGCGTATGCTGGCCGGTATTCAGACCGGCACGGGCCTAAAAAAGGCATGATTTTAGGCCTGACCCTCACCGTCTTTTCAGGTCTTTTAACCTATTTTGTATTTTCCCTGAATAATCCCGGAATTGTGGCTTATATCATTATAATCCTGTCAAGAATTATAATGGGTCTGGGTGAAAGTCTTATATTTACCTGTAGTGGAACCTGGCCAATCGGGCTGGTTGGCAGAGAGCACGCCGGGAAAATTATGTCCTGGGTAGGTATTGCCATGTTCCTTGGACTGGCTATCGGTAACTATGCCGGGACATGGTCTTATTACAATGCCGGAATTACGCTTTCTGCATTGTTGATGACATGTTTACCTGCGTTAGGTTTTGTCTTTGTTTTAATTGTCAGGCCTGTTACTTTTCATCCTGACGGAAATCAACCCACCCTTGCCTTTGCAATCAAAAGAGTATGGAAGGCTGGAGCTGGTTTTTCACTTGCCAATATCGGTTACGCGTCTGTAACCACCTTTCTTGTTCTCTACTTCATAGACAAAGGCTGGTCATCTTTCAGTGCGTTTGCCCTTTCACTATTCGGTATAGGGTATGTTTTGTCACGTCTTACCCTGGGATGGAAAGCTGATTCCAGTGGATTAAAAATGACTCTGTTTTCCATTTTTATTGAAGCCTCAGGGTTGCTTATGATAGCAACTTCCGCAACGCCCTACTCCGCTATGACTGGCTCATTCCTTACAGGGTTCGGCTTGTCAATGGTTTATCCGTTACTCGCCTTACCTGCATTAAAAAGCATGCCAGAAGAAAACATTGGTCTTGCTTTAAGCACATATGAGTCCTGTTTTGACATAGGGATCCTTATCGCAGGTCTTGTCGGAGGCACCATTGTCTCTATTTTCGGATACGCTGGCGTTTATTACTTCGCCTTTGTCTGTTGCGTTGTTTCTCTTTATTCTTCCGTACTGGCTTATAAGCAGCTAAACAACCCGTCACGTTCAGACAGCAATTCCGGCGTGTACGATTGACCTATATAAGGGGGGCATTCTGTCTCCCTTATTCCAATAATTTTTAACACGCAGAATTTTTGCCCTCGACATTAACCCTTAAAAGTTCAGATAGGCGAAAAATCCGGGTCCGCATTTTCAATAATGCCAGTCTAATCTGCTGATGTGGCTTTGTATATGATCACCATCCTGCTTCCGCCCTGTTTTCTCTGTGCACGTTTAGCTGTCTGTTCACGAGCCCTGATGATGAATAAAGTTGTGGCCAGCCACCGTAGTGCGGGATCTGTCCCGCAGCGGGAAGGTGGCATAACGGACTGCGCGGTACGATGCTTTTTCCTGCGGGCCCGCGCACTGATGTCCGGTCACCCGTCAGCTGCCGGCTCGGGCCAGATCGCGACACGGTAACTGTACTCAAGCCCTTGTCTCAGGAGTCCGCTCACTTTCCTGTCAGGCATAACGAATGAGCGGGTCACAGGCTGGCTGGTCAACGGGAATGTTTTGTACATCATTCCGTAACACCCCGCATTGAGATCGGTCTTTTATGCACAATCAGTGCATCCGGATGTGATTTTAACATTCGTGAGCCTTTACCTGCTTTATGCGGTATTTATTGCCGTATGCATTAAAGCGTCCTGCAGGATGTTATTGTGTTTAACGATGATTTTATTTCACTATTCACTGTGTGTAGCATGAAGCTTTTGCTTTCCCTCTCAGGGATCCGTTTTCTGTAGGAACCGGATCTTTCCCGGCCTAGCGGTGCTTTTTTATCCACACTACAACATGTAGTGGCTAACCCAGCTGATAATGGCACAAGATAAGGGATGCGTCAGGAAAGCACGCGTGACAAAACGGCGCTGGCTGCCCCGGAACGGGCTGCTACGCTTCCGGAAAAATGACAAATGAAGAAGAAAGCGGATCTAGCAGAGAGGGTAATGCGGTAATTTAGTGTGGTGGCTGTTTGCAGGCTTACTGTTTCATCGGTAACTGTGAGTGACATTGGCCGTCCGTTTTTAAAACGAGGAGTCCGTGATGTTCGAGTCTTTTTTTAACCGCAGCGACTTCCGCTGCGCCTTTGAAAAAATCAGCGCCGCCGTGGCCGATCCCTCCGCCGAAAACGTGCACGCCGCCACCCATCTCGGGCTGAACGTCCTGAGCGCCAAGTTCAGCACGTTCCGCCATGAGCTCGACGAGGCTGGCGCGATCGGGGAGTGGCATGACGATCTGGACACCTACGAACATTGCCTGGGCGTGCTGGAGCGCTACCTGACCGGGAATCCGGACGGGCTCACCGGCCGCGACGCCCGTATTTACTGCCGGTACCTGCGCTGCGAGTACGTAGAGTTTACCGAGCTGGCCGGCGACCTGGCGGAGCGGCCCGCAGGTAATGAAGGACGTCAGGCCGGATGAGCGCAGGCATTTCAGTGTGGACGGCGGTGATCGGCGCGGCCGCGGGTGTTGCCGGCGCGCCGGGAAGCCAGTGGCTGTCGCACCACTTTAAGACTTCACGTGAAAGGCGTGCCTCAGAAGACAAGCTGACCCGGGTGCGGTATTTAATCGCTACCAGGCTGGTCTTTCTGCTTGAGCGGTTTGCCCAGCAGTGTGTGCACTCGGCCTGTGAGCGCGGTTACAGCAATCACAAAAACGGACAGATAAGGGTTGAACATTATCTGCCCGATTTAAACTACAGCGCCATCGCCGGTGACTGGCGCTCCCTCCCGACCTGATGTACCGGAGGCCCTGCGCTCGATTGCGGCGGCGTTTGATAACGACAGCCCCTATGAGGGTGACGAAGGGGTATCTGAACTTAACCGCCAGTCGTGCCGGCTGGGCCTCAGGGCCATCCGCCTGTCGCGCGAACTTAGGCGCACCTGCGCAATGCCGGACGACGAACTTTCGGCCCATCACTGGTCAGCGTGGCGTTCACACTCTGCCTAACGCGCCCCAATTACTGACGCCGATCTGCGCTACGGCCGCAGCCGCTATAAAGCCTGGGACGCGATGAAACTACTGAATTCAGCTGGCCCAGACACAGAGGAAAGTGCGTCATCATGACCGGTCTCGTTTCATTCGGCCACGCCGCGCCGCCTGCGCATCTGCCGGTGGCCATTGACTATCCTGCTGCGCTGGCCCTGCGCCAGATGGCCGCGCTGATCGACGACCTGCCGAAGTATCTGCTGGCGCCAGAGGTCAGCGCCCTGCTCCACTTCATGCCCGACCTGCGCCGCAAGATGTTGTTCACCACGCTGTGGAACATCGGCGCGCGCATCAGCGAGGCGCTGGCGCTGACACGGGGGGACTTTCTGCTTCGCCAGCAGTCCCCGTTCGTGCAGCTGGCCACGCTCAAGCAGCGCGAGGATAAGGCGGAGCACCGGGCCGGACGCCGCGCCGCCGGCGTCGTCCCCCACCGCCTGGTGCCGCTCTCCTACGCGCAGTACGTGACGCAGCTGGAGATGATGATCGCCACCCTGCGCATTCCGCTGGAGCGTAAGAGCGAGAAGACCGGGCGGGCGGAAAAGGTGCGCCTGTGGGAGGTAACCGACCGCACGGCGCGCACCTGGCTGAACGAGGCGGTGGAAGCGGCGTCAGAGGGGGTAACGTTCTCGATACCGGTGACCCTGCACACCTTCCGGCACAGCTACGCCATGCACATGCTGTACGCCGGCACGCCGCTCAAGGCGCTGCAGAGCCTGCTCGGGCACAAGAGCGCGAAGTCGACGGAAATTTATACGCGGGTGTTCGCGCTGGACGTGGCGGCCCGGCACCGGGTGCAGTTCCAGATGCCGGGTAATGAGGCTGTGGCGATGCTAAGGAAAGGGTGACAGCGGGTGTGATACATGAATTTGTGTTTTGTTTATCGATGCCTGCTTCTTCAAAACAATATTTCAGCCTAAACTCATATGTGTTTTTACTCAAATGAGTTTTTAATGTTATATTACTTGTTATTTTTCAATTAAATAGTGTGATTTATGAGTTTATACTCATTTGTGGTTTTGAGTTTATGTGTAAAAATCTTTATTCCTATGGTTTAAACCTCTATACTCATTTACTCACATCTTCATTTGAGTTTTAACATAGGGGTTATCTAACATGAAGGCTATCTCTTTTCTGAACCCTAAAGGTGGTTCTGGTAAGACGACTGCTGTTATCAATGTCAGCACAGCTATGACCAGAAGTGGCTACAATATTGCTGTAGTTGATACAGACCCCCAGATGAGTTTGACAAACTGGAGTAAGTCTGACAAAGCAGCATTCGATGTATATACAGCTGCCTCAGAAAAAGATGTCTACGGAATCCGCAAAGATCTTGCTGAGTATGATTACGTTATCGTTGACGGTGCTGGTTCGCTTTCCGTAATCACCTCCGCTGCCGTGATGGTCAGCGATCTTGTCATAATTCCTGTTACCCCAAGTCCTTTAGATTTCTCTGCTGCTGGCAGTGTTGTTACGGTGCTTGAAGCACAAGCATACAGCCGAAAAGTTGAAGCCCGTTTCCTGATCACTCGAAAAATTGAGCAGGCAACCATGCTCAATGTTCTTAAAGAAAGCATCAAGGATACCGGTGTTAAATGTTTTCGCACTGCAATAACTCAGCGACAAGTTTATATAAAATCAATTCTTGATGGTGACAGTGTATTCGAATCCAATGATGGCGCAGCTAAGGGTGAAATAGAAATCCTTACAAAAGAGATAGTTAACAGTGTTGAGTGATTAAGTTTTTACACATATGAGTATAGGTGCTCATACACTCAATTACTCATTTGGTTAGAGAGTTTAAACTCAAATACTCAAATACTCAGTGGAATTTTCCTTGGAGAGTCACATGGCGCTTGAAAAGGCTCATAGCAGCAGTAATAAGAAAATGACTTTTGGTGAAAACAGAGATCTTAAAAATGTTGTCACCTCTCCAGTTATGACTGGAAAAGTTAAGCGTGTAAACGTCAATTTTGATGAGGAAAAGCACATAAGATTTAAGGTTGCATGTGCCAGAAAAGGTACTTCTATAACAGACGTTATCACCCTCCTAGTTGATGACTGGCTTAAAGAAAACGAATAAAAAAGATCCCCTGATTAATCTGCTGGCTATAAAAATGCAAGCCATTTGAGAAGATGTTGGGGGCACTAAATCTGAAGGTCATAATGAACAGACTGATTAATCTAATTTTGGGATTTATGGGTCTTAGAAAGCTCGATGGCAAAGACAGCAAAAGTGCTGCTGAATGGGGCTTCCTGCTTAGTGTGGTATTTATTGTGCCGCTCTTCTTCCTGCCGCACGCCAGCGATCTGGTGAAAATCGGCCTGCAGCTACTGTGGGGGACCTGTGTGTCGCGCGCGGCTTTCATGGCCAATGCTAACTGGAAGAAAAACAACTCACGCTGAAGAACACAGCAAAACACAGACGCGTTGATGAAAATGCAGGAACTCACCGTGCAGGCGTGTTGACGTGCGTAAAGCTGTCAGCGTTTCGCATTCAGCTGACATGTTCATCGTGAGGTCGCGCTCGCGATACCCGAACACTGAAGACTGACTTTACCAGACTGCAGCGGTGACAGGCTCCACGCGGGCAGTAGCCCTGCGGCAATCAATCCGACCGGCCTTTGTATGTCGGGCTGGTACCGGTTGAGTTTCTGAGAGGGCAGGGTGAAAGGCGCACATTGGCGCATCGGTAGCCACATACGCCCGGCTACTGAACCCGCGCCACGGGAATGTCACTCCAGCGCGTGGTCCACGCAGGGAACAACATCTCTCGCTTCATTTTCCATTCCGTATTAACACCCTGGCCCGCGAACCACAGGTTACCGAGCCCGGACTGGTTGATGCCGTCCAGTACCTTCATCAGCTGAGCGCTGTTGGGCCGCGGGCCGTCTTCATCGAACAGGTTTAGCTGGCTAACGCCGTTTGGTGTGAAGTCATCAAGCATGTTGCCGGCCTTCATGTAGCGACGTCCCTCCAGCCAGATACGGTCAAGACTGCGCATGGCCACCTCAATAACGTCACGCGTGTCTTGAGTGGGGACTTTAAGATTTTCACCGGCGCTGTTGCCGTAAAACACCTCGCCGGGTGCGTGCGGCGACGTGCGGATAAAGATGCCCACGCGGCGGCAGAACTGCCGCTCACCGCGCAGCTTTTCTGCCGCGCGCGCTGCGTACTGACAGAGCGCCTGCTGTATGGCCACTTTTGACGTGATGCGCTCGCCAAACGACCGCGAGCACACTATCTGCTGCTTGGCCGGCGCAAACTCTTCCAGCGGAATACAGGACTCGCCGTTCAGCTCGCGGACGGTACGCTCCAGCACCACGCTGAAGTTTTTCCGGATGAGGGCAGGGTGGGTGCGTGACAGCTGCAGGGCGTTTTCAATGCCCATGATGTTAAGCTTTTTCGCGATGCGTCTTCCCACGCCCCAGATTTCCTCGACCGGCTGGTTCTGCAGGAGCGTCGCGGTACGCTTAGGGTTGCCTGGCGTCAGGGCCAGCACGCCCTTAAACTGCTTCCATTCTTTGCTGGCCCACTACGCGCTTTTGGCCAGCGTTTTGGTCGGACCCATGCCGACGCCCACGGTCAGACCGGTCGTGGCCAGCACGTGCGCGCGCAGGCGCCGGCCGAAATGTTCAAAGTCTTCACAGCCATCAATGCCGGTTATGTCGAGGAACATCTCGTCAATCGAATACTGCTCGACCTTAGGCGTCAGCTCCTCGAGGGCCGTCATGACTCTCTGCGACATCGAGTAAGTTACGTGGAATGCAACATTGAGTGAGTAAGCTTTGAGCAGCGATATTGTTGTTAGAGGAGAACACGATGCTGATTCCACCGGATGAACATGCTCTGTTACTGGCAGAGCGCTGGCTGGAGCTGTTATCAAATCTGGGTCGTGCGCAGGCCACGCTCACCGCCTACCGCAATGCCCTCCATCATTTCTTTGCATTCTGCAGCCAGAACGGAATTAAACCTGATAAGGCCCGGTTTGAAGACCTGGCCGCGTACATCAATCCTCAGCTGCCCGGTATGCCGTTTCCTGTGGCCAGCGCCACGCTCCATTTGCGCCTGTCTGCGATCCGTCTCTGGTATGACTTTCTGATGTACCAGGATCTCTGTCTGATAAATCCGCTGCCCCGCTCCGGCACGCCCGGCATGCTGAATGCCGGCCGGGGACTGCTTCCCCGCGTCATAAAGCTGCCGCGCATTCCTGACGACGCGCATTGGCAGTCTTTTCTTTTTCATGCCGCCGCTTCCCCGCTCCGTGACCGCCTGATGCTGGCATTAACCTACTATGGCGCGCTGCGGCGATCTGAAATTACCTCATTAAGTATCGAAGACCTCGACTTTGCGCACCGACTTATCCGTATCCGGGCAGAAACCACCAAGAGCCGACGTGAGCGTATCGTGTGTTACAGCCCGGCCATTGTGCCCGTGCTGGCGGCCCATCTTATGCAGATGAAGCGGACCGGAATCGTCAGAGGGGCACTGTTCCGTTCCGCGTCCGACCGGAATCAGGGCGCGCCGCTTTCATTCTGGAGCTGGAGCAAAACGGTCAGGAAATGGGCGCTGGATTCCGGGATGCCGGATATATCAACCCATACCTTCCGCCACCTGCGCCTCACGCATCTGGCGCGCGCAGGCTGGAAGCTGTACGAGCTGGCTACCTATGCGGGACACCGCGACCCGGCCACTACGCAGATTTATATCCACCTGTCAGGCTGCGATCTTGCTGCTAGGATGGCGGGCGCGATTGAAACGGCAGATCTCAGAATGGCGAAGCTTATTTTCAGCGCGGAGAGATAGCATGAGCACTCAAAGACCGATTGAATGCAACTGGCGTCCGTTCGACATGACTGAATACCGGCCTGAAACGTCACTGAGTTCCGCTGAACAGGTGGCGCTGGCCAGCTCTCACAGCCGGTCCGCTATGTTACGCATGGATCCCTTACCAGACCTTATCAGGCCGCTGACGGATATTACCGCAGCAAGCGGATGCGGCAGAACAATCACCAGACTTGTAATAGCCAGATTGCTGCGCGAAATGCATGTAACCGGCCTGCCCTGCTGGTGCTGGCCGCAGGAACGGTGGCAGACACTCTGCCGGGAAGTCCGTGAGGGCCGTCCGTTAATGGCCGCGTTTGCCTGGCATCTTGCTGATTTGCATGATCCGCTCAGCCTGCCCGATATCCGAAAACCGGCACTTTATGCCTCTGCCATCTTTGGCCAGGCTTTTTATCACCAGGAACTGCAACGGCTGACCGATACGCTGACGTCGCTTGGATATGCCCCGGCCAGCCAGAAAAATCATGTCTCAGGCATACTGGCCACGCTGATGATCGTGAACAGGGATTCCCGGCTTGAGTCATTTACGCCGGAGCTGCTCTGGCAGGTCCAGTCCGGCATGGACGCGGGGACTTCCCGGTATGTCGGTCGGGTTTCACACGCACTCGCCGCGCTGGGTATTTTCAGCGCACCGATGAGGATGAGAAACTACACGCAATGGTATGAAAAGCCTGTCGAAGGCATCGACCCGGCCTGGGTACACTGGTGCCGCCGCTGGCGCGAAACGTCGGTTCTCAGGCCGCGCACCCGTGAAAACCAGTACAGCTTTATTCTGCGCTGCGGCCTCTGGCTGGCAAAGGGTCATCCGCAGGTGCGGGAACCGGCAGACTGGACAATGGAAACCTGCGCCAGCTTTATTGCGGCGGTAGGCCGGATGAACGTGGATGAGCTTCAGCTTGGCACGGAGAGGGGTACCAAAAAATCGGCCCGCTCCGGCGAGCCCATGATGCCGCATTCACGGGCGCATTTTATCTATTCACTGCGTCGTTTTATGATTGATTATGAAAACTGGGGCTGGGGCCGGCTTCGCTTCAGCCCTTCCCGTCATCTTTCCACGCCCGACACCCCCCTGTTCCGCCGTGGGGTCAATCCACGGGTGATCGACGATCCGGTCTGGCTGAAGCTCATCTGGGCAAGCCTCAATCTGCGTCAGGAAGACCTGCTCACTGAAATACATTATCCGCTGGCTATGCTGCAGGCGATGGCCGTTATCTGGACACATGCAGGGCTGCGGAAAAACGAGTTGCTCCGTCTGACGACAGGATGCATCACGCCGCAGGCGGATGACATCGTGAAGGAGGACGGCAGCATTATCCCGGCCGGAACGCTGTGCTACCTGCATATCCCTGCCGGGAAAACTTCAAAAGCCTTTGTTAAGCCGGTAGCTGCCGTGGTGAAAAAATACGTCGATCTCTGGCTGGATGAGCGCCCTGCAGAACAGGCAATGCTGGCCGACGATCGGACGGGTGAGAAAGTCCGGTTTCTGTTTCAGTACCGCGGTAAACCTGCCGGCAGCACTATTCTCAATAACACGGTAATACCCATGCTGTGCGCACGAGCAGGCGTACCCTCAGAAGACAGTGGTGGCACCATAACCAGCCACCGGGGCCGGGCCTCCGCAGTAACCGCGCTGGCAAGCGTACCGCAGGGCATGTCGCTGTACGAACTGATGCAGTGGACCGGGCACTCAACGCCCCAGTCCACCATGCATTATCTCCGCATCCGCCCGACTCAGCTGGCCGCCTCGTTTGTAAAAGCAGACAGGATTGCTCACATGATAAGCGTGCTCATTGACCACGATCCGGAAGCTGCCAGCCTGACAGGTCCCGCGACGTACTATGATTTGGGCGATTCGTACTGTACAAATCCCTTCTGGAGCAGCTGTCAGCACCGGATGGCCTGCATCGGCTGCGATTTCAACCTGCTGAAGGACAGCGCACGCGGGCTGATACTGGAAAGCAAAGCCTCTGTCAGACGTTACCTTGAGGAAGTTCCGCTCACCCCCGATGAGAGAGCCATCGTGGAACTGGACGCAGAGAAAATAGAGCAGGCTCTTGAGAGGTTACCCCTTAAACCTGAAGGGTGAAAAGGACCGCTATGTGCCAAGACAGAGTGAAAACCTCGACCTGAAACTAAAGTGCGCGCATCTACGCAAAATCTGAAATTGCCCTAGCGGACCGGTAGCTGAACCAAATTTTACGTATGAGCGCAGTTTTCAGCCCTGCTTTTGGCAGTTTAAGCGACCAAAACAGTTTTCACAAAGCCCGTGCCATTTGAGGACGCCATGAACGATAAAGTGCATTAACAATCAGTTTTGCGCTCAAACTACGGAAATCATCAGTTAGTACGCACTGATTTTCTTTTAGGTAAAACTCACCAGCAAGGTAACTCGTTACCGCAATAAAAGTTATAGCAGCTCCCGGTAATGTATTGCCGGGCGGTAATTCATTGAAAAAGATCCAGACCCATAGCGGCCCCAGCACAATGTCAGTTTGTGCAATCAGACTGGCCTCAGCAGGGTCAACGTACCGGCTTCCTGCCATGAAAAGCAGATAGCTCATACTCTGAGTGGCCAGTGCAAAAGCGAACAACCATAACATTTCATGTAAACCGGGCAATGGTAAGCCTGTCGGCATCATTGCAAAACAGAAGATACCACAGAGGGCGCATGCCAGAGCTGTGACAGCCGGCAGGTTCATACCCGGCCACTTCCCCGACATCACTATGCTGGCAGCAAACCCCACTGTCATTAAAAGAGCCAGCGCGTTACCTGCCGAATCACCTTGTCCTGTGGCAGAGGCGGCCATAACAATAACTCCCACAAGGCTGACGGCCGCAGAGATAAGTGCGCGGATTGTTATTTTCTTCTTCTGTATAAACCAACCCAGCCCCATGGCAAAAAAAGGAATGGTGGCATAAATAGTCATCACACCTGCGACGCTGGTAAGTTTAAGTGCCGCTACGTAGCAGAACATGGAAAATGCCATGACAACAGCTGTTATCAGGCCTTTTAAACCCACATTCCTCCCGAATGAAAAGCGATGTAAATGCCCGCCCAACGCGAGCAGAAAAGTCTGTGAAAGAAAAGCAAACAGTGAGCGCCATGCGACCATAGCCCATGTGTTCATGTCGAGCATTCTCACGAAGAATCCCGCTGAGCTCCAAAGGATGGCCGAAAGGCACAACATAATCAGCCCCAGGGTGTGTCTGTTGAAGGTTTTAAAAGGTGGCATCTTCTGTTCCTGCATATTATAGTCTCAGTAAAAAGTAGAACGGTCTAATTATCATGACTAAAAATGATACACGCAAACGTCTTTTAAACGCAGGTATGCGGGTTTTCATGAGGGAGGGTTATGAAGGCGGGGGGATAACAACAATTCTGAGCGAGGCAGGAATGCCTAAAGGTTCTTTTTATAATCTCTTTTCAAGTAAAGAAGAATTTGCCTGCGCCACGCTTGACGCTTACATCGGGACCTTTGAACGACTCCGGACTGATACGCTGCTGGACAGAGCCCTGACTCCCCGCCTGCGTCTGATGAACTGGCTCAACGGGCACAGGCAATACATTGAGCACGAATCTGATGCAGCAGGCTGTCTGGCGGGTATTTTCGGGCAGACTGTCTCAGTAAACAGTGAAAAAATCCGGCAAAAGCTGCTGGCATTTTTTAGCTGCTGGGAGGGCGATTTGATAAACGTGTTTAATGACGCTCAGCATGCTCAGACCCTTTCGCCAGTGCTGTCACCGGAAAGCGCGGCAAAGCTGCTCATTCATACTTATGAAGGCGTCATGATAGGTATACGCACAGAAGGGAACACCTCTTCTTATGATTTTCTGATGCAGACGTTACCAGAAATTCTTTTTACAGACTCCGCCTCCGGTTCTGAATTCACAATATGCTGAGAGGATAATTCAGCCTGAAGTAACGAAGCCCGCTTTCCGCTCAGGCTGTTTGAAAACCGGGACCTTAAACTGAAGTGCGCGCATCTGCGCAAAGTCTTAAATTGCCAGACTGGTCAGCTGAACCGGATTTTACGTATGAGCACCTTTCAGTTCGGCTTCCGGCAGTTTAAGCGACCAGAGCAGTTTTCTCACAGCCTGCGATCACAGCAGCCATTCAAATCCGGAATCATCCTGTAGTTTTCCATTCCACATAAACACGGTTTACGGTAGCAGGCATTTTTCCTGTAACGATCAGAGCCCTGCGTGCGCGCCTGATGTTCAGCTCAGGACTGAACGTCATCAGGGCTGTTCTGATGCCATCCTGAAAAAGTTCTGCAGGGCCATAAGCACCCTGCCGGTCATGGCTATTTCGGATACCATCACGGCGTCATGCTGCTTTAACCATGTCAGAAAGCCGGGGTCATCCATGAAGGGGGTGAACAAAGCAAAAGCCATTTTCAGGTGCGTCAGGTTATTGGCCCAGACGTCCAGCGACCGGTATTCGCCTTCACTCAGCTGGACCAGCAGCCCATCCGTCTGCGCCTTAATGTCTGTAACACGCCGGTACTTTTCATGCATCATTATCTTAACCTTCCGGTAAGCGCTTCCTTGTGCACGGCACGGGTATCACCCGGGCCCAGCGTTGCGTGGCCGCCAGAGAGATGAAGGCCATAAACGTCTTTCATGTGCGGCAGTTGTGTGTCCGGGGCGGGCTATACCCTGAAAGCTTCCACCATTCCGCGCAGCGCGTGCGCCTGCGATGAGAGTGACTGCGAGGCAGACGAGGACTCCTCAACCAGCGCGGCATTGTTCTGCGTCACCCCGTCCATCTGACTGACGGCAACGCTGACCTGAGATATGCCCTGCATCTGCTCTGATGAGGCCAGTGATATATTGTCCATGGCCTCTGCAAGTTCGCCTACCATGCCGGTAATTTTCAGGATGCTTTGCCCCGTGCCGGCTGCCACCCCCACACCGTTTTCCACCTGCTCCACGGCCAGCTCAATCAGCTGTTTGATATCGCGGGCGGCCGTGGCGCTGCGCTGCGCCAGCGTCCTGACCTCACCGGCCACCACGGCAAAGCCCCGCCCCTCCTCGCCGGCACGCGCCGCCTCAACGGCCGCGTTGAGAGCAAGAATATTGGTCTGAAAGGCAATGCTTTCAATCACGGCGGTGATATCCCTGACTTTTATGGCGCTCAGGGAAATGCCGCTCATGGTGTCCGACATGCGCTGAACGTCCGCTTCACCCGCACGGGCAAGTGACGCAGTTTCGCGGGCTGAATCCGCGGTCTGCTGTGCACCTGCCGCGTTGCTTTTCACCGTGGCCGTGAGCTGCTCCATGCTGGCCGCCGTTTCCTGCAGGGCTGCAGCCTGCTGCTCAGTACGGGAGGACAGCTCCGCGTTGCCCTGCGCAATTTCGTCCGCCGCAAGCGCCACAGACGCGGCAGAATCCTTAATCTGCGACACCAGCCCGCGCAGATTCGCCTGCATGCCGTCAAGCGACGCCATCAGGCTGGACGCGTCATTACGGCGCAGCGTGACCGGTGTGGTCAGGTCGCCCGCCGCAATGGCCGAAGCCAGCGCCTGTGCCTGTGCGGGCTCGCCGCCAAGCTGACGCATCAGCACGCGGATGGTCAGCAAACACGTGCCCGTGGCCAGAATAACCGACAGCGCTGCCAGCACCGTCAGAATACCCGCGGTCCGGGACGTCGCGGCACTGTTTTCGGCAACGGTGTCGCGGCTGAGCTGCATCTCGACGCCGGTCAGCGCGTTCAGGGCATCCAGCAGGGCCTGCTGAGCGGGACGCGCAGTGTTCATCAGGAACGCCGTGGCGGCCTGCTGCCGGTTATCCATACCGAGCTTTCCGGCCTCCGTCAGCGTGGACAGCGCGGCGTTTTCAGACGCCAGCACGCGCGCCAGCGCGGCTCTGCCCTGCTCGGAAACGTGAGCGGACATGCTTTTTTCGAGCTGCTCACGCTGCCGGACGTAGTTTTCGCGCTGTGAAATCAGTCGCTGCCATTCGGGCTGCATCTGCGCCGGGTCGCTCAGCAGTGCGAGATTACGTACGGCAATGGCCATGTCGCGCAGGCCTCCGCGCATGTTCAGTACCAGCGTATAGCGTTTCATTTTGTTATTTACGGTATCGTTCATTCCGTCGCGCGCCTGCCAGAGGGCGTGGATTGAAATGCCGGTGCACAGTATAAAAAGCAGGATAAGCAGGCCAAAGCCTGAGGCAAGCCGGACAGATATTTTCATATGTTTTCTCACTTTGCGGTAAGGGAACTCACTGCACTACGGGAGTTATCGGCACGCGCAGGAAAACGTACAGTCGCCTGCATCACCCATGGCAGTCATTCAGCGCCCCGGAAAACCCGTACAGGCGTCACTGCCGTGATACAAAGGACCGCGAATCCCACAGCGGCGGTTCTACCGGCAGCAGAAAGGGCTGAATGCAATGACCGCCGGGAGCCATTTTTTGTGAGCAATTACAGACAGTTTTATTCACGCAGACCTGACAGCTTTCAGGCGTTATGCCGCATTCTGCCTGTGATATCCGTTCCCGTACGGGCAGGCGTGGCCGCCACGTCGCGCTGCGTTAATTTTTTTTGCTGTGTTCCGTCAGCGATTCCAGAAACTTTCGCTGTTTATCATTCAGGTCCAGCGACTTAATCTTTTTTCTGACGTCTTCGCTGTTTTTATCTGAAGGCAACGCGGGCCGGACTTTACCCGCCTCAGCGCCGTACACAAGGGTACCGAAAAACAGTCCCCATACCAGCGTGCAAAACAACAACATCATTATCCAGGTGGCCCTGCGATTTAATTTCATCATACTTCCGGATTCGTGAGGGGTCATCTGCGACAGATGCGGGTGAGGCGGGCTCATAGCGTAAGCGATGACAGTGAATTTTCTGGCGGCGCGAAGGTATACAGCCCGTGAAAAGGATATGCTTCAGCGCTGTTTTGATAAGGATTCAATGTACTTACAGTTTATTAAGAAAACCTTAACGCCGGCCCGGCCGCAAAAAACAGGCCGGAAATGCAGCGCCTGCCCTGAAATGTAAATGCAGGTCCGTTTCTACCGCTCTTTTCTTTTTATGTGCGGGCCGGGCCTGCCGTAGAGAAAGCCCTGGAGCAGGTTGCAGCCGTTGTGCTTCAGCCACCCGGCCTGCTCTGACGTTTCCACCCCCTCAGCCGTTACCTCAAGCCCCAGCTGGTGACACAGTGAGAGAACAGAGCCGACGATGGCGGCCGCGCGGGCGTCCGAATTCAAATCGCTGATAAAAGAGCGGTCGATTTTTATCCGGCTGAACAGATTCTGACGCAGGTGCCCGAGGGACGAAAAGCCGGTGCCGAAATCATCAAGGACCACGTGAATGCCCAGATCCCTGAACGCGCGGAGAACCCGGATGCTGTCCCCGTTATTTTCAATCAGCGCAGACTCCGTGACTTCAAGCTCAAGCCTCCCGGACGCGAGCCCGCTCTGCTGCAGAGCACTTTTTACCATGCTGAACAGATGCGGATCCCGGAACTGCAGGGGAGAAAGGTTGACCGCCACGCGCTCCTTATCAGGCCAGCCCGCCGCTTCCCGGCAGGCACGCATTAACGCAAACGCGCCGATGTCATAAATCAGCCCTGCGCGCTCGGCCAGCGGAATGAAGATTTCCGGCGAAACGGCACCACGCACCGGATGATACCAGCGCAGTAACGCCTCGTAAGAAACAACCGACTCCGTCACGCCATCAACCACCGGCTGGTAAAACAGCTGAAGCTCACCGTTTGCCAGCGCACCGCGAAGGTCATTCTCTAGGCTGAAGCGCCCGGTCGTGGTCAGGGCCAGGTCGTCAGAGTAATGGGCCCAGCCGCTGCGCCCCGCCGCCTTGGCCGCATACAGCGCGATGTCTGCGGCACTTAACAGACCCTCACCGTCTTCCGCTCCCCCCGGAAAAAGACAGATACCCGCGCTGCAGCCTGAAAGGATCTGGCGTCCGTTAAGGGAAAAGGGTTCACGCATCGCGCTCACCAGGCGCCCGGCGATCTCTCCGGCCGCATCCCCGCTGCTTATGCCCGGCAGGATGGCCACAAATTCGTCTCCCCCCGTGCGCGCGAGGATGTCCTCATTCCGCAGCGTCCCGTACAGGCGGGCCGTTACCCCGGCGAGAAGCGCATCGCCGGCCTGATGGCCCAGGACGTCATTCACCATTTTGAACCGATCGATATCAGACACCATTACCGCAAAAGGCACCCTGCACTGGATAAGCTTTTCAAGCTCGGGCATCAGTCCGCGCCGGTTAAGCAGGCCGGTCAGCGGATCGTGGAGGGCCTCGTGGGCTGATTTCAGCGCCGCCCGATGCTCCGCTGTAACGTCAAGCGCCGTGAACAGCACGGTTTCGCGCGCGTCGTTGCCCGCAGCGAGCTTTTCAGCAGCAATCCGCAGCGCCAGGACAGACTCTGACTGGCCGGATAAAAGCACGTCGCTGAATCCTTCACCGCTCAGGAGAGAAAGCCCGCGCCGGAATACGGCGTAAAGCTCAGGGTGGACACCGGAAGGCAGCGGCCCGGTCACGCTGCCCCTGAGAACGGTTTCTTTCAGCCAGGGCAACCGTATGGCAGTCGGGTTAACGCGGAGAATGCGTCCCGTCAGCGCGTCGCACAGGATGAGCGCACACGGCGCGTGGCTGAAAATGTCGTCCAGCATCCGACCCGCCTCGGAAAGCTCAGCGTCACGCCGCACGATAAGCTGCTGCGTGATGCGCAGCGCCATCTTTTCCTGATGGTAACCTGAGACGTCCCGCACTGTTTTTATAAAAGCGGGCTGTTCTGTGCCGGCCGGACTGAGATATTCAATCTCCACCGCCGCCCGGAACAGGCTTCCGTCCTTCCTCAGGCGCATGCCTTCTCCCCGGTACCACCCGTGCTCGCGGGCCGCGGCAAGATTGGCGGCCGGCACGCCAGCAGCCTGCTCGTCCTCATCGTAAAAAACCGAGAAGTGAAGCCCGGTGATGTCCCGGCCGTCCCAGCCCTTGATCTCACGGGCTCCGCGATTCCAGCTCATTACGTCTCCCTCAGACGAGAGAAGGTACACTGCGTAGAGAGACAGTTGCGCCACAGCGCTGCCCATGAGTTCGTTTTTCGTGTATTTCATACAACCACCCGTGTTTTTACTCCGGCCGTGACGGATACCGTCCGGTCAGCAGAACAGATATCGGCATTTCTGCTCCGTACTTCAGGCATCAGTTGTAACCGGTACCCGGCTGATCAGTTTCCGTACCGGATGGCCTGTACCGGCTACGGCCTGAAGCTCCCGTAATAAAGCATCAGGGAGCTGATTCAGGAAGGTGACGCTCCGGTTAAACATTAGTTCGAAGGGGTTCAGCTGACACCCGATGAAAAGTTACTGCAGAAGATGAGCCTGAGAAGTGCAGTCATTTTTTATCAGGCTCAGTAAAAATAAGCATTGGTGTATTGTTTCCCGAACATGAACCCGGGCGGGTTTAACTTTTTCTACTCTTTTCAGCCAGGAGGCAAAGCATTGCCGCAACGATAGCCTCAGGAGCATCTTCCTGAAGCAGATGCCCCGCCTCAGGGATGAGAGTAAACGACTGAGCATCAAGCAGTTTAGCTAGTTTCATACCCTGTTCGGGAGGGATCCACTCATCACATTCTCCCCACAGAATATTCACCGGGCACTCCATCGGTCCATAGAGTCGCTGAGCTTCCGCTGTATAACGTTCATCCATCCGGGCTATCTGACGGTAGAAAGCCGACTGCCCTTCCTGATCCAGCCAGGGGGCCATGTACACTTCAAATGCCTCATCGCGCAGCCTGTGAAAAGCAGTCCCCTGCAGATAGGCTCTTAACAGCGCACGATGTACGTAATCAGGCAGACCGGTAAAAGCGGCCTGATGTTGTTTAACGTGGGTGACAAAAGGCGATCCCCATGGCGTGATCGCAACAGCATCAAAAAGGGTCAGCGAAGAATAACGCATACCATTGAGAAAATATGCCCGCAGTGCGGTAGCGCCTCCGAAGTCGTGGCAGAGGATATCCGGCCTGTTCAGACCCCACTCGCCCAGTAACTGACAGAAAATTTCATTCTGAACGCCCAGGGAGATATCTTCATTATCATGTTTTGAAGACTGCCCCTAGCCCGGCATGTCGTAGTACCAGACACGCCAGTGTTCAGCCAGCAGCGGCACAATTTTCCGCCACACCTGACAGGAGAACGGCGTCCCGTGAATTACGACCAGGTCAGGGCCGTCTCCCATTCTGTCCCAGCGGACCTCTGTTTTTCCCGAGTAAAAGATGTTTCTCAGTAGTAACATAATCAGACACATCCTTAGTTAGCAAAATGACTATATGAGAATAGCGACACCTGACCGGGAAATACAGCTTAAAGCACTGGGTAATGCACAAAGAATGGCCGTACTGAATCTGCTTAAAAATCCAGCCGTAACCTTTTCTGCGCAGTGGTCTGCAGATCCGGCAGAGTTCGGAGTATGTATGTCACTGATTGCTGAAAACCTCGGACTGTCCCAGCCTACCGTCAGTCGCCATCTGGATATCCTTCACAGAGCATCATTCATTTCAGTACAAAAAAAACACAAATGGTCTTACTGCCTGAGAAATGAAGAAGGGATTAGGGAATTTCTGAACTGGCTCGGAAAGACACTCTGAAAAGAGTGTCATTTCCATTCCACATAAGTAAGTTAAGTGGAATGCAACATTGAGTGAGTAAACTTTTATCAGCAGAACTGCTGCCTGATGTGAATGTATTGTTGAAACCACCGGATGAACATGTTGTGCTTCTCCAGGGTGCATTTTCAGACTCGCGGCCCTCAGGCTGATGAAGGTATTGCAGGCAGAAAAGGCACCGCTGCGATTTCACTCAGGCAGTCATCGTATCCACCGAATTCCGGAAAAGGGCGCCGCCCGTTAAGAAGATGTTCAAGCCAGGGGGCCGGACAGCGACGTCTGAGTTGGGTAAACCAGTATGGATGATGCTGACCAGGGGAACTGACGATGAAATCCGGACTGTGGACGTTGATCACGTATTCTGAAGAGTACAGCTGGTGAGGCTGAAGATGGCTTTTGAGATAAACGAAAAACTGCAAAAATGACGACAGGTTCACACCGTATTCAGATGTCGGGGTAAGACGGAACAGGTCGTTAATCTTGCCGCTCGCCATATGGCCGTCGCCTTTACAACGGAAGCAGAGAAGGACGCCATCGTTTTCCAGACCATTCACCCTCATGAGTTCGTAGGTATACTCCCCTGCTGCTGAACCCGGGATAAAAAAATCATCCCACGCGCTTATCTGGCCCAGGTCTGCAACCGGAAAGGGGGTGCCCGTCCCGCAGAGCAGCCAGTCCGCCCGTATGTCAAGGCTTGCCGCCAGCCGGTCGGCCAGTCCGAAGTCCATATCGCTGCGCCCTTCCTGGCAGTCAAGGAGCGGGCCGGCCGTTTTTTCGCCTGCGCAGCGCGCCAGATGGGCAAGCCCGCTGTCTCCGGGCAGAAGCCCATCCTCGGTAAGGCGTTGCCAGATCCAGGTTAACCTGCCGCCGACCTCTTTACGCCAGCGCATGCGGGCCGGGACAACTTCATCGCCATGATCGGGCTGCCCGTTGTAAAGGTGCACCAGCCGCATCCGGATTTCATCTTCCACAGAATGGCCGGTCAGCAGGGCCTGCGCTTCAATCTGACGGTAAACACGCTTCGGAAATTCCGTTACCTGAAGTTTTCGCATTACGTTTCCTTGTTGCTTTTTTCTCAGTCCCGCCTGCAGCGCGCCTCGCCGCAGCTCCGGATTTTACCCGGTAAAGATGATCGTCCAGCCGCTCCACGCGAACGCCAAGTTCACCGTAACAGGTGACCTCCGGATTGCCGGCGTCGCCCGCATATTTCCTTCGTGCATGGTCGTCAGGGATAATACCCCCGTCGCCGGTGAGCGTACAGAGCGTGCGTCCCCCTCCCGTAATAATCTCACGGCGGAGGTGTGCCCTCTGCCAGCGGCTTCCGGCAACGGTCGTTTCCCTCAGCCACAGTTCACGAAAGCGGAAATCGCCTCTGGTCAGACTGGCAATCTCGTCCAGTGTCCGCTCATTCAGAAGTTTCATGGTCTGCCTCTCATGCCATCGTGACTCCGCCAGAACCTCCTGTCGGATGCTGTCAGCCTGCACAGTCTGGGCTGACAGCGTATTCAGGGCGGAGCCTCAGCGCAGTTTTTCCAGCAGCTGCTCTGCGCCCTTGTCCACCCCGGTCTCGGCCGCACTCATTGAGCCAAACGTTGCGCCCACGTTCATGGCGTCAGGATACTGCTCCGCCACGTAGGCCAGCAGCAGCTCACCGGTCGCGGCATCTTTCACCTCCACGGCGTAGTTTACGTACCCGCTCATCAGGCCGCGGCCCCCGCGAACTGACTGTACGATGTTATACGGTCCGCCGGCGAGGTCGAATTTCGTGAAAGTACCCACAACCTGAGGCGTGGTGTCCGCCCCGGTGAGCGTCAGCTTAAGGCGGAGACCCGGGGCGCTACCGGCATGGGTGTTGACGGTAAACTTCTCAGCCAGCACGTCGGCAAACTTCTTCTGCATGTAGTCTGCCAGATTGCGCCTGTCCTCCTGAGACAGCTCGTTAAACTGCGCGTCGCTGCCGCCGTAGATTTCAACGGGGTCGATGGTAATGCTCCGGTATTTACTCCAGTCAACCGGGGCGGCGTAGCGGAAAGGGATGCGGTCGCTGTCGTCAGCCGTGTTGGGGGTCATCCGGGACGTGGCCTCAATGCCGGAATATTTTACCGGGGAGGTGGATGAACACCCTACGGCGGCAACGGCGGCGGTCAGGATCAGCGCGCGGGGCAGTTTTCTGAAAAGCTGGGACATGGATTTTTCTCCGGTTACTTTTTGACATAATGAACTGTACGGTACAGTTAATATGGTATATTATGACTCTGTCAAGAAAATGTTTCAGTTCGTGTCCGTAAATTTCAGCTCAGGAGCGCGACATGCTTTACATGTACCCGGAATTTTCAGCGTCAGGCCTCCCGACCGGCGCCCGTTCTCAGCCGGTGATTACGCGGGCGCTGAGGGAGGACGCGCCCGCGTCCGTGCATCAGGAGCGTGTTGAGCATGCCGTTTTTAACTGGGGCCTGCCGCTCCGCTATTCCTGCCTGCCAGTGCGGCGGAGGCTGACGAGAATGATGCTGACGCTGCAGAGATGCGGTGAAGCCGGGGATAACCGCGAACGGGAGGCCTTTACGCTGGCGGCGGACTATGCCCGGAGCGTCATTGACACGGCAATGCTCCGCGGAGAGTTGCGCTGCCGGCCCTCCGGCGAAATGGCGCACGCCTGGCTGATGCTGACCCGGGAACTGCTGAGCCTCACGGCCGGTGCTCAGCAGGATAAAGCCCTGCTGCGCAGAGAGGTCCGTCGAAGAACAGCTGACTTTCTGAGCCGGTACGGGGCGGAGGCTCGGGTATGAAGGTGCTGCTGCTCAGGGCTCTTCTGGCGCTTGTCTTTATTGCCGGCGGGATTCTGAGCGCGTCTGATGCCGGATTCGCCTGATGAAAGGCTGGCTGGTAGCGGAGTCGCTGAAAGATACGCCGCCTGAGCAGTGGATTGTGTATGGCTTCATGCTGACCGCCCTGACGTACGCCCTGCTGAGGACCGCCGGCAACCTCAGGGAAATTTACCGCCTGCGCCGGCTGGGGACGCGGCGGGCCAGGCACTATGCCGTCAGGGTGTGGGGGGCCTCACCAGGGCCGCTTCAGCTGGTCCTGGCGGCGGAATGCCTTGTCACTGACGCGCTGTGCGCGCTGCTTCTGCTGGCGCTCTGCGACGTCACCCTCTGGTGAGAACCGCTTTACCGGAACCAGTTTGTACGCAAGCGTCTGCCAGAGCGCTAATAACGGGAACTTAAAGGAGAAAATGAGCATGGTACAGAAACTGTCAGAGATTAACGGGAATGTCTCCTGGATGGACTGGAGCATGATAAGCATCCTGATTTCATTTGGCACCCTGGTCATGACCGTCATGATTATGTGGTGGCGCGTCATCAGCAACGTGACCGAAGTCGTCCAAATCCGGCGCCTCAAGGCCCGCCGCGGACGAAAATATGCCGAAGGTGCCTGGGGGGTTCGCCAGAACTCGCTGATGACGCGGCTTATCGCTGAGACCCTGGTGGCTCTTGCCATCAGCGCCCTGATTGTCCTCATGCTGACGGGGGCGTCATTCTGACCGCGCTCAGGCGGCGTGAGCGAAAAGCCCGCCGGAAGGCGGGCTGGAGAGATTCAGATGTGGCTGCCGATGGAAAGACACCCGGAGAGCATCAGCACGGCCATGCCGGTCACGAGACTGTAAACAAGACGCATGTCATCTCCTCAGAATAAAGATACGCAGCCGCTCAGCATCAGCGAACCCACGGCAACAGCGGCAACCATCATAAAACGTTGAAGCATTGACTGACCCCCAATAATTAACTGTACGGTATAGTTTATATATAAATTACCAACAGTCAAGAGGATGTCCTGAATCTCATGGCAGCAGGTCGCCCGGTCAGCGCGGTGACGCGCCGGCCAGGAAAACGTCTACAGCACTTTGCACCATTGAGACAATGTTCCCGCGCGTGTAGACCGGCATGTCGTGCCGGAGAAAAAGTTCGTCCGCCTCGGCCTTTACCAGAGCAGAAAACTGTTTCGCACGCAGGTCAGGGCGTGCCGGGAGGAGGTCTCCGGCTTCAATATGCTGCTCCATCAGCACCGCCAGGGCGTTCATGCTTTCCCGGACGCCGGACTCGTAGAATATATCGCCAATGCCGGAATGCCCCGCCTCGCCGATGACCATGCGGTAGAGCTGAAGCCCCTTCCAGTCCGACGTCATGGCACCCAGCATGCCTTCACCAAATCGCTGCAGCCTGTCAGGCAGGGGGAGATGACCGCTGTCCTGACTGTAGAGATCGTCCGCAGCGCGCGTCAGAAAGTTGGTGCCGTAGGCCCTGACGACGGCGTCAAGAAGGCTTTCCTTGGAGGTGAAGTAGTTATAGAGCGTGGCCTTGGAGCACTCTGCCGTTCTGGCCACGGCGTCCATGGAGGCGCGTTCGTACCCCTGCTCGAGAAAAACGGTCGTTGCAGCATTCAGGATGTCAGTTCGTTTCTGTTCGGTCAGCGTTCGCATGTAATTTCTCCCTGTAAAGAAACTCAATCTTAACAGAACCATCCGGTTCATTAAAGGCGCACTTTTTTAAGTTGCTTAACCCTGCTGAGCGGAGGACCGAATACAGAGGATGAACGTGGAAGCTGGCCTGTAAAAGTGCAAAAACACAAGATGATGCGACCAGTCTGTCAGGGGCTTATCAGAAAAAATATCGTCCGTGTAAAAATGATGTCATTCCTCTTTTTTCTGGGAAAACAGCCACGACCTGGCGGACTGAATGTGAAAGAATTTCCGGGCTGACGCCATATGACCCACACCTTCAAAGGTCAGAAACGTAATGTTTCCGCCTTCACTCAGGTAGCGTTTGAACTGACCTGTCAGTTTTTGCTGGCTGCTCACCGGGAAGATCAAAGCAGGGTCAAGTAGCTCTTCCGGCCGCGTGATGCGCGCGCCTGCCTGCTTCCAGACGGGCAAACATTTTTCATTCCATGGCGTTGCCTTCCCGTCTTCAGAGCCCGTAATAATGAGAAGTTTCTGGTCAGCCAGTGTGACCACATCTTTAGGGCGCTGCTGGCCGGCAACAATGAGCCCGGCGGCAAACGTTTCGGGATGCCTGGCCATCAGCCACAGGGATGTCATGGCCCCCATGGACCAACCTGTACAGTAAACCCGGGACTTATCAATACTGAAGCTCTTGCCTGCCCGATCCGCAAGCTTGGGGTTTGCATAGTCCCAGGTGTTGCTGAGAAAAGACTGCACCAGCCGCCAGGTATTTTCTACGTCGCTGGTATGCTCCCAGTAATCATTCATGCTCGTTCGCTCGTAACGTGAGGTGATCACCACACACTCGCGTAATGCCTGCTCTTCAGGGAGGCTCCATATCGAGGCAATACATTGTTCTGTCAGCGTCTGCGCACAGGTCCCGTCGTAACTGGTACCCGAGTGCGTGACAGCGAGCAGCAACGGGTATTCTTTTTCCTCTCCACTGGGCTGAAGAAAGGATCGGGGGAGATAAATGCTGTATTCAAGCCACGCGGACCGCGCGTCATCCCACCACCAGTGATTCTGCTCCCATTCATCGACTCCGCGGATAACAACGTTATTCCCTTCCTGCTCCGTGTTGCGCCTCTGCACGGTGCTGGCAGCATAAATCTGCCCTGTCCGGGTTCTGACGTTCTTCGCCTGAACAAGTGTTACCATGTCACTGTCCTGTGTGGGCAGACTCAGATCAGCCTCGTGTTCAAACTCAAGAATGACGGAGCATTGCATGCAGGCGGCGGTAGCCGTAATACCGGTAGTTAGCGTGGAAGAGACCCGCCATGGTAACACGAACAACTGCGTGCTTATCACCGGTCTGCAGCGCAGCGCGGTGATAAAAATAGCTGCTACGGGCGAGCCCCAAGGTGCTCAGCAGCGCCGACAACGTATATGTTTCTCTCAGGACATCAGCGACCTTGGTCTTTTCCCTGTTTGTCAGGGTCTCTGCGCTGATGCCCGGGTCTTTTTTATGATTTCATCCGCTTTCTTCATGATATCGTGCTCCATCTGCAACTGCTGGATTTCCTGCCTGAGCCTGCCCCGCTCATTGCGTAGCGTTTCGATATCTTTTGTTTCAGGTGGTATTTTTCGTTTGCGCATTGCACGATAGGCCTCGTCACCAACAAATTCATCCTTCCACTTATACAACAGTTGGCGGCTGACACCCACATGCTGAGCGATATCCCGGGCGGGTTTGTTACGCGTGCACAGCTCACCTACGGCTTTACGCTTAACCTCTGATGTAAAGGGCGCTGCAGGATTGAAGGTGCTGGTCAAGATATGACGTTTTCCCGGCAGAAGTTCATCCAGCCAGTAGTTGAGTATTGCAGTGCAGGGGTAGCCCAGATCACGGCACGTGAAGGCCAGGCAGCGCCCGTGTGTTAGATAATGATCAACAGCAGCCTGTTTTTGCACGGTGGAATAGCGTGGTTTGCGCTTAACACTCTTTACAGTGCCGTCACCTGCCTTCCATGCTTCTATCCAGCGTCCGAGACGACGTTCTGTGGGATAACCCAGCTCACGAACAACGGCTACGATTTTTTGCCATATTTAAAGTACAGCTCGATTGCGCGAAGGCGGTCTGCTTCGGAATACATAACTTATCTCCTGAGAGTCCAGGAAATCGTCCGCATCTCCAAAACTGTCAGTAATCTTGGCGTTGACAAAGCTGGCGATGACGGCGGCAGTACAGTGCGCACAGCTCCACGTCATCGTGGCGGTCATACATCCAGCTCCGGTGGTTCAGCACCAGCGAGGTGATCACGATACCCGCCGCTTCGCTGCTCAGGCGCACATCACTGTAATTTTCAGGGTTGACGAAATGCCAGAATTCCTCCGAAGCGGGCTTCATAAAGCCAATGCCGGAAGGCAGCAGCGCGAAGTCCCATACGCCGCCGTCGTAGTCCGTCAGGAAACAGTCGGCGTACAGGTACACGTTGGTTTCGGCGCGCATGAAATCCTCGCCAAACAGCGCGGGCAGAAAACGCAGACGTGCATAGCCGTCAAGGACGCGTGCGGACTCAAAAGCAGGGGTGACAGTATTCATCAGAAATCTTCGCAGTCAGGGTGGTAAACCGTTCCGGCCTGAGCCGTGACTGAATGACAGCCCGGAGCGGAGTGTTCAGAAGCGGTGACGAGGCCGCAGCGCAAGCGAATGGAGGCGGGCTTACGCACGGCAGTGACGCGAAACATGAGAGGAGGCGCGACGGAAGTAAGCACGACGGAGAGAGTGCGAACGGGTGAGCAGTTGTGTTACGAGTCAATGCGGCTTTGCTTCAGAAGGGGGTATTTAGCTCAATGACAATTTTAAGCTGAAAGTTTCTCATGAGCCGGTAGTTTTCATAAGGGACGCTATACAGGAAGGCAGGCGAAGCCGCATTTGAGCTCCGCCTGTTTATCGTTTATCAGTTCTGCATTATGTACGGAGTCATCAGTGACGACTACTTACTTTCTCTTTTAAACGGGACTCATCTGGGGTTTTAAGAGGGCGCAGCCGCCTGATGCGTGGCTTAAGTATGACGCGAGGCATTCTCACCAGCCTGCGGCTGTTTTTGTTGAAAACAGGGCGTTCATGCCAGAGTTTTAATAAGATCACAGTCAGTGCGAGGAGTGCAGTAATACCATTTGCCGTCATAACCGGAACATCGTTCATACGAAAGCCATACCACGTCCAGCAACTGACACCAAAAAACAGAGCGCCCCACATACCCAGTGATAGTCCACTGGTATCTTTGTTTTTAATAATGTGAAGGACTTGCAGACAGAAGGACCCGGTGGTGACCCAAGCAGCAAGCGTGCCCAACCATACTGGCCAGGGAGAGAGTAAAAAAGCCGAAAGCAGCGCCGCTATGATGGTTAAAATAACCAGTAGGATATTTTTCATGCAATGGCTCCTGCCTCTTCTAAACCCCTGTCGACGCACTTAAGCGCAAGCAGCATATCTTTATAGAGTTCAGGTTGACCAGACAGCCCGCCCCAGATTTTTTTACTTTTTATGAAAGCAAGAAGCGGGTCTTCAGCGCTGAAAATAGCCCCAAAGTCCACCTCGTCTAAGGCACGATCCTCGTATTTAAATCGTAAGTTTCCTTCCTGATGGCGCTGCATGAAGCGCATCCAGAGTGCAGGCAATATCATAGTGGCATGTGGGCTGCCGCCCTGATCATATACCATCCTGATAACCGGCAGAATGTACTGATGCAGTTTAGCAATACTGTCTGATGATACGCGTTGCGTGGTATCCCTTACCCAGCGATTACTAAACCGGCTCAACGTTGTCTCACAGTATTCCCGTAGTCCGTCATCGTCTGATTCCAGAATCATTTTGACATCATGCATCACGTAATTACGTATCCACTTCACTACCTGAGGTGTAAGACTTTCATCAATATAGTCCTTTCCCATAAGCCCTCCGGCCCAGGCAACACCACTGTGACCGGCGTTGAGTACGCGGATTTTTGTTTCTTCGTCATGCATTACGTTATCTTTAAAGTCGACGCCGACCTCTTCCAGAGCAGGACGTCCGGCAATAAAGCGGTCCTGAACGACCCACTGGGCGAACGACTCACAGGAAAGCGGTGCCTGATCGCCATGGATTCCATGCTCAGCCAGGCGGGAAAATATTTTTTCGTCAAATTTCGGGGTGATACGGTCAACCATGCTGTTCGGTGAAGACACATTGCTCTTAATCCACTTCAGCAGACAGGTATCATCTGAAGCCTTAACGAATGCAATAAGGCCTGACAGAACGCTGTCGCCATTGTTACGCAGATTATCGCAGCTGAGCAGCGTGACCGGCCCTGCGCCGGACTCAATGCGCTGACGAAAAATCCTGATTAATGCGCCATACAGAGTTACGGGGTCGCGATTCCCCGCTAAATCAGCGATAACAGCAGGATGCTGAAGATCCAGACGGCCATCGTCGTCCAGAAAGTACCCACCTTCTGTTACCGTAAAAGAAATTATCCGTGTATCCGGATGTGATCCCTCTTCAATCAATGACCGTATGCCGGGGTCCCACAGGATAATTTTGCTGACTGAGGCCATTGTCTGGTAGCGACGCTCTCCGGCCGGAGAAATGAGCTCCAACGTGTAACGTCCCTTTTGTGCATGGAGGCGCTGCAGTGTCTCCTGCGTCTGGCTGTTGCGAATATTGGCTAACGCAAGTGTCCACCGCGTGTCTCCTTTCAGATGCAACTGATTCAGATACCATGCCTGATGTGCACGGTGAAAAGCACCTGCTCCAAGATGCAGCCAGGTAAGTTTTTTATGATCGGTTTTAGACACATTTTCTCCTTAATCCATTACAGATGAGGGGGGTGTTACCAGTAACAGTAACATACTCTTCAATCAATGTGACCGAGGGGGCTATTGCTGCTGGGTATAATTGCAGGGACAAGAGAAAGAAATTCAGGTTGTACCATCTGGTTAAGTCGTTTTTTTCACCGCCCCGTATCATTGCATTTATGATGGTTATCATTTTCCGCACACATGCCGTCATGGCCACTTTGAATACTTTGCCTCTGGATGTCAGATTTTCATAAAAAGCTTTTATTTCCGGGTTATAGCGCACAGCAGAAAGGACTGCCATATACAACATCGAACGGATATCAGAACGTCCACCCCATATCATCCTACGTCCACTGAAATTCCCACTATCCCTTGAATCGCCACTGATAATTTAGACACTTCCGAGCCGTTGATAATACTGGTTTTCATATTCAGTTGGTGGCATCTGATCGCTGGAACCATGCCGACGCTTACTGTTATAAAACATTTCGATGTAATCAAAAATATCGCTGCGGGCCTCTTCCCGCGTTCCGTAGATCTTTTTCTTTACCCGTTCGCGTTTCAGCAACTGGAAAAAGCTTTCTGCAACCGCATTATCGTGACAGTTACCACGACGGCTCATGCTGCCCTCCAGACCGTGTGATTTCAGGAACGACTGCCACTCATGGGTTGTGTACTGACTGCCCTGATCCGAATGAACCAGCACCTGTTTTTGGGGTTACGCCGCCATACAGCCATCAGCAGTGCGTTCAGGACAATGTCCTTTGTCATCCGGGATTGCATGGACCAGCCGATAATTTTGCGTGAGAACAGATCAACAACCACGGCAAGATATAGCCAGCCTTCGTGAGTCCTGATGTAGGTTATGTCCGTTACCCAACGCTCATCCGGAGCATCCGGATTGAACTGTCGCTGAAGCCTGTTGGGCGACACGATACTGGTCTCGCCTTTACGTGCCCGTGGGCTCCGGTATCCGACCTGAGCCTTTATCCCGACACGCTTCATCAGTCGCCAGACTCTGTTCACTCCGCACTGATGCCCGCTGTCCCGCAGATCCAGATGGATCTTGCGATAACCATAGACACATCCCGATTCCAGCCAGAACTGTTTAATCTGTCCTGTCAGTCTCAGGTCTGCCTGATGGCGTTGTGAATGCGGCTGCAGAAGCCAGGCATAAAAACCACTGGGATGAACATCCAGCACCCGACACAGCAGGCGAACAGACCAGTAACAGGTATTGTCACGGATAAAGGCGTACCTCAGTCGGACAGCTTTGCGAAGTACGCCGCGGCTTTTTTTAATATGTCCCGTTCGTCGGTAACTCGCTTCAGCTCTTTCTGGAGACGGCGGATCTCGGCCTGATCATCTGACTGTTCTTTATTAGCGGAAGAATCCGGACCGTACTTCTTTATCCACGCGTAAAGGCTGTGGGTGGTGATATCGAGACGTGTTGCAACGCTGGAAACAGAATGTCCACGATCAACAATCTGTTTGACTGCTTCGATTTTAAACTCTTCTGGATAACGCTTACCGCTCATGGGCACCTCTCTTTAAGCCATCTTAAATGACTCTGAGGTGTCTGTTAAACCCGTGGCGATTCAAAACGCTTTTTTAGCGAACCAGCTCTCCAGCAGCTCTGAGGTCAGAGCCTTACGCCAGCGAATGATGAGAAGCCGTGTAAACCAGTCCTGATACACGAACACGCCAATGTAGATAAGGATGTAAACGCAGTACTCCTTGACGAGGCCGTAAACGCGGGACCCGTTAAACTCACCCAGTGCGTCGTAAAACGACTTACTCCATTCATTGATCAGCACGTTCAGCCAGACAATCGACCCACCCAACCCGACAATGACCGCAAGCAGCAGCCAGGCATTCCAGCATGATTTACCGCTCCAGAACGTCCGGCTCAGCTGCCAGACCGTATTCAGTTTCTTCTTCATTGCTGATCCTCTTGCGGCAGGACCGTGTAAACCGTCAGATTTTTCGGGTCATACAGGCGGGTTGCCATGCTGCGAATACCTTCTGGAGTGATCGCTTTATCGAGGCTGTCTACCCGGGACAGATAAACTGGGCTGTTAAAGTGCTGGTAGCTCAGTCGCAGGCGACGCTGCAGGGTTATAAAATCTTGCTGTCGTGACGCTTCAGCCTTGTCAAAAATAACTTTCTGCTCTCTAACCGCTGGCTCTCCGATCCCACTGCCCGCTTCTGACAACGCGCGTTTGGCGAGGTTAATCATCTCCTCTGCCCGCTCTGGAGAGGTGCTGAAGCGCAGTTGCGATTCGATACGGTTGGACTTGTCGTTGAGCTCGCTGTCAAAACGGAGATTGTAGATCCCCCGTGCATCGTCGCGCAGGACGGCTTTCAGGTGCTGGTTCATCAGATTACGCGCAATGCTGACCTGCACGGCGCGCTCCGGTGTCCAGACTTCATCGCGGAAGGTCCACAGGCTGATATCCGCTTTTGGTTCTGAGCTTAAGTGACTGACGCGCTCGCGGGCCCCCTTCTCCGGCAGGTAGGGCTGGTAGGCCAGCGGCTGCAGGCGTTGAATACCCGCAAGATAATGCTCAACCGCTTTTTTAACGTCGCTTTCCGGCAGGTTCCCCATAATGAAATAGGTGACGGGGGCGGTACTGAGCGTCTTCCATTGTGACTCCAGATTTGCAGCCGTCACGGCAGTCAGTTCAGCCTGGGTAGGTACCGGGAAGGTTCTTGCTCCGTACCTCAGTGCAGAGACTTCCTTATCACGCTGTGCTGACAGCGTACTGCCCTGCATGACCTGACGACGCGCCAACCCCAGAAGGCTGCTCTTGACCGAGGCTGCGTCAAGATGGTTATCAACATACAGCAGCTGATAGGCCTGCATGAGCTTGTTCAGGCTGGTGTTAACAGCGCTGCCTGATACCTCAAGGCTGCCCGACGCTTGGCTGACGTTAAGTGTGGTATTGTTGTCGCTTAGCCAGCGCTGGTAGTCATCCTCACTCCATCCGGCTGGGGCACCGTGAGCAGCCAGCTGCGCCGCCAGCTGAGAAGACCATCCAACGACACCCTCACTGAGATAGCCAGCCTGGCTTACCGCCTGTATCCAGACACGGTCTTTTGCCAGTGGCGTGCGTTTCCATACCACGCGATCGCCATTGCTGAGTTGCCATTCCTGCACCTGCTCAGTGGCAAAGTTTTTGGCAGAGAGAATGGTTCCCTCTGTAGTGTGCTCAGGCAAGGAAGGCAGCACTGCAGTCGCCGCGTCCGGTGTGGGTAAAAGCGGACGCGCAGCAATACGACTGACGGTCTTCTCTACAGCAGAAGGCAGCGGGATGTTGTACTGCATGCGGCCCGGGATGCTGAACTGCACCAGTTTATCCTGTGCCTGAAGCCAGTTTCTGAGGCGAGCGTTGACCGTGTCAGGCGTAATGGTTGACAGCTCTTTCAGAGCAAGCGTGCCACGCATCTGCGTGCCGGTGTAGGGCTCGTTTTTTTGCCAGGCCACACTGATGACCTGCACCCAGTCAGAAAACGCGCGCATTTCTGGTTTGTCTTTCATACGCTGAGCGGATTCCACCAGCTCTGCTTTTACGCTTTCAATATCCTGACTGCTGATGCCATAGCGCACCAGACGCTCCCGCTCTGTGATAACCGTGTCCAGCCCCTCTTCGAAGCTGCCTGGCATCACGTCTGCGAACAGGCCAAAGGCAACGGTAGTGCGCCCGATTTCCGACTTCCGGGCGACCATACTGCCGACAGTATCTGGCAGCGCATCACGCTGTCGCTTGAGCTGGCGCGTCAGGGCGCTCAGCGTAATCTGGTCAATCAACCGTTCGCGAAAGCCTGCGATCCCCAACGTATAGCCTTCCTCAAAACGGGTCACCCAGGAGACCTGGCTGCCACCGCTTTCATCATCCTGCAGCCGCACCACGCGAAGCTGGTCTTTCAGCTGCTGGTCGTAGTCCTTTGTGCTGCGAATCGTGACCGTTATGGAAGGCAGGGACGAAAATACATGCGAAATCTTTGTACGCGCCTCTTCCGGGGAAATATCACCGATAATTAGCAGCCGCATGTTTTCGGGCTGATACCAGCGGTGGTAAAAGTCTGCCAGCGTGGTAGCAGGCGTGTGTTTGATAGATTCGACCTGCCCGATGGTGGGTCGCAGCGGATAGCGGGATCCTTCACGCAGCGCCGCGATGCGCTGCTCATTCATCCGTGCGGCTACGCCGAGTTTGCCGCGCCACTCCTCCAGAATAACTTTACGCTCGTCATCAAGATCCACCTGCCTGATGCTGGCCTGTGACGCAATCTGCTCAAGCGCCTGGAGCGAGAGATCTAACCCTTTTACTCCATCAGGCGGGCTCATCATGAACTGAGTTCGTTCGTAGTTGGTGACCGCGTTATAATTCAGACCTCGCTTCCAGCCCTGAGTGGTGAGCGCAGAGGCAACCCCCTCGGGCCAGCTATTGCTTGCTCGAAACACCATATGTTCGACCATGTGGGCGACACCAGATTGCGCACTGGTTTCATCAAGTGAACCCACCTCAACGTTCAGACGGATATCAAGCCGTCCCTTGTCCGAATGTATCGGAATAAGGGTGTAACGCAACCCGTTAGCCAGCTCTCCCTCTGTCACAGTGGGTAGCCCTGATTTGAGGTCAG
This sequence comes from Pantoea sp. VS1, assembly GCF_002207995.1. Taxonomy (NCBI): domain Bacteria; kingdom Pseudomonadati; phylum Pseudomonadota; class Gammaproteobacteria; order Enterobacterales; family Erwiniaceae; genus Pantoea; species Pantoea sp. VS1. Next base: position 49,542 of record NZ_NHZE01000026.1, read on the forward strand.
CGCTTATTGCCTGGGCATTAAAAGTGAAAAGCAGAAATGCACCACAAAGGGTGCGAAGGGTATAGCGCATGCGTTTATCCTTACATTGCTAACTTACCGCCGTCCGCCGCAATCTGCGGACAGCGTAAAACTCACCGGCGCGAAGGCCGGTGAAAAATGAGAATTACCAGTTGTATGCCACACCCAGCCAGAACTGACGGCCGGTTTTATAGGTCACGACTTTGGAAGATGCCGCGGTTGTCTGTGATGCCTCAATGACCGTGTCGAAGACGTTCAGCACATCGAGCGTCAGCTCAACTGACTGATTCTGGAAAGTGGGCTGAGACCAGGCGAAACGCCAGTCGTAGGTGAAGTAGTCTTTGTATTTCGTCTTGGTATACAGGCTTGCATCGCCCTCGTAGCTTCCACAGGCACTGTTACCCGAAGGACAGGCAACATCAGAGGTCGTGTAGCCCGAGTAACCTGCTGTATAGCCGACGTTCTGGCTCCAGTTCAGATTAATGGCAGGGAAGAAGGTGTTGACGTTAACAAATGCAGTCCACGGCGTGTTGAAGTCGAGCGCATCCATCTCACCCTTGTCCATTAACTTGCCGTTGAAAATGACCTTATCCTGATCGCTGTCCTGCTGGTCATAGTAAGTCTGCGAGCTGGACTTGTTTTTCACGATGCTGGCACCCAGCTCCCAGCTGATATCTGCCAGTGAGAAGTGGTAAGGGCTAATGGGCTGAGCCGTCAGAGACCAGGTATTACCTTCCGTTTTTCCGTTGTTGGAAAGAATGTAGAACTTTCTCCCGTCATCATTCACGTAGCTGTCACGGCCAAACTGATCGCGGCCCTTTCGGTTAACCCATTTAACCGTCCAGACGGTATCTAATACGCGCTGCGACAGCCCAAGAGACAGCTCATCGCTGTAAGGCGTTTTGAGATCGGAAATATCATAATCGTACGTACTGTACTTGGTGGTATCTCCCACCCAGGGACTACTGGCGTCCTTGCGTGTCTGGGCAATGTTGGCGCTGATACCCGAGCGAAGTTTATAGGTCAGCAGGTTCTGGCCATAATAGCGGTTTGCCCCACCGAACAATCTTGTCGTGCGATCGCCGAATACATCCAGGGATGCAGCAAAGCGAGGAGCGGCGGTCAGGTTTTTCATGAAATCGTCATATTGCAGACGCACTCCGGGTGTCACTTCAAGACGCTTGTAAAGCATGCTGTCCTGAAGGTAAAGCGCGTAGTTGGTATAATTACCTTCAACGCTTCGCGCCGGGTAAAGTGTGCGACGGCTTAAATATTGTTCACCATCAATACAAAGCGCATCACCTGACTGGCAAACAACGCTGGTATCGATGGTTGGTAGACCTGTACCCAAAGATGCATCAGTGAAGCGACGATAACGCGCCTGATATAAGTCAGTCTGCCAGCCCGCATCCAGCTGATGGGTCACCCCCAGTGCAGAAAACGGCGTAAATTCTGCGTCCTGCTTAATTGTGGTGGTTGATTTATCCGTTCCGTAACTACCATACCCACCGATTTGACCGTACTGAATATTAGCTGTGCCCGTTGTACTGCTCCAGTCTATTTCATCAGAGACAAAGTCTTTTGTTTTACTATATCGATACCATTGCGCAAAGGTATCAGAAGCCTGTTCAATTTTATTCTGCTCAAACTGGTAACCTGCCAGACTGGTAATTTTTCCCCAATCGGCGAAATGCTCCCACTCGATATTGGCGCGATAACCTCCACCGTTGTTTGTAAAATCCCCATCTTTAATATCAAGCTTATTATAAGTCGACTTGTGTGGAGCATACATGCCGGTCAGGCGGAATATATCACCATTATCTGCAAACCAGGTTCCTTTTAATAAATAGGTTTCTGCAACTCTCTCCTGATCTGACCAAACCCCCATATTAGGGCTATATTGAGGAATCTTCGATACCTGTCGGTTATATGAAAAGATCAGACCTACGTTGTCGTTTAGCGGTTGATTGACGCTCACGGAATAGAAGTTTTTAGTGAACTTAGGCTGATTTGACTGACTGGTCGCTTCCTCAAAGCTGTCACGCTTGGATTCATCAATATGGTATCGCGTCCAGCTGTCACGACTGGTGCGCCAGGATACGCGGCCAGATGCGCGATCCAGACTGGGGTCTTTCAGGCGTGCATCCACAACCCCTCCGGTGAAGTCACCGTACTTAGCCGCGACGTTACTGTCAAACACCTCAAGCTTGTCCACCAGCTCAGAGTTGATCCAGAATGATTGCGTCCCACCGGAAGGCAGGTCAATCGGACTGTATCCATCGGGGTCTGCTGTCAGGTCTCCGTTTTTGTTGCCGGGATTGACGGTATTATTGTTAGACAGTCCGTCGATCATGAAGTTGTTGTTATAGAACTTTTCCCCGTGGAAGGAGACATTCTCCGGCGCTATTTCACCCGGGTTATTACTTGAATTCGTATCATTAGAAAAACGCACGTTAGGGTTGTGCTTAAGCAGTTCAGTAATAGTACCGTTACCCGTCGGATACTTTTTAATCTGATCCGCATTAATGACCTGAGTTCCCATCGACTGACTGGTTGGTGCGGAACGAACAATAATCGTGTCACCATCTTCAGCCGATTGCTCCGTTAGCTTTTCAGCGACTGGTTTCTTTATGACATCTTTATCTGCAAGACCTTCAGCCAGTATCGACTGAGCAAAAATGCTCAGCGGAATAACAACGCATCCAATTTTTTTCATTATTTTCCCAGAAAATATCTTCAGTTAACTACCTGAATACGACCATCGATTTTAAAAATAACGGTGACAATCTGGTCTTTAACTTCACCAGTTGTGTCATAGCGCCAGCGTGAAATATCACGCTTAAGATCTGCACCAAATACACCGGGCGGATCTTCCGCAAGGATACGAATATTTTTTATCGTTCCGGACTCATTAATGTCGAACTGGGCTTTAACCCGGCCCTCAACACCCATTGAACGTGCCCGGGATGGATAATTCACGCGGCGATTAAGAATATGCAGATGAACGGTTGCAGCAGATCCAGCCCCGCTCGCAGCACGACCAGTAGTGCTTTCGCCAGACATGGTGGAAGCACCACCCTGACCAGATGCAGTCGAAGCCGTCTGACTATTTTCTAATGTCTGAGTATCCCCCATGCCGGAGGCTTCCTCTTTACTGACTGGCGGACGTTCAACCGTTTTTTTCGCCGAGGGGGCAGGTTGAGTTTTCTCGACAGGTAGTGTTTTTTTAACCTGTTTCGGCTTAGGAGGTGGTTCTTTGTGTTCAGTCGCTATGACTGCATGACGGACAACCGGCACAGGAACGAGCAAGGGTGCATCTTCCGCTGCGGTTTCGGCTTCTGCCGGGCTCATACTCGTTGCATTGAATGCAACGAACGCCACTGGACTTCCTGCTCTGCCACCCTCTTCTTCAAGAGTGGGCGAGGAATTTTTGCAACAAACATAAAGGGTAAGCAGCAGCACATGGAAAATAATGGACGAAAATAAAGCAGCCCCTCTGCCCTTCAATACCGGACTTCTGCTGAAATTGGGACAGGAATGTAACCCATCTGGGTAAAGGTCTGTGTTAAGCGCCGTTTTCATTTTGCCTTCAAATGATTTCGTCAAACACTCACCGGCGTTACGCATTCCTCTGAATGGCGTGACTATCCGTAAGGGTTATAGCCCGACTGAAAAATTTATACACACTCTTATGCATTTTCGCGGTGAACATTAACAAGAATGAGATTGATTTACAATTTCATTATCATAAGGCGACATGTTACAGCTTCTTATGGCACTAATTGCACAGACCCGTCATCCTCTTCGATGATCCTTTTCCGTTTAATCCCCATCAGACCCCAGCCGAAAGGCCCGAAACGCAGCCCTTTGCGGTCCGGCGGAGCTTACCGGCTTGCCGGTTAGCGCAATAGGGCTCGACGACCCGGCTTGCCGGGGAGCCGAAGGGGGCCATGGTTCGTGACCTTATCAGGGTGATGAATCAGGAGAACCACGGAAGGAAGAAATGGCAGAAGCAGAATGACAGCAGCAGGAAGACAGGAAAGAAGAGGAAGAGAAGGCCAGACCACAGGAGAAAGCGCAGGCGAAGGGAGAGAGCCGGTGCGTCAGCACCGGGTTTAGGTACGACCGGGCACATGGGTAACAGATCAGACCGGGCACACAGGTAACATTTTTTGTGGTCAGTCGATTCGGATAATACGCTTTTCTGCCCGGTCATAATACGCAAGGATGAGCCTGTCGAAGAGGATGACGTCAATGCCGTCGTCCACTTCCAGGAACCGTACATATTCCCCCCGTAACGCCGCGCTCAGGAAGGTTCGCCCGTTCAGCCTCAGGTCGCCTTTTTCACCGACTTTGTACAGCTTCGCCCCCTCCGGATAGCCCACCTCCGGCACTTTTCCG